>NC_019908.1:2236111-2555556 GCF_000325665.1 Brachyspira pilosicoli P43/6/78
TATATGTATGATTGTTTTGCCGTTTGCTCTTAATAATTATATAACTTCTGCTGTAGTGATATTATGTATAGGTTTTTTAATGTATTTGATGAACTCTCCTGTACAATTAAATATTTTAGATTTTACTGAGAGAGATTATCCTTCTTGCATTACTTTAGCTTCTTCTAATAATTCTTTTTCATTTAATTTTGGTATAGCTTTAGGTTCATTTGTTGGAAGCAGCATATTTAATAGTTTTGGTCTTAAATGGGTTGGTTTTGGTGGAGCTGTATTATCTGTATTAGCTTTTATTAGTGTTGTGATGTTAAATAATTTTAATAAACAATGATTTTTATTATATGGAGTTCAAATTATGAGTAATTTATTTAAAATAATTTTTGTAGTTTTTGTTTTTATAGGCTGTACAAATAATAATACTTCAGTAAATAATATTATTAAATATAAAGGCACATATACTGCAAATGATATTACATATAATGGAAGTGCTATAGATGCTGTTGCTGCAATTACAGTTGAAGAGAGCGGAAAAGTTACTCTTGAAATAAAATGGTCTAATCAAACAATTAATTTTTATGCAGATGCTGATTTAGTAAAAGAACTATCAAGCACTAAGTTTGAAGTTAATAGTGCAGGTCAATATTTATCATTAGATTTTTCAAGTGGGCTTTTTTTTATTATATAATCAAGGTTCATACAATTATTCTGGTAATTTAACTAAGCAATAATTTTTTATAATAAAAAATAAAAATATTGATAATTAATTTTATTATAAATTATTATCAAGGGAATTATTTATGGGAAAATTATTAAAAATATTTTTTGTAGTTTTTCTTTTGATAGCATGCAGAAAAAATAATACTTCTTATTTAAGCGAGCTTGTTAATTATAAAGGCACATATTTAGGAGATGAAGTTATATTTAATAGCTTTTATGTAGATGCTGTTGTTAGTATAGATATTAATGATAATGGAGATGTTACAGTTGATATAACATTAAATAATGAAAATATTTATTTTTATACAGATTCTAATTATATGACAAAATTATCAGATAAAAAATATGAGATTCAAAGGGCTGATTATTATATTTTTTTGGATTTTTCAAATGGCTTTTATTTTGTATATAAAGAGATAGGTAAAGAAGTTTCTGGAAATTTAATTAAACAATAATTTGATTATAAAATAAAAAAATATTGACAATTTAATATTTATAATTTAATGTTAACATAATTAAAAAAATAGGATTAACAAATGAAAAGAATATTTGCAGTATTATCTTGTATTTTTATTTTAGCTTGTTCTAATAATATAAACAATAATGAAGTGATAAAGGTTACTGTTGGGGCGGAGCCTCAGAGTATAGACCCTTCATATTTATCTGCAATTGACAGTATGATTTATGCTGTGCATGTATTTGAGGGATTAGTAACAAAAGATAAAGAAGGCAATATTGTAGGAGGAGTTGCAGAGAGTTGGGAAGTTTCTCCTGATGGTTTAAATATTATATTTCATTTGAGAGATAATGCTAAATGGTCTGACGGTAAAAAAATTACTGCAGATGAGTTTGTATATTCTTTTAGAAGATTGGTTGATCCTAATACAGCTTCTTCTTATGGTTTTTTAGCTTCGCCAATTAAAAACGCTGATAAAATAATGGCCGGCAAACTTAGAAAGGAAGAGTTAGGAATTGAGGCAATAGATGAAAAAACTTTATTAATAAAATTCGAAACTCCAACAGCATATTTTTTGGAATTATTTTGCATACCTATATTTTCGCCATTAAGAGCTGACTATATTGAAGACAATGAGAAATGGACTTTTTATCCAAACACATATATAGGTAATGGTCCTTATAAGATGATAGAGAGAAAAGTAGATGAATCAATATCATTAGAGTTAAATACAAATTATTGGAATAAAGACAATATAGTTGCTAATAGAATAGATTTTATAATGCTTTCAGATGTATCAACAGCATACCCAGCATTAAAGGAAGGTTCATTACATTACTCATCAAGAATACAAAATAATGATATAGAACTTTTAAGAAAAGAAGGATATTTAGTTATAACTCCATCTTTAGGTACTGCTTATTATGCTGTAAATAATACAAATGAAGTTTTAAAAGATAAAAGAGTGCGTAAGGCATTGGCATTAGCAATAGACAGAAACTATATAGTAGAAAATATCACTAAAGGCGGAGAAGTACCTGCTGGAGCATTTATTCCATTTGGACTTAAAGATGTAAGTGGAGATTTTAGAGAAAACGGCGGAAATTATTTTAGCGTATCAAAAGAAGATTATGAGTCAAATATTAAAGAGGCAAAAAGACTTCTCGCTGAAGCGGGATACAGCAACGGAGTTAATTTTCCTGTTTTAGAGTTTAAAACAAATCCTGGAGCTGGAGTTACTATAGCTGAAGCGGTGCAGCAGATGTGGAAAGAAAATTTAAATGTAGATATGTCTATCACTCAAGAAGAATGGTCAGTTTTTCAAAAGAATAGACAAACAAGAAATTATACAGTATGTCGTGCAGATTGGATTGGTGATTATTTGGACCCTATGACTTTTGCTCAATTATTCACTTCAACAAGTGCAGGCAACAGAGTAGGATACAGCAACATTAATTATGACAGCCTTATAAAAGATGCACAGTCTACAATAGATAATAATAGAAGAATGAATAATATGCATATAGCAGAAGATATGCTTATAGGTGATGATATGGCTTTAATACCTTTATATTATTATACAGCACCTTCAATGAAAAGCCCTAAATTAAAAGATGTTGTAGTTGATACTTTGGAAATAAGAAGATTTTTTTATTCTTATTTACAATAAATAATAATATTTTTATAAAGCTATTATTTTAATATTCATCTATTAAATTGCTGTTTAATATGGTGCCTAATTCATATCTGTTATTATTGCTGATGTAATTATAAATATAAAATGTGAGATGATTATTTTTATAACTAGCCATTTTCTTTCCCAAATATAAAAGCCCATTCGCTGGTATAGAACTTAATATATGAACTTCTTTAATATTTTTATATGACACTATATCATTAAAAATAGAGTTTATTTCGCTTACAAATATGTCATAACATTTTTTATTTACTAAGCTTTTATCTGAGTTTTCTTGCAGCCTTATTTCATGTGTGATAGTTATAATGTTTGTGTATGAGTAATCAAAGCCTTTATTTATAATTAGATTTTCATTGTCTTTATAAACTTCTTCTATATTATCAACGTTAGACCTACCTGATAATATTATGCCTATTGGCTGATTTATATTTGATATTCTCAATTGTGTTGATTTGCTTTCTATAAAATTTGTTAATTCCGGGTCAGCAATATCAATATCTCTATATCCCCATACAAGTGAATCTTTTGGTTTTGGTAGAAAATCAAAATTATATTTATATTTTTCTAATATATATGCTATAGACACTAGTATGCTGTTTGGTGCTATTGCATAAAGTATAATTTTATCTTGCTTTGTGATATTTGCTTCTTCCAATTTTGATATTATTATATTTTTAAGTTTTTTTATAATATTATCATCTTTATATTTGTATATATTATATTCATTATTTAAGTCAATTTCTAAATCAACTTTTGGTATTTCTCCGAAGTTTTGAGAGACACCTCTTATAGAATGAAATATTTTAACATTTTTATTTTCAGCCATAAACATTACTCTTTTTTATATTAATTATATATTAGTATAATAAAAAATTATTTAAATTTATTATTATATTTTTCATAATCATAGATTAATATGATTTTTTGTATATACTTATATATTATATCGGAGTTATTCTACAATAAAAAAATATTTTCATATATATTTTTGTATTTTAAACAATATTTTGGAGATTTTTTATTATGAAAGATAAGGATTATTTAGAGTTATTATCTCAAAAGTACCCCACTATAGACGATGCTTCTGTTGAAATTATTAATTTAAAAGCTATATGCAAATTACCAAAGGGTACTGAGTATTTTTTAAGCGATATACATGGAGAATCTGAAGGCTTTGAATATTTAATAGGCACTTCATCTGGTGTTATAAAAGAGAAAATAGAAATATTATTTAGAAATACTTTAACAGAAAATGAGAGAATAGAACTTCAAATACTTATAGTAGATACAAAGAATATGATTAATAAAAAAGCATCTAAAGAAGATTTTAATGATTGGTGCAGAATAACTATATACAGACTTATTAGAATATGCAAGCTTGTTACTAGCAAATATACAAGGTCAAAGATTAGAAAGAAGATGCCTCAGAACTTTGCTTATATACTTGATGAACTTTTACAAACATCTGTTGAAGACAATAAAGAGAATTATTATTTTTCTATAATAGATTCTATAATAGATGTGTCGGCATCAGAAAAGTTTATTATGGCATTATGTGCTTTGATAAGAAAATGCAGTATAGACAGGCTTCATATTGTAGGTGATATTTATGACAGAGGACCTCACCCAGATAAGGTAATTGAGAGTATAATGAACTTTAATGAAGTTGACATGGCTTGGGGCAATCATGATATACATTGGCTTGGGGCTGCTAAGGGTAGTTTAATTTGTGTTGCTAATGCTGTTCGTTTGGCTGTGAGATATAATAATTTTGATTTGCTTGAATATAGTTATGGCATAAATTTAAGGGCTTTATCATCATTTGCTAATGAGGTTTATAAAGATGACCCTTGCGAAGTGTTTAAACCTAATACTCTAGATAAAAATATATATGATGAGGTTGATAAAGATTTAGCTTCAAAGATGCATAAGGCTATATCAATAATACAGTTTAAGTTGGAATGTCAGCTTATAAAAAGACACCCAAATTATGCTATGGACGAACGTATACTTCTTGATAAGATTGATTATAAAAAAGGTACTATTAATATTGACGGTAAAACCTATGAGCTTAAAGATAAAAACTTCCCAACAATAAATCCTAAAAACCCTTTTGAGCTTACAGAAGGAGAAAATACTTTAATACAGAGTTTAGCTTTTTCTTTTATCAATAGCCCAACACTTCAAAAGCATACTAATTATATTTATGCTAAAGGCGGAATATATAAAATATTTAATGGAAATCTTCTTTATCATGGATGCATACCTACAAAAGAAGACGGCAGTTTTGATGATGTATATATAGACGGACAATATTTATCTGGAAAGAGATATTTAAAGCAAGTTGAAGACAAGGTGCGTAAAGCATTTTACTGCGAAGTTGGAAGCGAAGAACAGCTTAATGCTTTGGATTATTGCTGGTATTTATGGTGCGGTCCAAAATCTCCATTATTCGGTAAAAATAAAATGACAACCTTTGAAAGATATTTTATAGAAGATAAAGAAACTCATAAAGAAAGTTATAATTCATATTATTATCATATAGACAAAAAAGATTATTGCGAGAGCATATTAAAAGAGTTTGATTTGGATATACATAAATCACATATAGTTAATGGGCATGTACCTGTAAAGACTCATAAAGGTGAAAGCCCAATTAAAGGCGGTGGAATACTTTTAGTAATAGACGGAGGACTTTCTAAGGCTTATCATAAAAGCACAGGCATAGGAGGCTACACTTTAATATCAAACTCCAATGCCATGATTATAGCAGAGCATAGACCTTTTGCTGAAGTAGTAGAATCTGGTTTTAGAATATCTCCAAAAACAACTATAGTAGATAGGTTTGTAACTAGAATTACAGTAGGTGAAACTGATATTGGTATTGGCTTAAACAAAAGAATAAGTGATTTGGAAGAATTACTCAATGCATATAGAAACGGTATAGTAAAAGAGAAGGTGAATTGATTTTAATATTAAAACAAATAATTTATATATATTGAGCGTTTAAATAATAAATATTATTTGAACAATAAATTTAATAAAGGATTATCATGGATATTAAAATTGTATATAAACAATGGAGACATAATCAAAGTCATGTAGACTATAAAACTAAAAATCAAATTATATTGGCACATGAACATTGGGATGATTTTGGATATCAAAATTTATATGAAGTACATTATGTTGATAATAATATGGAGTATTATTATCTTGGTGAAACTAAAATTATGTCAGTAAAATCTAATACTACTATAGAAAAAATATTAATAGAAAATGATTATAAATATTTAGATGATAGCTGTGCTTCAATAGGTCTATTTAATTTTTATGAAAATTTAATGTCTTTGGATGATGATATAAAGAAATATCTATTAGAAGTTATAAAAGATTGTATTTATAACCCTTCAATATTTAATAAATTTGAAGATTCTATTGTTATGAAAACATCCTTATTAAGAGATACAAATTATGAAGATATAAAAGAAGAATATTCTCAAATGATTTTTCAAAATCAATATATTAACACTCGTTTTTCTTTAGGTATAAAACTAGATAGAGATATAGATGATAAAATAATAATAGATGTGCATCCTGATTCAACTCCTCCTACTAATATACATGCATTTATAGGTAGAAATTCTTCTGGAAAGACACAACTATTAGAAGCAATTTTTAAATATTATTATAATTATATTAATGATTTATCTTATTATGATGATAATATTGAGAATAATTTTTATACAAAATTACAATTGTTTAATATTAGGTTCAAGCAAATTATATATATACCAATAAATATAAATAATGATTTAAAAGATATTATGAATACAAAAAATAGAGATATTAAAATTATAGATAGATATGATAATAATATAGATGATTTAGAAAAAAGCTTGAAAATATGTTTAAATAATAAAATCACGGAGAAATTATGGAAAAATACAATAAAAAAATTAGAAACGGATCCTTTATTTAAAGAATTAGAATTAGCAAATATAGATAAAGACGATATAGAACAATCTATAAAAGATATTATAAATAAATATAAAAAATCAAGTTCTGGTCATAAATTTATTTTATTAACTATAACTAAAATAGTTGAAATGATTACTCCAAAATCGTTAGTAATTATTGATGAACCAGAAAATCATTTACATCCACCTTTATTAGCATCTTTAATAAGAGCTATGTCATATTTTTTGATACAAAGAAATGGTTTTGCTATTTTAGCTACACATTCTCCAGTTGTATTACAAGAAATACCAAAGTCTTGTGTATATGTTTTGAATAGATTTGGTAATGAAATATCTATTAGAAAACCAAGTATAGAAACTTTTGCTGAAAATATTGGAACATTAACTAGAGAAGTTTTTAGATTAGAAGTAGAAAATAGTGGGTTTTATGAAGCATTAAAGGAAGAAGTAAATAATGGTGAAAGTTATGAAGGTATATTGAAGAAATATGATAACCAAATAGGGTTAGAAGGAAGAAGTATTATTGCTACATTATTAGCAAATAAGGATTATTAAATGTACTTTATAGATGATGAGAATATATATAAGTTTGATAATATACCATTATTAAAAACTAAAATAAATGATTCAATTTTAAATATGATTAAATCACAAGAAAATTTATATTTAAAAGATATAAGTATCATATCTCCATGTTTTGATGAAAATGATAAAGAAGTTAGTATACTTAAAGATTTATATAAAAATGAGTTTGTATCTAAGAAATGGGAGGGACATTATGATAAAATTAAAAAGTCCGTTAGTGAATGTCCATATTGTGGTTTTGGAGAAATCACAGAAATAGATCATTTTTTACCAAAATATTTATATCCAGAATTTATATTATTTTATTATAATCTAGTACCTTCTTGTCATAATTGTAATAAAAGTAAACTAACAAAAATTATAAATATACATCCATATATACATAAAATTGATATTCTTAATGTAGATTTGTTTAAACTAGAAATAATTATTGAAAAAACAAATTTAGTTTTTAGATATAATATTAATGATAATATAGACAAGAATATAAAACAGTTTATTGAAATATTAAAACTTTCAGAAAGATATTCAATGGCTGCTAATTCTTTATTTAATAATGATAGAGCGTATTATAAAAGAATTGATTATAATGGTTTATATAATGAAATAAGAAATAGATATGAAACTTCAACAAAAATACATTTGAGATATTTTTATAAATCTATTTTAGATGATTTTCAAAAAGTTTATAATTATATAATGAATAATTAATGTTCTTATAATATTATTAATCCTATCTAATTTTATTTTTTAATCATTATGTTAAAAGAATTAAATATAAATTTATAATAAAAACATATATTTTTATATAATAAATCATGCTATTATTTAATAAATTCTTTTTGACAAATTTTAATTAATTGTGTATTATGTTAATCTACAAATTTAAACATTGGAGTGAAAAATGGATATGTTAGAAAAATCTGAAGATATAATTGCTTATATAAAAAACTCTACTAAAAAAACACCTGTTAAAGCGTATATAAAAGGAACTTTATCAAATATAAAAACTAATGCTAAAATTTTTTCTTATGGAGATTTTAATTTTATAGTTGGTGATTATGATGAAGTAAAAAGAATATTGGAAGAGTATAAAGAGTTTATAATGGATTATTATTTAGAAAATGACAGAAGAAACTCTGGAGTACCTACATTAAGTTATTTTGATGTTAATGCGAGAATTGAGCCTGGCGCTATAATAAGAGACAAAGTAAAAATAGGCAACAATGCTGTTATAATGATGGGAGCTATTATCAATATTGGTGCTGAAGTAGGAGATGGCACTATGATAGATATGGGTGCTGTATTAGGCGGACGTGCTATTGTTGGTAAGAATTGTCATATTGGTGCGGGTGCAGTATTGGCTGGGGTGATAGAGCCTCCTTCTGCTAAGCCTGTTATAGTAGAAGATAATGTTGTAATAGGAGCTAATGCTGTTGTATTAGAGGGTGTTCATATTGGTAAGAATGCTGTTATTGGTGCGGGTGCTGTTGTTATAGAAGATGTGCCTGATAATCAAGTTGTTGCTGGTAATCCTGCTAAAGTTATTAAAGAAAAAGACAGTAAAACTATTGATAAGACAAAATTAGTTGATGATTTAAGAAAATAATTTTAAATATTTTATACTATTTTCAAATGATTGCATTTTTTAATTTTTGATTTTTTATAAATATAATTTATTAATAAATATTATTTTGTAAAAAATTAAAATTTTAATGAAGTGCAATCATTTTAATTTATTGTTTTTATGAAGGTTTGAAATATGCAAAGTTTTAATTTACAGCTTCCTACTAAAGTAATATTTGGAAAAAATGCTCAAGATAGTACTGTTTCAGAAATAAAAAAATTAAATGCTAAAAAAGTATTTATAGTTTATGGTTCTAATAGAATAAAAGAAAATGGGTTATTAGAAAATATAGAAAACATGTTAAAAAAAGAGAATATTGATTATACTTTTTTTAATAATGTAAAAGCTAATCCTCTACTTTCTCATGCTAGAGTTGGAGTAAAAAAAGCTATAGAGTTTAATGCTGATTTAATTTTAGGGATAGGCGGAGGAAGCGTAATAGACACTGCAAAAGCAATAGCAATAGGAGCAGCTAATCCTCATGTTGATATTTGGGATTTTTGGACATACAAAAAAACTCTAGAAAAAACTATTAATGTAGGATGCATAGTTACAATTTCTGCTGCAGGAAGTGAAACTAGTACATCAGCAGTGCTTACTAATGATGAAACTTTAGAGAAGAGAGGGCTTAATACAGAGTTTAATCGTCCTAAATTTGCTATAATGAATCCTTGTTTTACTTTTACTTTGCCTTATTATCAAGTGGCATGCGGAATAGTGGATATTATGATGCATACTTTAGATAGATATTTTGCTGATAATTGCTTCAATGAAACTACAGATGCTATTGCTGAGGCATTACTTAGAGTTGTTATAAAAAATGGTATTATAGCTATGAAAGATAAAAATAACTATGATGCTATGAGCGAGCTTATGTGGTGCGGAAGTTTGTCTCATAATACTTTAACAGGTTTAGGTAATGAGTTTGATTTTATAGCACATAAATTTGGTCATGAACTTAGTGCCCAGTTTGATGTAGCACATGGAGCTAGTCTTGCTACAGTTTGGGGGCATTGGGCTAAATATTGTTATGACTATTCTGATTATACAAGAGAGAGATTTAGAAAATATGCAAAAAATGTGTGGAATGTTGATGATGCTCTAGAAGGAATAAATAAAACTATAGAATATTTCAAACAAATTAATATGCCTACCAATTTTACAGAATTAGGAATAGGCATTCAAGACGATGATATGCTCAATTTACTTACCAATAGAACCACAAAAAATGGCAGTTTAACTTTTAATCATTTTAGAGCTTTAAATAAAGACGATGTGTTTAATATATTTAGAAGCTGTAATGTTTGATATGCATTAAGAATTTTTAACTTTTTTATTTTAGTTATTTACAGGGTTTTGAATCGCACCATATATCTTTTATTGGTATAAAAAAACTTTATATGCTTCGTATACGCTTCGCAAAGAACTGCATTATTTAGCTTAAAATGTTGGTATTATCTTAATTATATATTCCAAACATATAAAGCTAAAATTTGTACTTTTTGCAACTTTGACGAAGTCCACACAGTGTGCTACGGGAAAAAGTTGATAGAAAAACAAAAACTTATAATAACAAAATATACTTGTTTGTTATCTTTTAAAAATATATTTATCAATGTTTTTTAAATGCTCTTCATAGGTTACAGAGAAAGCATGTTTTCCTGTGCCGTCCGCTACAAAAAATATATAATCTGTTTTGGCAGGGTTTAATGATGCCTCTATAGCTTTAGCACTGCTTGAACATATTGGTCCTGGAGGAAGTCCTGTATTTTTATAAGTGTTATAAGGGTGAACCATACGCAAGTCATCATATTTTAGATTTGGCTTTTCTATATAATCACCTTTTACCAAAGTCATAGCATAAATTGTTGTAGGGTCTGCTTCTAGTCTTTTATCTATATTTAATCTATTATAATATACAGAAGCTATTAATTTAGGGTCATCATTAGGTCCCATTTCTTTCTCTACAATAGAAGCCATAGTTAATACTTCATGTACAGTTCTTCCAATTTTTTTGGCTCTCTCTTCCAAATCTGGAAACTGTTTAAAAAGTGAATCTATCATATGAGTAACTAATACTTCTGCAGGATTACCTTTTACTATATAATATGTAGAAGGAAATATATATCCTTCTACACTATCAGAAGGAATACTATATTTTTCCAATATTTTTTTATCATGACATGCTTTTAAAAACTCTTCTTTTGTAGTAAAACCTTGAGTTTCTAAGTAGTTAGCTATTTCGTATATATTTTTACCTTCTGCAATGGTGAGCCTTACCATAGCCTGTTTACCGCTATTTAAATGCTTCATTATATCTATCATGCTCATATTTTTATTAAGCTCATAATAACCGCTTAAAAGCTTTCTGTCATATTTTAAATGTTTAGCTAATACAACGAATAATCTTGAGTTTCTTATAAGTCCTTGTTCTTGTAGTTTTTTTGATATATTATAAGCACCTTCTCCTTGCTTAATTTCAAAGTATACTTTTTGAGAATCTTTTGCTACTGGTGAAACTGTATATACTATTAAACTAGCTATTGATATAGCAAATATTACAGCTATAGAAACTATTATAATTAAAGCTCTTTTCATAATTTTGCATAAACCTTTATATGATTGATTATTGATTAATAATTATAACCAAATAAATAGAAATTGTCAAAATAGTAGATAATACTATATATAATAATTGTACAAAAATCATTGACAATTTATGTGTTTTATGATATACTACATAACTGTATAATTTCTAACAAAATTCAAAAAATAGGGTAAGTATATGAAATACGAAATTTTAGCTCAAAATGCCCGCTTTTTTACAATATCAGCGGCAATTCTAACCTTAGCTTTTGCATTCTATTTCTACAAATGGATGCGTAAGCAAGATGAAGGTACAGACAAAATGAAAGAAATTGCTTCACATGTTCGCTCTGGTGCTATAGCTTATCTTAAACAACAATATAGAGTTATAGCTTTCTTCTTTGCTGGAGCTTTCATTATTTTTGCTATTCTTTCTTATGCTTTAAAAGTACAAAATCCTTTCATTCCTATAGGTTTCTTAACAGGAGGTTTCTTCTCAACACTTTCTGGATTCTTAGGTATGAAAACTGCTACTTATGCATCAGCAAGAACTGCTAATGCAGCTAGCAAATCACTAAACCAAGGTTTAACTATAGCTTTCCGTTCTGGTGCTGTTATGGGTCTTACCGTTGTTGGTTTAGCTTTATTTGATATATCTATGTGGTTTATAATACTTAATGCTTGGCTTGATAATAGTTGGTTTAATACTGACTTCTTAGCTTTAGGTAATATTGCTCGTGATTCTTCAGAGTTTATTTCTGCTAAGATGCACTTTGTTACTACTACAATGCTTAGCTTTGGTGTAGGTGCTTCTTTCCAAGCTTTATTTGCTCGTGTTGGTGGCGGTATATTTACAAAAGCTGCTGACGTTGGTGCTGACTTGGTAGGTAAAGTTGAAGCTGGAATACCAGAAGATGACCCTAGAAACCCTGCTGTTATAGCTGATAACGTTGGTGATAACGTTGGTGACGTTGCTGGTATGGGTGCTGACCTATATGAATCTTATGCAGGTTCTATACTTGCTGCTATGAGTTTAGGTTCTGCTGCTTTTGGTTATATTAATCCTGATATTAGCCCTATATATGCTGTATCTCTTCCTATGATACTTGCTGCAATTGGTACTCTTTCTTCTATAATAGGTGTATTCTTCGTTAAAACTAAAGAAGGTGCTACTATGGGAGAATTGTTAAAATCTTTAAGAGTTGGTGTTTATGTAAGCAGTGCTATAATAATAGTTGTTGCTTTTATATTAGTAAAAATGCTTCTTCCAAACAATTTGGGATTATTTGTTTCTATAATTGTAGGACTTATAGCTGGTAACGTAGTTGGTTTCTTTACAGAATACTATACTGCTGCTGAATATAAACCTACTCAATGGGTTGCTGAACAATCTAAAACTGGTCCTGCTACTGTTATCATCGGCGGACTTGCTGTTGGTATGCAATCTACTTTAATACCTGTTGTTACAGTAGTTGTTTCTATTATATTAGCATTTGGTTTTGCAGGCGGTTTTGGTGCTGGTGCTTCTGCATTCTCTCAAGGTTTATATGGTATTGCTTTAGCTTCTGTTGGTATGTTATCTACTTTAGGTATTACATTAGCTACAGATGCTTATGGTCCTATAGCTGACAATGCTGGCGGTAATGCTGAGATGTCTGGTCTTCCTGAGAGTGTTAGAGAGAGAACTGATGCTTTAGACTCTTTAGGTAATACTACTGCTGCTACTGGTAAAGGTTTTGCTATTTGTTCTGCTGCTTTAACTGCTATGGCTTTAATTGCTGCTTATATAGAAGAGATTAAAGTTTCTTTAGGCAGAATGATTAATTCTGGTAATTTGACTTCTATTAATATAGGTACTATAGAATATACTGCTAATACACCTGCAGAATTATATCAGAAAATAGTTTACAGCTTACATATGAATGAGTTTATGAATGCTTTCAATATTCACTTGATGAACCCTAAAGTATTAGTTGGTATATTTATCGGTGCTATGTTAGTATTCTTCTTCTGTGCTTTAACTATGAAAGCTGTTGGACGTGCTGCTGCTGGAGTTGTTGAGGAAGTTAGAAGACAATTTAGAGAGATTAAAGGTTTATTAGCTGGAGAGGCTGGAGTAAAAGCTGATTACGAAAAAGCTGTTGAAATCTGTACTAAATCTGCTCAAAAAGAGATGATTGTTCCTTCTGTACTTGCTATAGTTGTTCCTGTTGTTGTTGGCTTTATATTTGGTGTACCTGCTGTTATAGGTATGTTAGTTGGCGGTTTAACTTCTGGTTTTGCTATGGCTGTTATGATGTCTAATGCAGGTGGTGCTTGGGACAATGCTAAAAAATATATTGAAGCTGGTAATTTAGGCGGTAAAAAGATACTTGATGAAAATGGCAACAAAATCACTAACCCTAATCATGCTGCTGCTGTTATAGGTGATACTGTTGGTGACCCATTCAAAGATACTTCTGGACCAAGCTTAAACATTCTTATTAAACTTATGAGCTTAATAAGTGTTGTATTTGCTGGTGCTGTTGTTGCTTTCTCACCAAAAATTCAAGCTTTACTTGGAATAGCTGACCAAATTATTAAGTAATAAATTTTATTAAATATATTATAAGCTGTCTGACTTTAATTAGTTAGGCAGCTTTTTTTATTTAACTATGAACTATAATTCTTTTTATTATAGAATAATTGTAAAATAATGGTAATTTTATATTTATTTATAATACTAATCATACTTAATATTATTAATTTTAGGTATTTACGATATCATTTTGGTTTTGTTATTTTTAATATAAAGTTTTTTGGATTTATTATGAAGTTTGTAAAATATTTTTTATTGATAAACATTTTTATTATAACTATTACATACAGTGCATTTGCCAGTTTAGAGATAAATTTTCAAGGACATTATGGAATTGCTTTTCCATTTAATTCTATAAAAGTAAATGATAATTATAAAAACACTATTTATGACAGCGTTGATGGTACTTTAGGTTTTGAAGGAACTTTGTTTTTCCAAATAGGAAATTACTTTAAATTATTTGAAGATGATTATACAAGAATTATTAAAGGTGTGAGTTTATTTGGAGATATTGGTTTTAGTATTAATGCTTTGATGTCTGATTATAAAGAGAATAATAATAAATATACAGAGGTACTTGGATTTTATTCTATGCTGGTTGGGGCAACTGTTAAATTAAATTTCAGTAAAATGTCTATAGGATTAGGTACAGGAATAATAGCTCCTTTATATGCTATGGTTGCTTCAAGTAAATATGGCGGGGTTATGTCAGCACCTGATGATTTAGATAATTGGAATGTTAATGATATGAGAAATCTATTTAAAGCTCCAATAATGCCTTATATAAAACTCACTATTGAAGGATTTTTGTATTTAGTTTCTAATTTTGCTGTTACTCTTGGAGGCTATATGATGTATAATTTTGGTATGCAGTACAAAACAGATGTTGTTAATAATAATTTAGGCGGCAATATATATAATCAATATAATTTCTCTGATTTTTCTATTGGTTTAATTTTAGGTATATCTTTTGGAAGAAGCGACGGATATAATTAAAAAGCTATAATTTTGACAAATTAATTTTTTTCTGTATAATAAATTTAAAAATTAATTTGGATAAAATAAATGAATATTTTTGATGATCTAAGTCTTTTATATAAAGTTGCTAAATATTATTATATAGAAGATTATTCTCAAGGTGATATTGCTAAATTACTTAATATATCAAGACCTCAAATATCAAGGATTTTAAAAAGAGCTAGAGAGCTAGAGATAGTAAAAATAGAAATATCAATGCCTAACAATTTAAAAGATGATGAGACAGAAGAAAAAATAAAACAACATTTAGGTCTTAAAGATGTATTAATAGTAGATGATTCTAATGATAATAAACTTTTATATGTAAAATCATCAGAATATTTATCAAGTATAATAGGAAAAAATAAAAAAATAGGTATAGGTTGGAATGAAACTTTATATAATATTTCAATAGAATTAAAATATAATGATTCTGATAAAGAAAAAATATTCTATCCTCTTGTTGGAAATTTAGGTAATAATAACAACCCTTATTTGCAAATAAATAATATAGTTGATAGATTTGCAGAGAAGTTTAATTCAAGAGCTTATTTTAATAATTATCCAGCAATAACAGAAAAAAAATATCTTAATAATAATGATATGGAAAAATTAGAAGAGTTTAAAAAATTTTGGACTGATTTAGATGTTGCTGTAATAGGTTTAAGCAGCAAACATGAATCTTATAACTCGTATATAAAAGATATCCCAAAAGTAGATAAGCTTAATATTGATAATATTGAAGGAATGGTACTTGGAAGTTTTTTTATGAATGATGGTAAAACTTTTAAGTATCCTGATAAGTATTATATTAATTGTATAATGCTTTCTGAACTTAAAAAAATAAAAAATATAGTTTGCGTAGTAACTGGAAATCAGAAAATAGATATAATAAAATTTGCAGCTATTAATAAATATTTTAATATTTTAATTACAGATAAAACAACTGCTGATTATATAGTATCTTCTTTTAAGATTTAATTTTTATCAATATTTCTTTTTTACTTTATTTTTAAATCCTACTCTAGATATTTATTGATTTATTTAAAATTATTTTATTTTTTGTATATTTTTTAAATTTTATCAACGCCTAGCATAATTTTTATAAGATTTACTATATTATTACCGCACGCAGAGTATAACTATTTTTTATAGGTTAATTACTAATAGTATTATTGTTTATATAATAGAATTTTGTTTTTCGTGCGTATATAATTTTTATCTTTTTTGAGAATTTTTTCTGAAAAATATTTCAAAAATTTGTTGACAATAAATTATCATATTATATAATTATAGAAAATTTGTTCAGAACATTAGTTCTTAATATTTACAATGGAGTTTATTAATATTTATGAATAAAGAGAATATTGTTTCTAAATCATTATTATTTACAGGTGCATTAAGTTCATCAATGATAAGTGTAAGCTGTAATAATAATGCGGTAGCTGATAACAGTGTAGTTTTAGCTAATAATAATATAGAAAAGCCCAATATTGTTTATATAGTTATAGATGATATGGGATTTTCAGAC
This sequence comes from Brachyspira pilosicoli P43/6/78, assembly GCF_000325665.1. Classification (NCBI taxonomy): domain Bacteria; kingdom Pseudomonadati; phylum Spirochaetota; class Spirochaetia; order Brachyspirales; family Brachyspiraceae; genus Brachyspira; species Brachyspira pilosicoli. The sequence goes on from NC_019908.1 coordinate 2,252,883, forward strand.
TTAGGCTGTTATGGTTCAGAGATAAGTACACCTAATATAGATAGGCTAGCAGAAAATGGACTTCGCTATAATAATTTTTGTGTTACTCCTTTAAGTTCACCAACAAGAGCAGCACTTTTAAGCGGAAGAAATTCTCATTCAGTAGGTATGGGAAGACTTGCTAATTATACTTTAGATGCTCCTCATTCTACAGCACAAATAACAAATACAGCAGCTTTAACACCAAGACTACTTAAAGATAATAATTATAATACTTATGCAGTAGGTAAATGGCATGTGGCTCCTTTATGGGAAACCAGCAGTATAGGACCTTATAATAATTGGCCTTTAGGAAGAGGATTCGATAAGTTTTATGGATTTATGGACGGAGAAACTGATCAATTTAATCCTGAACTTGTTGATGGAAATACTCATGTTGATACTGTATATGATGATAATTATCATTTAACAGAAGATATTACAGACAGAGCTATTTATTATATTAAAAGCCATAAATCAATATCAAAAGAAAAACCTTTCATGCTTTACTATGCAACAGGAGCAGCACATTCACCTCATCAGGTACCGGAAGAATATGTGAAGAAGTATGAGAATGTTTATAATGTTGGCTGGGATAAAATAAGAGAGGAAAGATTAAAAAAACAAAAAGAATTAGGCATAGTACCAATGGATGCAGAACTCTCTCCATTAAATGAAAATGTTAAGCCTTGGAATGAACTTGATGAAGATACAAAAAGATTATTTATAGAATACGAAAAACATTATGCAGCTTTCATAGAGCATACTGATGCACAAATAGGAAGACTAATAAAAGCATTAGAAGATATGGGAGAGCTTGATAATACTGTAATATTCTTAATAGCTGATAATGGTCCTTCTCCTTCTGGAAAAGCTACAGGAACTTTAAATACTGTTAATATAAAAAATGGTATTATGTCAGATATAGAAAAAGATGTTAAGAGAATAAATGAATTTTCTAAATTAGCACCTAATTATCCTCAAGGCTGGGCACAGGTTTCTGCTACTCCTTTTAGATATTATAAAGAAAGTGCAAATTATTTAGGAGGAATAAGAGTGCCTTTAATAATACATTATCCTAAAGGCATTGATAAATCACAGAATGGAAGCATAAGAACACAATTTAGTTTTGTTACAGATATAGCAAAAACTGTATTGGATATTACAGGCATAAAAGAACCTAAAACAGTTGATGGTATAGAACAAATGCCTTTACATGGATATAGTTTAGTTCCTACTTTCAATGATGCAAATGCTGATACTAAAAGAACCACTCAGTATTTTGAGCTTTACGGTAATAGAGGTTTATATGATAATGGATACTTCTTATCAGTTTCTCATAAAAAGGGTGATAGTTTTGATAATGATAATTTTGCTCTTTATGATTTAAATACTGATTTCTCTCAGCTTAAAGATATTTCAAAAGAGAATGAAAGCAAATTAAAAGAGATGAAAAACTTATGGGATAAAGAGGCAGAAAAATATGGAGTTAATCCTCTTGATGACAGAGTGCATGTTGAACTAATAGCTAAGCAATTAAGTGCGAATATAGAAAAGAAAAACTCTTTAACATTATACCCAAATACATCAAGTATAAATGTTAATATATCGGCTATACCTACAGCATTGAACCGTTCTTATGATATAACAGCATATTTAAATAGAAAATCTACCGCAGAGGAAGGCGTATTATTGGCATTCGGTAATCATTATGGCGGATATTCATTATATATAATAAATAATAAATTAAATTATGAATATATATACGATGACACAAAATATCATATAGAAGTAAATGAGCCTTTGCCTTTAGGTGAGTTAGTTATAAAAGTGAAATACAGTAAAACAGGTAAAGATTCAGGAGAAGCCTCATTATTAGTAAATGATAAAGAAGTCGGAAAACTTGCATTACCTAAAGTATATCCAATGACAGCAAATACAACAGACGGAATGTCAGCAGGAAGAGATTTACAAGGCAATGTAAGCGAAAGATATGAAGGCAGAGGACATTTTGAATACAGCGGAGATTTAGAGAAAGTAACAGTTGAAGGACATAATGATTATAACAAAATAGCTATGTGATAAATTAAGAATTTAGAGGAGATTTTATATTTATATTGAAATGATTTTAGTTTGCCCAAACACCATTTTAAATTTAGGTATTTGTGTGGACTAGACCCACAGCTCTGCGTGCTTAGGCAAGATCCATTTTTTTGCGACCGTAGGGAGTGCCTGTGGTATTAACACATATGAAGCCAGCTTTTCGGCGAATGGCTATATTTTATCTTAAATTTAATAAAGTATCTTACATATAAGATAATTTTAGTATTATTTCGTACTAATTTTATATTTGCACTTTTTGCGGCGGGAAAAAGTTGACTAAAAAATGACAAACTTAAAAATTTTCAGTATATATAAAAAATACGAATTGCAAGGAGAATAAAATAGTATATGAGAAAAAATAATAATTTAACTAAAGGTTTTTGTATAGGTTCATCTGTACTCATGGCTGCATCTGCAGTGTCATGCTCAAGTGAAACTAAATCAGAAAAGCCTAATATTGTTTATATAGTATTAGATGATATGGGATTCGGTGATTTGGGTTGTTATGGTTCAAGCATATCCACACCAAATATTGATGCTTTAGCTAATAATGGTATAAGGTATGTTAATTATTTTACTTCTCCTTTAAGTTCTCCAAGCAGAGCATCACTTCTTACAGGGTGCGAAGCTAATAAGGTTGGAATGGGAGCGGTAAGTCAGGTTGATTTCGGAGATTTAGCACCTAATATGTCAGGAAGAATAAAGCCCGAACATGCTCCTATAACTCATACTTTAAAAGCAAATGGATATAATACTTATGCTATAGGTAAATGGCATTTAGGTCCTTATGATGAGTTTACACCAGACGGAGATAAATATCATTGGCCTTCAGGAAAGGGGTTCGATAAGAATTATAATTTTATAGCAGGACAGGCTAATCAATTTCAGCCGGGCGGTATTATAGAAGGTGATGAGTTTATAGTTCCTGATACTTCAGACCCTAATTATCATTTGAGTAGAGATATAGTTGATAGAACATTAAAATATATTGATGAATCTAAAAATAAACCTTTCTTTGCTTATGTGGCATTCGGAGCTATGCATGGACCTTTCAATGTTGCTAAAAAATATATAGATAAATATAAAGGCAAATTTGATCATGGTTGGGACGTTGAAAGAGAAAAAATATTTGAAAGACAAAAAGAATTGGGAATAATGCCAGCTGATGCAGTATTATCAGAAAGAAATGATGAAGTACCTGCTTGGGATAGTTTAACAGAAAAAGAAAAAGCGGTTGCTGCAAGACATATGGAAACTTATGCTGGATTCTTAGAGCATACTGATGAACAGATAGGACGCTTAATTTCAGAAATGAAAAAACGCGGAGTTTATGATAATACTATATTTATAATTGTTTCAGATAATGGAGCTAATTATAATGGTGGAAGAAATGGAAGTATAATGAATCATGCCAATGAAAATTTATATGTTCATGATTTAGATACGCAATATAGTTTATTAGATGAATTCGGAAGTGCTTTATATGGAACAGAATATAATAAAGGCTGGGCTAATGTTTCAAATACACCATTAAGATATTTTAAAACAAAAACACATTACGGCGGAGTTAAAACTTTCTGTATAGCTTCTTGGGCTAATGGCATAGCTGATAAAGGCAGGATTTCAAAAGATATGATAGCTGTATTTGATATAACTCCTACTATGCTTGATATTATAGGAGCAGAACCTTTAAGTCAAGTTAACGGAGTGAAGCAGGAAAATATGCAGGGTATATCATTCAAAGAAAGTTTTGAAAGTTCTAATCCTATGACTAATCCTAGAAAAGAAATAGCTTTGCTTATGATGCTTGATAGAACTTATGCAGATGGAAGCGGATACATTATAGTAACTAATCCTAAAACTCAGGAATGGGAATTATATGATATAAATAATGACCCTACTCAAATGAAAAATTTAGCTTCTTCTATGCCAGATAAAGTAAAAGAAATGGCTTTGAAATATGAAACAGTAAGAAGAGAATTCCATGACTCAGAAAATTTACTTATGGATATAGTACATAAAACTAGTCCTGAAACATTAACAAAACGCTACGGACAATTAGCTTCAGATGTACTTACTTCTCTAAAAACTGGTAAGGCTGTATCAAAAGATGCAGAAGAATATTTAAGACTTTATAAATTCTTTAGTTATACTCCAGAAGGTGCAGGATATACAGGAGTAGGCTCTGTTTGGTATTATCCTTCAACATCTAAATTTAGAGCAACAAACTATACATACAAAAAAGAAGACGGGTATTTCTTCTCATTATCAGCAGCAAGAACAGGCCCAGTTTCTCATAAGATTAATGTTGATATAGAAGTGCCTAATAATGCTAAAGGTGTTATATATGCCAACGGCGGTTTAGATGGAGGATATGCACTTTATATAAATGATAATGGAAACCTTGTATACGAATATAATTATTTAGGTGAAAGACAAAAAGTTATATCACCTGAAATAATGAAAGAGGGTAAATACAATATAGTTATGGATTATAAGAAAGACAAAGTAAATAGCGGAGTCATTGATATGATTATAGATGGAAATATAGTTGCAAGTTCTCCTGTAAAAATGCTTCCTATAATGATTTCTTATGATTATTTCAGTATAGGTGAAGATGTAGGCTCTAAAGTGAGTTTAGATTATAAAGATGATTATGTATTTAATGGCAAGGTAGATGAAGTAAATATAGTACTTGGAGATGATTTATTAAAATAGAAATATTTTATAAAAGGAGTATTGATATATGACAAATAAATTCAAAAAAGGATTTTGTTTCAGTACATCTTTAATGGTGGCTGCATCTGCAGTATCATGTTCAACTGAAACTCAATCAGAGAAACCTAATATAGTTTATATAGTATTAGATGATATGGGATTCGGTGATTTGGGCTGTTATGGTTCAAGCATATCTACACCGAATATTGATGCTTTGGCTCAAAATGGTATAAGGTATGTTAATTATTTTACTTCTCCTTTAAGTTCGCCAAGCAGAGCATCACTTCTTACAGGGTGCGAAGCCAATAAAGTTGGAATGGGAGTTGTAAGCGATGTTGATTTCGGAGAATTAGCTCCAAATATTACAGGAAGAATAAAAAAAGAACATGCCCCTTTTACTCATACATTGCAGGCTAATGGATATAATACTTATGCTATAGGTAAATGGCATTTAGGCCCTTATGATGAGTTTACACCAGATGGAGATAAATATCATTGGCCATCAGGAAAAGGTTTTGATAAAAATTACAACTTTGTAGCTAGTCAGGCTAATCAGAATCAGCCAGGTGGTATGATAGAGGGAGATGAGTTTATAGTTCCAGATACATCAGATCCTAATTATCATTTAAGCCAAGATATAGTTGATAAAACTTTAGAATATATTGATGAATCTAAGAATGAGCCATTCTTTGCTTATGTAGCATTTGGAGCTATGCATGGACCTTTCAATGTTGCTAAAAAATATATAGACAAATACAAAGGTAAATTTGATCATGGTTGGGACGTTGAGAGAGAAAAGATATTTGAAAGACAAAAAGAATTAGGTATAATTCCTGCTGATGCAGTATTTTCTCCAAGAAATGAAGATGTACCTGCTTGGGATAGTTTAACAGATAAAGAAAAAGCAGTTGCTGCAAGGCATATGGAAACTTATGCAGGATTTTTAGAGCATACTGATGAACAGATAGGACGCTTAATTTCAGAAATGAAAAAACGCGGAGTTTATGATAATACTATATTTATAATTGTTTCAGATAATGGAGCAAATTATAATGGCGGAAGAAATGGAAGTTTAATGGCACATGCTAATGAAAACTTATATGTTCATGATATAGATACTCAATATAATTTAATGGATGAGTTTGGAAGTGCTGTATATGGAACAGAATATAATATGGGTTGGGCTAATGTTTCAAATACACCATTAAGATATTTCAAAACTAAAGCACATTACGGCGGAGTTAAAACTTTCTGCATAGCTTCTTGGGCTAATGGTATAGCTGATAAAGGCAGAATATCAAAAGAGATGATAGCTGTATTTGATATTTCACCTACAATGCTTGATGTATTAGGTTTTGAACCTCTTACAGAAGTTAATGGTGTTAAACAGGAAAAAATGCAGGGTATATCTTTTAAAGAGAGTTTTGAAAGTTCAGCACCTATGACTAATCCTAGAAAAGAAATAGCTTTAATGATGATGCTTGACAGAACTTATGCAGATGGAAGCGGATACATCATAGTAACTAATCCTAAAACTCAAGAATGGGAGCTTTATGATATAAATAATGACCCTACTCAAATGAAAAATTTAGCTTCTTCTATGCCAGATAAAGTAAAAGAGATGGCTGCAAAATATGAGGAAAGCGTTAAGAGAGATTTTAATGGAGCACAAAATTTATTAATTGATTTTGCTCATAGAGTAGACAGTAAAATATTAATAGAGCGTTATGGACAATTAGCAAAAGATGTACTTACTTCTATGCAGACAGGTAAGGCTGTTTCAAAAGAGGCAGAAGAATATATGAGATTATATAGATTCTTTAGTTTTGTTCCTGAAGGTATAGGATATGCTGGTGTAGGTTCAGTTTGGTATAGACCTCCTTCATCAAAATTAAGAGCAACTAATTATACATACAAAAAAGATGATGGATATTTCTTCTCATTATCAGCAGCACATACAGGAGCAGTCTCTCATAATATTAATGTTGATATAGAAATAGATGATAATTCTAAAGGTGTTATATATGCAAACGGAGGTTTAGACGGCGGATATGCACTATATGTAAATGATGATGGTAATTTAGTATATGAATATAATTATTTAGGTGAAAGACAAAAAGTAATATCACCTGCAGCTTTATCTAAAGGAAATCATAATATAATGATGAGCTATAAAAAAGATAATGTAAACAGCGGAGTTATTGATATGATTATAGATGGAAATGCCGTTGCAAGCTCTACTATAAAAATGCTTCCTATAATGATTTCTTATGACTATTTTAGCATAGGTGAAGATGTAGGCTCTAAAGTAAGTTTAGATTATAAAGATAATTATGCTTTTAATGGAAAAGTGGGAGATGTTAATATTAATTTAGGAGATGATTTACTTAAATAATTAATATTCTAGTTTTTATTTTAAGAGGGTGAAATTACACCCTCTTAAATTTAATATTTTTAAATTTTTTTTATTTTTATTTTCTCTTATACCGCATACTATTAAATTGTGTGCGGATTTTATTTTTTTATATATTATTAACTATAAGGAGGATTATATGAATAGAGGTTATCATTTAATGGCTAAGCCTTTCGGACCTATATGTAATATAAAATGTGAATATTGTTTTTATTTAGAGAAAAAATCATTATTTCAAGAAAATGAAAAATACAAAATGTCTTATGAGGTATTAGAAAATTATATAAAAAAATATATAGAAACTCAGGATATACCGGAAATAAGTTTCGTGTGGCAGGGAGGTGAGCCTATGCTTGCTTCTTTGGATTTTTATAAAGATGTTGTAAAACTTCAAAAAAAATATTCTGGTAATAAAAAAATTACTAATTCATTACAAACTAATGGACTTTTAATAGATGATGATTGGTGTAAATTTTTAAAAGAAAATAATTTTCTTGTTGGTTTGAGTTTAGATGGAAATAAAGATATACATGATAAATATAGAAAAGATATTTTAGGAAATGGAACTTTTGATAGAGTTTTTAATTCTTTGAAACTGCTTCAGGATTATAATATAGATTTTAATGTTTTGTCTTCTGTAAGTAAATATTCTTCTAAATATCCATTGGAAATATATAATTTCTTCAAAGAAAATAAAATTAAATATATACAATTTTCTCCTATAGTAGAAAGGCTTCCAGATGAAGAAGCTAAAAAACTTTCTCTAACTCATTCTATACCAAACAGCAGTTCAAATGAAAAAGTTACTGATTATTCTGTAGAGCCTGAATCTTACGGAGACTTTTTAATATCTATTTTTGATGAGTGGGTTAAAAAAGATGTTGGAGAAATATTTGTTATGAACTTTGAATGGGCTTTGACTTCTTGGCTTGGATTAGAAAATACAATATGTTTATTTACAAAAGAATGCAGCGGCTGTACTGTAGTTGAGCATAATGGAGATATTTATAGCTGTGACCATTATGTTTATCCTGATTATAAAATAGGTAATATAATAACTGATAATCCTAGAAGTATAATTGATTCAGATAAGCAAAAAACTTTCGGACTTAAAAAAAACAATTTACCTAAAAATTGTTTAAGATGCGATTGCTTATTTGCATGCCAGGGAGAATGCCCTAAAAATAGATTCGATAAATTTTATGACGGAGAGGAAGGAAAAAATTATTTATGTGAAGGATACAAAAAATATTTTTATCATATTCACCCTTATATGAAAGCTATGAGGGAGCTTTTAGAAAATAATATAGATATTAGAGAGATTATGAGAATAAAGGAAAGCCCTATTGTAATAGTGAAAAATAATAAACTATAATATTGCAAAAATATACTTTATATTTTAGTATATATAAAATGTTTTTTAGGAGATTAAAGTTTATGAGAATTATTAATATTAATACTAACAAATTACATTCTATACTTTTTATACTGCTTCCTATTGTTTTAATAGTAGGTTTTTTAATTTTTTCTAGCGTTACAATAGTATCAACAGGTGAGGTTGGTATAAGAAGCAGATTAGGTAAGGCTATATCAGAAGAAGAACCTGGACTTCATTTTAGAATACCTTTTATAGATAGTATTAGAACTATGGAAGTGAGAGAGCAAACTGTTGAAAAAACTTATGCAGTATCATCAAAAGATATGCAAACTATATCAATGACTTTGAATGTTCAATATTCTATAACTGGCGATGCTTTAGAATTATATAAAAAATTTGGTACAGATTATAAAAATAAATTAGTTAATCCAAGAATATCAGAGAGTCTTAATGCTGTTTCTGCAAGATACACAATAGAAGAGTTTATTACAAAAAGAAACGAAATGGCCGGAGAACTTTTAAAAGAGGTTATGGCAGATTTTCAGAATTACGGCATTACAGTTGCAGCTTGTTCTATTATAGAGCATGATTTTTCAGATGAGTTTGACCAGGCAATAGAGAGAAAATTAATAGCTTCTCAAAATGCTCTTACTGCTCAAAATGATTTGGAAAAAGTTAAATATGAGGCAGAAGCTGAAATTACTAAAGCTAAGGGTATAGCTGAAGCTAATAGAATAATGCAGGAATCTTTAACACCTCTTTTAATACAGAGAATGTATATAGAGAAATGGGACGGTAAAATGCCTCAAGTTTCTGGTTCTGGTGTTACTCCTATGATACAAGTAAAATAATTTTTACAATTTAATATAAAAAAATCTTACTTTTTTTGTAAAGTTTATGTATTTTTCTAAAAAATTATTATATAATAATTTTATAATAATTTTTTGGAGTTTTATATGGGACAAGCTATTGTTATAGTAATAGTAATAGTATACCTAATAGCTATGCTTTTTATAGGTGTATATTCTAGTAAAAAGATTAGTAATAGTAATGATTTTGCCTTGGCGGGTAGGAATTTAGGACCAATACTTTTGGCAGGAACTTTGGCTGCTACAAATATTGGAGGTGGTACTTCGCTTGGTTTGGCAGAACAGGCTTTTGGTAAATGGGGTTTTTCTGCTGTTTGGTATGTAATTACGGCATCTTTGGCATATTTAGTACTTGCTTTTTTGGCTCAGAGGTTTAGAAATGCTATGGTTACTACTGTATCTGAATATTTTTATAATAGATACGGTAAAGCAAATGCATTAGTTACTTCTATTATTATGGGGCTTCCTATGATAGGTATTACTGCTGCTCAGATTATAGCTTCTGCAAGTATTTTAACTGTTATGACAGGTTGGAATTATAAAGTATCTGTTGTAATAGTTACAGTTGTAGTTACAGCATATTCTTCTATGGGCGGACTTTGGGGTGTTGCTTTTACTGATTTAATACAAGGTTCTTTAGTATTTATTGGAAGTTTGGTTGCTATACCTTTTGCTTTGAATTATGCCGGAGGTTTTGAACATGTAATTTCTAATCTCACACCTGCACAAAAATCACTTACTGCTGGTATGGGTTGGCCTACTATAATATCACTTACTATAATGTATATAGCATCATATTCTGTTGGACCTGAAATTAGTCAGAGATTCTTTTCTGCAAGAGATTCTAAATCACTTATGATAGGTTCTTTAATGGGTGGGTTAGTTTGTATATTATATTCTTTATTTCCTGCTTTTTTGGGGTTGATTGCTTCTAGCGTTGTAAAAGATGGCCTTCTCACTTCAGAATTATTAACCTCTGAGGGAAGCAGATATATTTTACCAGTGCTTGCAATTCATACTATGCCTCCTGTTATAGTTGGATTATTATTTTCTGCTTTAATATCTGCTACTATGTCTTCGGCTGACTCTGATATGCTTGCAGTTTCTGTAATAGCAACAAACGATATATATAAAAAATACATAAATAAAGATGCTACAGATAAACAATTACTTTTCTTGGGAAGAGCTTGTATGGTTGTAGTGGGACTTATATCTATGTTTATAGCTTTTAGAGCTGCTAATTTAATAACTATACTTATGTTTTCATTTAGTTTGCGTGCTGCTGGAGTATTTATACCATATTTATTTGGAAACTATACTAAGAAAAAATTATCAGCAGTAGCTAGTATGGGTTCATTGATAGCTGGAAGTGTTGTTACAATATTTTTCCAATACAATAAAAATATCAATCTATTTGGAGTAGACCCTATAATACCTGGTATTGTTGCTAGTTTAATAGTATTTTTAATTCTATCCACATTAATACAGCCAAAACCTAATGCTTCAAATATGAATAATTAATTAAACAATAAAAAAAGAGGAGTATATTAAAAAAATATATTCCTCTTAGTTTTTAACAATTTTTTATTATTTAAAATCTAGCATTCAAATAAGGCATAGGGTTTTTATGGTCGCCTGCTATTCTCACTTCAAAGTGACAGTGTATACCAGTTGTTCTTCCAGTATTTCCAATCATAGCAATTTTTTGTCCTCTTTTTACTTGCTGACCTCCATGTACCAAAAGCTCTGAATTATGACCATAACCTGTTTGATATCCGTTAGCATGCTCTATAAGTACAAACCAACCATAACCATTTTTCCAACCTGCAAAAACAACTTTACCATCAGCAGCTGCTAATATTGGTGTACCATAAGGACCTGCAATATCAACACCATAGTGATAACTTTTTTCCTGAGTAAAAGGAGAAAGTCTAGCACCAAATCCGCTTGATATTCTTCCGCCGCCTGCAACCGGCCAGCCTACTGGTATTTCTTTATGTATTATAGAAGATACGTCCATAAATGTTAAAATATTTTTTTGATATCTATCTATTTCATTTAAAGTTTTATTTATATCATTATCATTGTTGCTATTATTATTAAAAGAAGAGTTGTTATTATAATCTATCAAATAAGAAATATTTTTTATAGTATCATTATAGTCTTTTAAAGATTTTGAATATCTGTTAAGTGAATCTTTATATTCTGTAATTAAACTATAAGTTTTAGCCTCTGTAGCTGATAATGTATTATAAAAATCTCTTGCTTCTTTTTGTTTATAATATGCATCAAAACCTGTATAGATTAAAGATGCAAAAATTAATACAAAAAATAGTATCATAAAATTATTAATAGGTAAGCTTAAGCCTTTTTCTTCATTATTGTAAAATATTAATATGCTTCTTTCATGATTACCTTTTTTCATGATAGCTGATATTATTTTATTGAAGAAATTTCTTATAGGCAAAGTTGAATCATATATTTTAGAAATAGATATTTTCAAATGATAAAGCTTATTATGATTTTTTTTGTATGTTGTTTTTTTATTATAATATTTTGGATATTTCGCAGCTTGTTTTTTATTATTAGATTTAAAATTATTTACAAATTTATTAGCTACTTTACTTTTATCTTTAGATGTTTCCTGTATATAATATTCGTCTAATTTGATATTAGATTTTGTCTCAAAAGTATCTCGCGTTTGAATAATAGACCTCCAGCTTATAAATCAAATAAAGTATTCTCTTTATAATTATCGTTATTTTTTACATTAATATTTAAATAGCTATACGCTTTTATTGTAGCAACTCTTCCTTTTGGTGTTCTTTTAATAAAACCAGATTGTATTAAATATGGTTCTATTACATCTTCTATAGTTTCTATCTGCTCAGATAATGAAACAGATATAGTATCTACACCAACAGGTCCTCCATTATAATTTTTTATTATAGTATCTAAGTACTGTTTGTCAAGGGCTTCAAAGCCATTTTTGTCAACACCCAACTTCTCTAAAGATTCGGATGCAAACTTTTCATCTATTTTTAAAACATCAGAAACCGTAGCAAAGTCAAACACTCTTCTAAGTAATCTATTAACTATTCTAGGTGTTCCTCTAGACCTTGATGCTATAGAAATTGCAGCCGAGTCTGTTATATCGATATTAAGAAACTTTGAGCTTCTTTTTACTATATCTGCTAAATCTTCGTTTGTATAAAACTCAAGTCTCTCCACTATTCCAAATCTATCATATAAAGGAGTGCTTAATAGTCCGCTTCTTGTTGTAGCTCCTATTAAAGTAAATTTTGGAAGTTTTACTCTAAAGCTTTTAGCACTTGTACCTTCTCCTACCTTTATATCAACAAAAAAATCTTCCATTGCCGAATAAAGTACTTCTTCAACAACCGTTCTAAGTCTATGTATTTCATCTATAAATAATATATCTTTTTCCCCTAATGTTGTTAGTATAGATGCTAAATCACCAGGGCGTTCTATTACTGGGGCAGAAGTTGCTTTGATATTGCTTCCTAACTCTTCTGCTATTATTTGAGCTAGAGTAGTTTTGCCTAAACCAGGAGGTCCGTAAAATAATATATGATCCAAAGAAACATCTCTTTTTTTAGCACTATCTATAAAAACTTTTAATTTAGATTTTATATTTTCTTGCCCTATAAAATCATTGAATCCTTTTGGTCTTATAGAAGAATTATTAACATCATAAGAGTTTTCATTGGAGTTAGTTATACTTTCTTTATCCAATATTTAAAATCCATATTATTTAATTGTGCATATATTATATTATAAAAAATGATTAATAACAAATTTATTTTTTATATAAATATTATTATTTTTTATGTAAATAAATATAGTTTTATTAAATTATATATTAGTTTTTTAAGTACTCTATTATAAAAATTTACTTTCCATTTCTTTGAGCTTTTTTTAGAATATCTGCAATTTCTCTAAGTTCAAGATTCTCTGCCATATCTAAAGCAGTATCTCCATCGTCATCTTCTATATTTACATCGGCTCCTTTTTCTACTAGAAATTTAACAAATGATTCATTAGATTTTCTTGTACAAGCCCACATTAAAGAAGTGTATCCATTATAATCTTTTGCATTAATATCTGCACCTTTTTCTAATAAAACTTCAGCTAATTTTATACGATTTTCCTGAAAACTTATATTATAAAAACTACCTTCAAGCATACCAAGATATATCAAAGGAGTATATTGGTTTTTATTCTTTATGTTTACATCAGCACCTTGCTCTATTAAAAAATGAGCTATTTCAAAGTCTGGCATAGTAGTAAGAGTTTTGTTTAAAGCTGTGTATCCTTCATTATCTTGGGCATTTATATCAGCATTTTTTGAAACTAAATATTTTATTACGTCTATATTTATTTCCAAACTAGGTTTACATGCTAATATTAAAGCAGTACTTCCTCCTTTCTGAGAGTTTACATCAGCACCGTTTTCAACTAATAATTTTACTGTTTCTAAATTATTTACACCATACATTAAGGCTGTATTTCCATAATTATCGAAAGCATTTATATCAGCACCTTTTTGTATTAGAAGTTCTACCACTTTTATGTTATGAAGTTTGGAAGCATACATTAAAGGTGTCTCTCCATCCTCATTTGTTACATTTATATCAGCACCTTTTTGTATTAGAAGTTCTACCACTTTTATATTATGAAGTTTGGAAGCATACATTAAAGGTGTTTCTCCATCCTCATTTGTTACATTTATATCTGCACCATTATTTATTAAAAATTCTGCAGCAGATGAATTTTCATTTTTATAATAATAATATCTATAGTCAGGATGTTCATTATCTAATGAGAGTAATAGGGGAGTTTCTACTGAGCTATGTTCAGAATGTGTTTTAGCATTTACATCAGCACCTTTTTCAACTAAAAATTTAACCATATCATAGTCATTTCTTAAAGCTGCTATCATTAAAGGAGTATAATCATAATCAGCAGGAGAATAATACTCCCTACCCTTTATTCTTGATTCTAAGTTAAAACCATTTTCTACTAATACTTTAAACATTTCTCTATTTAGTGCCAATTCTGTTGTATAAGCTGTATCAAGAAGTGATGCTCCATAATTGTCTTTAGTATTTACATCAGCACCATATTTTATTAATAAATTAAATATTTTTTTAGCATTTTCTAGCATTTCTTCTTTTTCGTAATGATCATAGCGAATATTGTAATATAATACAGTGTTTCCATCATTGTCTTTAGTATTTATATTGGCACCATTTTCTAATAAAAATTTAACCATTTCATAGTCTCCTATCATAGCAGCGTTCATTAATGCTGTAAGACCGTGTTCATCTTGTGTGTTTATATTTGCACCTTGTTGTATAAGTAATTTTGAAATATCAAATTTTCCATAATCATTAGCAATCGTTAAAGCAGTTTTCTTTTCATTATTTGCTGTATTAGGATTGGCACCTTTATCAAGCAAATATTTAACCATATCATAATCATTTCTTAAAGCTGCTATCATTAAAGGAGTATAATCATAATCAGATCTACCCGTCTTTATTCTTGACTCTAAATCAAAACCATTTTCAACTAATATTTTAAACATTTCTTTATTTTTATCAAAAGATTCTGAAATTCTATAGGATACATCAAGGAGAGATGTTCCTTCATAGTTTTTAGTATTTACATCAGCACCGTATTTTATTAATAAATTAAGTATTTTTATAGCATTTTCTTGCCCGAAACTATCATGCTTAATACTATAATATAATGCAGTTTCTCCTGCTGTATCTCTAATGTTTACATCAGCACCATTTTTTAATAAAAATTCAACCATTTCATAATTTGTATCTCTAGCAGCATACATTAATGCTGTAGCACCTGCATTATCTTTAATATTGACATCAGTACCTTCTTCTATAAGTAATTTTGCTATATCATCATATCCCATTAAAGCAGCGTACATTAATGCTGTAAAACCGTATTCATCTTGAGCATTTGGATTTGCTCCTTTAGCTAAATATGATTTAACTCCTTCTATGTTATTATATTGTACAGCTAAAAAGAAAGTCTGAGAATACATAGGATACATTTTTGTAACTTGAACATATTCATTAGTATTTGTAGTTGTTGGATTAATATATACTTGTTCATTTGTTTGAGTTTGATTAGTTTGAGTATTTTCTGTTTGTTTAGTATTGCCGCTGTTACCGCCGCTGCAGGAAATTATCGAAAGTATTAAAACAAAAATAGAAATAATATTTTTCATATATACCCCATATATCTTAAAACCAATTTGATTGTATATTGAAAAGTATTCATTGTCAATAATTATAAATATCAATCAAGTGTTATCTTTTCTTTTTAGATTTCTTTTTTTCTTTTCTGCTTTTGTTTTTAAAAGGTTTAGATTTTCTTGAGTATATTTCTTTTTTATTCTTACTGCCTTTCTTCTTCTTTAAAAAATCTCTGCTGTCTATTATATCTCTGTCATCTAATGCATTATCAAATTCGCTTGCAGGCAAAAAGTCTATAAATAGCTCTTCTATATTTACTCTATGAACAACTATTCTTATTTTATCTCCAAGCGTATACCATTTAGCTTCTTCATTGCTGTATGCTGCCTGCTCATTTTCATCATAATGATAATGATGTCTCAAATCTGCATATCTTATTAAGCCCTCTATTCCTCTATCTTCTATTTCAACAAATATACCAAATTTAGTAATGCCGCTTATGATGCCGTTGTATTCTTTGCCTACTTTTTCTTTCATAAACCTCGCAGCTTTTACTTTATATAAACTTCTCTCGCATTCCACAGCAACTCTCTCTGTTCTAGAGCACCATTTAGCACAATTATCAAACATCTTTTGCATAGAAGGTTTCATATTTTGAGCACCTTCTAATGATAGTTTTAAAAGTCTATGTGTAAGTAAGTCAGTATATCTTCTTATAGGCGAAGTGAAGTGAGTATAATATTCAAAACCAAGACCGAAATGCCCTATATTATTAATATCATATATAGCCTGCTTCATAGAGCGTAAGAGTAGGGTAAGCAGAAGTTTTTCATCAGGCTTTCCAATAATAGATTCTATAAACGAATGAAAATCCAAATTGCCTTCATTGTCAGTTGTAAGTCTGTAGCCTCTGTTGAATGCTATTCTTCTAAATGTGTCTAGCTTTTCAGAATCTGGACTGTCATGCACTCTATAAATGGCACCCTTTATATTTTTTAATCTCTTAGCAACCTCGCAGTTTGCAAGAAGCATAAATTCTTCTATTATCTTATGAGTCTCTTTTCTCTCACCTATAAAAAAGTCTTTTGGGTTTCCGCCTTTATCTAATATTATTTGTGTTTCATTAAGGTTAAACTCTATACTTCCATTATCTATTCTTTTTTGAAGAAGTATTTTTTTTATGTCATCAGCATTTTTTAAAAGTTCTAATAGCCAATCTTCATCTTGTTCTATGCCGTCCAAAACATCTTGAGCATAATCGTAAGTTAATCTTCTGCTTGACTTTATAACGCTTTTATGAAAAGTGCTTTCTTTTATATTTCCTTTATTATCTATAGTGATAAACACTGTCATTGTGAATCTGCTTACACCTTCATTAAGTGAACATATTCCATTTGAAAGCTCATGCGGAAACATTGGATATACTGTATCAATTAAATAAACACTATTTCCTCTCTTTCTTGCTTCCCTGTCTAATGCAGAACCCTCAGCTACAAAAAAACTTACATCAGCAATATGCACGCCTATTTTGTATCCGTCATTTAATTTCTCTACACTTATAGCATCATCAAAATCTTTAGAATCAGCGCCGTCTATTGTTACAGTTCTTATATTCCTTAAATCTATTCTGTCAAACTCAAGCCCAACATTTTCCATGCTATCTGGAAGTATTTTAGCTTCTTCAAGACATTTCTTTGGAAAATCAGTAGGTATATTATATGCATTAGCTACTATCTCAGCATCTTTTTTGGCATTGTTTATTTCTACTTTTATATCTGGCTTTTCTATAACATTAGTTTTAGTGCTGTTTTCTTTTTTAGATGTTTTTTTGGAAGAGGATTTTTTTAACTCTTGTTTTTTTGAACTTTGTCTTTCATCTCTTTCATTACTGCTTGAATCTAAATAGTATTTTCCTTCTTTTGTGAGTTTTAATACATCACCTTTTTTTATGATAAGCCCCATAGAACTAGCCTTATGAAGCATTTTATCGAATCTTAATTTATCTTTTTTATTTTCAACATATTCAGCTTTATAGTCTTTTATACTTACTTGACCTTTTTTATCTATTCTTCTTAACAATTTAATCACTTTCATAATATTTTTATTATAGCAGTAAAAGAGATAATGTCAAATAAATGTTTTTGTTTGATGTTAATAAAAAATTAGCACCCCTACTATTTGTAAAGGTGCCAAAACAGTTTAATTAAATGAAGGTTATAAAATATATTGTATCAATTTAAGGATACAAAAAGAATTTGCTTAAAACAACTATAGTCTCTAACTATTTGTTAGTTTATTCTAACATATTTTTAGAACATGTCAATACTTTATTTTGAATTTATTTTAAAAATTCTTATTTTTTTATATATTTAATTTCTTTTTCCAGAAGCATATTCAAGAGTATTAATATCTAATACCTCTCTATACGGTTTAGTTAAAGATTTTTCGTATCTGCATAACCATTTTACGCCATTAAATATACTCTCTATTTCATCATTACTTTTTATAATGTTGCCATTTTCAAATATATAAGCAGCAATATTCATAGCATGCTGTATTATATTGTTTGGGTTCAAATCATGGAAATGGTACTGAATATCAGAAAGCCCTATAGAATAAAGCCCAAAGGTATCAACTATCATATCATTAGTATTTTGCACTTTAAAAAATCTAATATTTAATCCTGAATATAAGAATCTTAAATTTTTTGGGTATTGATTTTTTAATAATTGTTCTCTAAGTAAAATTTTACCGCTTTGTTCGTTATATACGGCAATAGCATCAGGAAATATATTCAATGCTATATTAAGCCAATTGTTTAGTAGGGTAGTTCTGTCTTTATAATCTAATCCGCCAGCCAAAAAGTCGCTTAACATTACTTGATATTTGCACTCTTTTAATAATTCTTTAGTATCTTTTATATCCCAAGCCTGATTATAAACTTCATCGCTTATGCCATTATAATCAAACTCTATAGGCTCATACATAAAAACTTGAACACCCAATTCTTTATCATCTTGAAATTTTACTTTAAGGTCATTAATCATTATGCTGTATAGGTTTTTATCTTCAGAGATTGTTTCTATATTATTATATAGAGCTCTTAATTTTTGTTTTATCAATTCTATATTTGGCAGCTGTGGTTTCTCTTTAAATAAAATTTTATAAAAATATACATGAGAAAAAAGAGCCTCTTCAGTGCTTTCTAATTTTTTGTTATCCATTTTTATTCCTATTTTTTATATAAAATCTAATACAAAAATCATTATATTGAAACATATTGGTTTTGTCAATTTATATATTTTTATAAAGGTATTATTAATTTTTTACAATAATTTTATAAAAAAGCTATATCAATTTGGAGCATAAATGCAGTTCTTCGCGAAGCGTATCCGAAGGATATAAGGTTCTTTTATACCAATACCGAAAGGTACCTACTTGGTAAAAGAACTGAGGGTGTGTACCATACGGGCACGCTTTGCAGGGGGGCTAGTCCTCACAAATAATTAAAATAACTAAAGTAAAAAATTTTTAGTGCATATTGAAACAATTATTTTTTATCAGGTTTTTTCTTGTTCTTTTTCCCGCCTTCGCACCTAAAGGTACTCTCTTCGGTCGCGGTGCGGACTTCGTCAAAGTTGCAAAAAGTGCAAGTATTTTAGCTTTGTATGTTTGGAATATAAATAAAATGTAAGATAATACCTGTATTTTAAGTTAAAAAATGCAGTCTTTTTGCTTCTTTGGGTCACCAAAAGAAGTGGGGTGCGGGGCAAAGCCCTGCAAATAAATTAAAATAACCAAAGTAAAAAATTTTTAGTGCATATTAAAATATATTAAGCATTCATTGACTTTTTGTATTTGTCTTATATACTATAAATAATAATATGTAAGCTTATATTTTAAATTAGAGATTTTAATTAAATGTTTATTTATATATTGACTATTATATTTTTTCTATATGTCATATTAATAGCAATAAAAATGCTTCTTGAAAATAGACCGCCTTATTCTTTTATAGCTTGGCTTACTGTGTTGGTGTTTTTACCATATGTTGGGGCTATTTTTTATTTATTCTTGGGTGTAAATTGGAAAAAATCTAGAAAAAAACTTTCTGCAAGACTTCCTGAAGATATGATAAGAAAACATTTCTCTTCTTTGCTCGAAGAACAAATGAATATCATAGATAACATGGGCGGTAATTATGCAAAACATACTAATTTAGTAAAGCTTGCAATAAAAAGCGGATACTCTCCAATTACTGTTCAAAATCAAGTTTATGTTTTTGATGAAGGCAAAGATTTATTTGATGATTTAATTAATAATTTAAAACTCGCTGAAAAAACAATACATATGGAATATTTTATATGGAGAAGCGATAAATTAGGAAATAAAATAAAAGATATACTAATAAAAAAATCTAAAGAGGGTGTTAAAGTTAGGATTATATTTGACGGACTTGGCTCTATGCTTAGGATAAGCAGAAAATACAAAAGAGAGCTTAAAAAAAATGGTATAGAGTTTTTATATTATCATGACCCATTTTCTATATTCTGGACTAGATATGTTAATTACCGCAATCACAGAAAGATAGTAGTTATAGACGGAATAGTTGCTTATATGGGGGGAATGAATTTAGGGCAGGAATATATTGACGGCGGAAAGAGATTTGCTTCTTGGCGAGATACTCATATGCGTATAGTAGGCGATGCATGTAATCTTATACAGAATGTTTTTGTATGTGATTGGCATAATGCAGGAGGAAGAGATTTAGATAATTTAATGGATAATGGCTCTTCACTTATGCAGGAATTATTTCCTTCTTCTACTACAGATAAATATCTCCCTATGCAAATAATATCTTCTGGTCCTGATTCTAAATGGGATTCTATACAAAAGATTTATTCAAAAATGATAGCCGATGCTAGAGAAAGTATTTATATAGAAAGTCCTTATTTTGTGCCTGATGATGGATTTTTGCATGATTTGGAAAATGCTGCTTTATCTGGAATAAATGTTAATTTAATGATTACGGGTAAGCCTGATAAATTAGTAGCTTGGTGGGTTGCTCAAACTTATTTTGAAACTTTACTTAAAGCGGGGGTTAATATTTATTTATATGAGAGCGGTTTTTTGCATAGTAAGTTTTGTGCTATAGACGGAAGGATTGTGTCTTGTGGTACTTGTAATATGGATATAAGAAGTTTTTATTTGCATTATGAGATGAATGCGGTTATATATGATATAGATACAGCTTTGAAATTTGAAAGAATTTTTAAAGATGATGTTTCAAGGTCTCATAAAATAACTATGGAAGAATATAAAAAGCAATCTATTCTTATTAGACTTAGAAATTCAGCTTGTAGAATTATTGCCCCTGTGCTTTAATTTTTATTAAATGGAGGAATTATGAAAAACGTAAAAATCTCATCATTAAATGAAAATGATTTATTAGAATTAAAAACTTCCAAAGAGAGAATATCTTTATTTATAGATAATAGCGGCATATCAAAAGACATGATACCCTTTTTAAATGATGTATTAAAAGAGAGACCTGATTTCTTTTTAAATATTTCTTCAGAAAAAGACAGCGGTTCTAATTTATCTGGAGAAGACATTATTAAATTTATACCAGAAGTAAGAAATTTAATATTTTATGCTTCTCTAAAAAATCCTATAAGTAATTTAAATCTTTTTTCAAGACTTGGCAATTTGATAAGTTTGCATATCAACGGAAATATTGATAAAGATGTTGCTTTAAGTCCGCTTGACAGTATTGAAACGCTTAGCAGTTTTTATTTGGAAAATGGTTTTAGTCTTAAACATTCTGTTTATATAGAAAGTAGAAAAAGTTTTTGCGATATAGGGGCTTCAAATATTAGAGTGGAGCATTTTACTAAGATGAGTCAGCTAAAAAAATTATCAATACTCTCATCTGCTACTCATATTGATGAGATTCCAAAGAGAATGCCTAATTTAGAAGAAATATATATTGAAAAAGGGAAGGGTATAAATACTTTAGATTTTTTAAATGAGCTAAAGAATTTAAGAGTAATAGAATTAAACTCTATATCAGAATTAAAATATATTCCAGATTTATCAAAATTAGAGAACTTAGAAAAAGTAATACTAAGAAATTTGAGAAGTTTAGAAGATTTAGAGCCAATATTTAATAATAAAAAAATTAAAATACTTATACTAGAAAATGTTAGAGGTTTTAATATAGAAAAATTATCTAGTATGGATAGTTTAAAATATATCACAGTTACAACTGATGATAAATTAGAAACGAATAAAATAAAAAAATCTCTATTAGATAAAGGCTATTTAGAAGCTTAAAAAGCCTTTATTTTTAGAATATCATGTATATGAACTATACCTATAGGTTTTTTGCCGTCTTTAGTATCTTCAACCACTACAAGATTAGTGATTTTTCCTTCCATTAAATGCAAGGCTTCACCTATAAGTGTATCTTGATATATTACTTTAGGGTTGTTATTCATTATATCTTTTACTTTGATTTTTAGAATGTTTTCTATTTGTTTGTCTTTTACCAATAATCTTTTTAAATCACCATCTACAATAATGCCTTTAAGAATACCATTATCATCTGTAATAATTGCAATGCCTAATTTACATTCTATGATTTTAAATAAAGCATCATATAGAGATGTTTCCAAATTTATAATTGGCAAGTTATCGGTATGCATAATAGTTTTTACTTTAGCTAATTGCCTTCCTAAACTTCCGCCTGGGTGAAATATAGCAAAGTCTTCAGCTTTAAATCCTCTAAGCTCCATTAAAGCAGTAGCCAAAGCATCAGATAAAGCTAAAGAAGCTGTTGTACTAACAGTTGGTGCCAATTTTAAAGGACAAGCTTCTTCTTTTACATGTGTGAGTAATGTTATTTTTGCATTTTTTGATAGAGTAGAAGACTCATCATTGGTAATTGCTATATATGGTATATTCTGCCTGCAAGACCAATTTACCAATTCTATTATCTCTCTTGACTCTCCGCCTTTAGAATATAATACTAAATAATCATTTTTAGTTATCATACCAAAGTCGCCATGCAAACATTCATTAGGGTCAACGAAAAAACTAGGTGTTCCGGTTGAAGCGAAAGTTGAAGCTGCTTTTCTTGCAATATGTCCGCTCTTACCAACTCCAGAGGTTATTACTCTGCCTTTAATATTAAATAACTCATTAACTGCTTTTTCAAAATTATCATCTAATTTTTCTGATAATAATTTTAAGCTTTCACTTTCTAATAATAAAGTTAATTTACCTCTGTCTATTATATTCATTTTATACCCTTAATTATATTAATCTATAACAGCACTAATTAAGTGTCCAGCAAGCCTTTCTATAGCTTTATCTACATACTTTTTATCTTTTAATTTCTTTTTATAAATTTCTATTTTTTCATAATTTATTTTAACAGCCGTTTTCATACAATACCCCTATATAAAAATGTCTTCTACAAAAGAAATTTCTCTACTATAGTTGGTATCGTCTATTAAAACTGCCCCAAAGGAACATTTTTGACTTAAACTTAATCCTTTTTTAATTAAGTATTCCTCAGCTGTCTCATAGAGCTTTTGTTTCTTACGCTCTGTGATAGCATCAGCTGCATATCCAAAACTTCCCTGTCTTCGATATTTTACTTCTACAAACACAATAACAACTCCTTTTGTCATTATTAAATCTATCTCTCCTCTTGTTATGCTGCTTTTATAATTTCTTTCTAATAATTCATACCCAAGATTTTCGAGATAATTTAAGGCAATATCTTCTCCAAGATTGCCTATTTCTTTTTTACTTTTCATTTAATTGCCATCATTATTTTCTTTTTTATCCAATAGTCTTGACTTTACCTCCTCTAAAATATTACTATCTTTATCTACCCCGCTTATTAATAATTTATTAGTTTCTATCAAATTAATTACTTCTCCGTCTTCAATAAAATTATCATTTTCATCGGATACTATTTTTATTATTGGCCTAATAGGATAACTAATATTAGTAGCAAATACTAAGCCCTTCCTATTGTCATTCAAAACCACAACTGTTCCTACAGGATAAACACTAAAAGTTCCTACAACAAGCTTTGCTATTATAGGGTCAAATTTAATATTAGCTCCTTTTATTATTTCTCTTACAGCATCAGATAATGTTTTATTTTCAACCGTTTTAACACCATTAACAATTTTTGCATATGTAGGTGTTCTTTTACTGTCTTTTGATATTCTTATAGGTTTTAATATTTTTTCTAAAGAATGTGCAACAGCAACGATTTTTGGATATAAATGTATTTGATTGCCGCTAATTCCTCTTGGATATCCTTTGCCGTTATAATGTTCATGATGTTCTAGAGGAATAACTGCTATCTCTTCTTCTAATCTAAAATTTGTTTTTATTATTTTATAACCAAATACTGTATGTTTTTTTATTTCAATATATTCTTCTGGAGTAAATTGTTCATGTTTATTTAAAACTTTATCTTGTATTCTAATAAGTCCTATATCATAAAGTATAGCACCTAGTCCTAATTTTTGTAATTTATCTTCAGGAAATTTCATTACTTTGCCAAGCATTAAAGATATCATAGATACATTTAATGACCTTATATAATAATAGTCATCTCTGCTTAAGTTTTCAATATTTAATAATGCTATGGCTGCATTCATATTTTTATTAATAAGGTCTAATATACTGTCTATGATTGATTTTAAATTGGATATATTAACTATATTATTATATCTAAAATCTCCTAGGCTTGTTTTTACTTTTTCTAATATACCCATGTATATATTTTTGTATACTATACATTCTCTAGCAAACTTTTCAAAATCTTCAGGAGTTTGATATCCATCAGCATTAGCATCAGAGTCTTTTATAAATACTTCTTCTATATCCCATTTTTTTAATCTTTTTATATCTTCATCTATAGATTTTATATATTTACTAATAGCCATAAAACCATTATAGATATAAATATCCTGCTTATCAATTTTGGTCTTGATATCATCTACTTTAATGCTAGTAATCTTGTCCATAATTATTTTTTTACTCTGCCTTTAATTTATATACATATTTTAATATTATACTAACTGCTTCATAAACTGAATATGGTATCTCTTCTCCTATTTCTAAATGCATAAGTTCTTTTACAGTATCTTCATCTGATACTATAGGCACTTTATTTTTTTTAGTCTATTTCTATCATTCTTTTAGCTAAAAGTTTTTCACCTTTTGATATCACTATTGGAGCATTATGTATCTCTCTCTCATAAAGCAAAGCAACAGCATTTTCAATCTCTTTTTTCATAATTTATCTCCAATTCTATATTATCAAACTTTTCTAATTCTTTATCTATATTTGTTTTTATATTTTGGCATTTTAAAAATAATTTTTTATCAAATAAAAACAAATTAATAATATATTTATTATCTTTTACAATTTCTATTTTGCATAGTTCTTTATTATTATCATAAGCTATAAACTCTAAATTTTTAGCTTTATTATCTTTTCTATTTATATAAAGAAGTACCTCTTTTAATTCATTATTAACCATAAAAGGTATTGGTATTAAAAAAGAACCTTCTCTAAAAGTTTTATTTCTCCTATTGGAGGATAATATCTTTAAAAGAAGATTAAGCATATTAGAACTATCAGAAGATAATTCATCTTGAAGCATATCAAAGAGCATAAACCATACACTCAAATTTCCATTTGAAGATATATAGTTTTTTAGGCTTTTGTCAGTATCATTAATTTCTTTTAAAAGCGTTAGTAATATTTCGGTTTTTTCAATATTTTTGTTAGAGTTTTTTATAATAGAATGCAAATTATTAAATTTTGAAAAAATATTCTCAAACATTTCTAATTCATCTATACTAAAATATATTCCATTAGACATAGAATGCAGTATAAACTTCATTTTTTTATCATCTAATTGAGGTATATATTTAATAATTCTCTCTAAATATGTGATATTTTCAGGGCTTTGTTTAATAGAATTTTTTAATAGTATAGAAGAGATTTCAGTATTATTTTCTTTATTGCTATTTAAAACTAAAGTATCTTTCACGGCATTGTTATTTATAGCCTCTCTTGCTTCTTTAATGCTGTTTACATCTTTAAGAAGCTTTAATACTATTTTGCCATTTTCTTTGTTAATGACTGCAAATCCTTTATCTTGCATTCCATCTTTGAATAATGCCACAACCTTATTGCCCATTATATTAATAATAGCTTTATTGTTATCCAGTTTACGCATGAGAGAATATCTTACAATATCTCCATCTTTAATGTTTTGAGAGTTTTTGCTATTTATTATTATGTTTGAGTATTTATTATTAATGTTTAGCATTTTATATAAAAAAACTATTTTCTTCTTTTATAGATTTTATAGGTTCAAATGATAATCTATGTAAATCGCTTGCACCATATTTTTTTATAGCTTCAATATGCTCTTTTGTACCGTAGCCTTTGTTTTTTGATATTTTGTATTTATCATATTCTTTATTTTTCTCTGATAATCTATCCATAGCTTTATCTCTGCTTACTTTTGCAACTATACTTGCACATGCTATAGAATATGATTTTAAATCGCCTTTTATTATAGATTCTTGTTTTATTTCAGTATCGATTTTCATGGCATCTATTAATAATATATCAGGTTTTATGCTTAAACCTTCAACTGCTTTAAGCATAGCTAGTTTTGTAGCATTATATATATTAATTTTGTCTATAGTATTTGCAGCTACAGAATATACTGAATATGATAATGCTTTTTGTATGATAATTTTATATAGCTCTTCTCTTTTTTTGCGGTAAGTTTTTTGGAATCGTTTGCCTCTTTTATTATATCATCATCTAAAGGCATTATAACAGCACAGGCAGTAACCTCTCCAAAAAGCGAACCGCGTCCAACTTCATCTATACCGCAAATATATTTATAGCCCAAGTCTAAATAATATTTCTCATAATGCAGTTTATCTATTTCTTCATTTTCTTCATTATCAAAAAAGTACATAATTTATAGTATCTGTAAAGCTATAACAACTACTATAACTACCGCAGCTAAAGAACCCATAATTATAGCAAAGTTGTTTGCTTTGTTTTTTGATGATAATTCTGCTTCTTTTTGTCTTATGAGCATTGCATCAGTTGTCTTAAACATATTATCATATTGTCTAGCCATATCATCTCTAAACTCTTTATTTTTTTGCTCTTGTTTTTCTATTTGTCTGTCTGTATATTCTTTTAATTTTTCTTTGTCGCTATTAAACTCATTTATAATATTTTTAGCATTGTTTAGAGTTGTTATGTAATTACTATTTTTTATGCTGTTTTCTTCTATTTTTTTATTTGTATAATCTATCAATGTTTCATAATTTCTATCATATTTTTTGAGCATATCATTCATTCTTGTTTCCATACTGTTGCTGAAATCTCTATTTTTTCTATCCTGCTCTTCCATCTTTAAGTTAACAGCATTATTAATATTTTTTACAAGCTCATTATTTTTATTATTTTGCTCTTCTATTTTTTTATTTGTATATTCTATTAATGTGTCATAGTTTTTATCATATTTCTCAAGCATATTATTTGTTTTTGATAATATTTCGCTATGATTTTTATTCATTAAGTCATTAAACTCTTTATTTTTTTTATCTTGTTCTTCAAGTTTTTCATTTATTGACTTATTCATTGTATTAAAGAATTCTTTATTTTTAATATCTTGTTCTTCTATTTTTTTATTAGTATAATCAATCAATACTTCATGGCTTTTGTCATATTTCTCAAGCATATTATTTGCTTTAGAAAGTATTTCATCATAATTTTTATTGATTAACTGATTGAACTCATTATTTTTCTTCTCTTGCTCTTGCAATTTATCATTCATTGCATTATTTAGAGTTTTTAAGAACTCTTTATTTTTTATATCATTTTCTTCAATTTTTCTATTTGTATAATCTATAATAGCCTCATGACTTTTGTCGTATTTTTCAAGCATGCTATTTGTTCTTGCTAATATTTCATTATGATTTTTATTTATTAAGTCATTGAACTCTTTATTTTTTTTGTCATGTTCTTCAAGTTTTGTATTTACAGAATTATTAATAGTTTTAATTAATTCATTATTTTTAATATTCTGCTCTTCTAACTTTTTATTAGTATAATCAATTAATACCTCATGACTTTTATCATATTTCTCAAGCATCTCATTTGTTGTTTTTATTATTTCATTATGATTTTTGTTTATTAAATCATTAAACTCTTTATTTTTTTTGTCCTGCTCTTCAAATCTTATATTTATAGAGTTATTAATAGTTTTGAGAAACTCATCATTCTTTTTAACTTGTTCTTCTAGCTTTTTATTAGTATAGTCAATTAATACCTCATGGCTTTTGTCATATTTCTCAAGCATTTCATTTGTTGTTTTTATGATATTTTCATTTATGTCTTTAGCTTTTTTGCTGTTTTCTTCTAACTTAATATCATTTCTTTTATCTTGTTCTTCTAATTTTGTATTCATAATCTCATTAAGAGTTTTTATGAATTGTTCATTTTTAATATTTTGCTCTTTTAATTTTTCTTTTATTTCATCATTGATATTATTTATAAGTTCGCTGCCTTGTTCTTCTAGCTTTTTATTTGCATTTTGTATTAATATTTCATTTTTCTTAGTATTTTCTTCTAATAGTTCTGCTGTTTTCTTTAATAGCTCTTCATTTAATTTAGTATTTTTTATGTTATTATCTTCTAATTTTAGATTTATTACTTCATTAATATTTTTTATAATATCATGATTTTTAATATTTTGTTCTTCTAGTTTTTCTTTAAACTTTTCATTTATAGATTTTTCAAATTCACTATTTTGTTCTTCGAGCTTTTTATTTGCATTTTGTATTAGTATTTCATTTTTTTGAATATTTTCTTCTATTAGCTCATTTGCCTTTTCTAATAGAATTTCTATTTTTAAGTCTATGTCATTTATAGAATCTAGGTTTCTATTTAAGGCTTCTATATGATATTGTAAATTATTTATTCCTTCTTCGGCATTATCTAATCTTTCAGAGTTTAATAATATTTTTTTGAATAATCTCTTATTCTTTTTTTCCATTTCTTCTAAATCTTCTCTTGATATATTATTATTGTTATTTTCTAATGACATAATAAAATCCTTAAAAATTTATTTCTTTATATATATAATATATAACATATATGTAAAATATCAAATTTATATTGCTATAAATTTTGTTATAATTTATAAATTAAATATAAAAAAATGGAGAGAGATAATTGGCTAAAGTATTAGGGCAAACAACCCCTTTAAAAATAATGGCTGGTATATATAAAAGCGGCAGACTTCATCATGCCTATTTGTTTTATGGAGAAGAGGGAGTTGGGAAATATGAAAGTGCTTTAAATTATGCTAAAGTTCTTTTATGCGAGAGAAATAACGGCACTTACTGTGATGAATGTGAATCTTGCAAGATGGTAGATAATTATAAGCACCCTGATGTAGTAGTTGCCGGCACTGATGAGAGGTTTAGAAATGCTGAAATATATTTTAATCAGTATTTAGAATATAAACTTCCTCATTTATTTAATAATTTTTATACAGAATGCCGTTCTATACTTTATAAAGTAGAATCTATGCTTTTTGATAGCTATGATAATTATCCATCAAGCGAGCCTAAAGAGTATATGCTTGGAAACAAAAAAGAAAGTTCTAGATATGCTTTAATAGAGCCTTACTATTTGGCTGTTAATTATACTTTAAATGAGCTTAATGAGGATAATGTTGAGTTTATAGATTCTATTTTTAGGACTAAATCTAAAGATGCACTTAATATAGTAAAAGCAAAAGGCGGCAAAAAGAAATATTCTATAGATGGTGATTTTTTTACAGCATTGAAGAAGATACATTATAATATAATTCATACAGTTATACCATTAGATACTATTAGAAATATAATAGAAATGACATACAGAAAACCAAGATTAGGCAGAAAGAGGGTAATAATAATTGAAGGTATAGAATTAATGGATAAAAGAGCCCCTAATATATTTTTGCGTACATTAGAAGAGCCGTCTGATAACAATATATTTATTTTGATAACTTCAGATACAAACAAATTAGTTCAAGACGGAATGAAGCCTTTAATATCACGTATGATGGAGCTTAGGTTTTCATCTCTTTCAGAAAACACTTTAAGGTCTATACTAATGAAAAGATTAAGGCTAAGCGAAGAGAAAACAGCCCTAGCACTTCAATATTCTTCAGGAAGTATGTCTAAAGCTATAAAATATTTGCTTGACAAAAAATCAAATACAAGCGATAATATTAGGGAAGTATTATTGTCTTTCATAGATGCAAGTTTAAAGAATAATGCCTCAAAAGTGTCTTCTATCATTACACTCCTCTCAGAAGGCGAGTATGATATTATAGATACCATAAGAGAATTAATTAATATTCTTAAAAAATCTCTGGAAGATAAATATTTGGAAATAGAAGAAAGAAGCTATATACTTCCTAATTCCGTTTCCGATATAAGTATTATATGGGCTATAGATGAATTAGATTCTTTAATTAATACTTTATTAAATACTAATAGTCAGCCAAAAATGATACTTTATAAGGCTTTAAGCAACATTTATATATGGCTAAATAATTATTAAAAACCTATAGGAGTTATACATGAAAAAGTTATTTCTTGTATTAAGTGTAATGATTTTATCATTAAATCTTGTTTATGCTCAGGATGAAGCACAACAAACTACTGAACAGCAGACAACAACTCAAGAGCAAAATACTGATACTGCAGAAAATACTAATACTGTAGAAGGTATAGTGCCTTTCTCACCTAATTTTGCTGATTTGAGAAATGTAGATGATGCTAATTTAGATAAAGAGTATAATATTCTTCAAACTAATTTAAATATTATAAGAGATGATTATCTTTTTAGAGTATTATATAAAGCTAATAAAATATTACAAAATTATACTAATGTTAATTTTACAGACACTAATGAAATGTTCTACAATGCTATTAACTATTATGATTTAGTAGCTAGACCTATTTCTACTGATAACAATGTTGATTTGGGTCTTAGAGAAATTTATAAAGCTATAGATTTATATAATAGCATACGTCCTACTTATGAAATATTAGGAAAAACTAATGAACTTGCTAAAACTGATTATGAATTAAATCTTTATGCTGGTATACTTAATTTATTTAAAGGTTCTCCTAGCTATTATTCAATGAGCAGATATCACTTTAATAAAGCTTTAGAAAATGAAGTAAATAATCAGAACTCTGCTAGCAATTTAATAATGCTTAATACTTATTTAGCTGGAGTTAATTATTTATTAGCTAATAATGGAAATACTGGAGATATTAGAAAAGTTTATTATCTTAATGAAATGTTCAATAACTTATGGGATTTAACTACTTTGAAAAATGAAGATGAAAATATTAAATCTGCTAAGTATAAACTTCTTATCACTAAATATCATAAAGTGTTATATACAACTTCTGATAGATTTAAAGCTATATATTCTAAATATTATGATGAGTTAGGTTTTGTATATGCTAATACAGAAGATGAGGTATTATCTAGAGATGTAGCTCCTGTTTATAAAGAGGGAGAAGCAAACGAAGCTAATACAGCAAATAACACTACTACAGAAAATACAGAAACAGCACAATAATAAAATAAAAAAAATAACTTAAGGCATGTCAGTTTTAATTGGCATGCCTTATTAATATATATTACTAATAAGTTAATTGTATTATTTAATAAATACACTTGACATAAATAAAAAATAGTTTAATATTTTTAATGTTTAATAAATAAAGGAGATAAAATATGTTTGAGTTAATGAAATTGCCTTATGGCAAAGAGGACTTAGCACCATATATGTCTTCAAATACTTTAGACTTCCATCATGGTAAGCACTTAAATGCTTATGTAACAACAGTTAATGATTTAGTATCTAAAGACAAATCATTGGAAGGAAAAAGTATAGAGGAATTGATACTTCTTTCTCATAACAATAGTGAAAAACAAGCACTATTTAATAATGCTGGTCAGGTTTATAACCATGAAGAGTTTTTCAAGATGTTAAAAAAAGATGTTGCTATACCTGCTGAAGTAAAAAGTAAAATAGAGGCAGACTTTGGTAGTTTTGATGCTTTTAAAGAAGCATTCACTACAGGCGGTAAAACACAATTTGGTTCTGGCTGGGTATGGTTGGTATTAAATAATGGTAAATTAGAAGTTAGAAAATATGCTAATGCTATGAACCCTATTGCTGATAAAGTACATGGTGTTTTAACTTGCGATGTTTGGGAACATGCTTATTATTTAGATTATCAAAACAGAAGACCTGATTTCCTTACTACTTTTGTAGAGCATTTAGTAAATTGGGATTATGTTGCAGAAAGATTAAATAAAGCAAAATAACTTAATTTTTAATTATACAATTTAAGGAGAAATAAAATGAAAGATTTAAAAGGAACAAAAACAGAAAAGAACTTACATGATGCTTTTGCTGGCGAATCTATGGCTAGGAACAAGTATACATATTTTGCAAGCGTTGCTAGAAATGAAGGTTATGAGCAAATAGCTGCAATATTCCTTGAAACTGCAGAAAATGAAAGAGAACACGCTAAAGTTCATTTTAAATATCTTAATGGTATAGGTGATACTCTTCAAAACTTACAATCTGCTTGGGAAGGCGAGAACTATGAGTATGAAGAAATGTATCCTACTATGTCTAAAGAAGCTGCTGCTGAAGGTTTCGATGAGATTGCTCATTCTATGAAATTAATCGGTGACGTTGAAAGAGAACATAGAGAGCGTTATGCTAAATTAAGAGAAGCTGTAAAAAATGGTACAGTTTTCAAAAGAAATACTAAAGTTCAATGGAAATGCAGAAACTGCGGATATATATATGAAGGCGAAGCTGCTCCTGAAATTTGTCCTGCTTGTAAACATGCTAAAAAATTCTTTGAAGTTAGAGTTGAAAGCTATTAATTTATAATAATTAATTAAAAATAATAGGGGGCTTGAATAAGGCCTCCTTTTTTTATTTTTATTTTAAAATATTATATTGAAAATATTTAAATTGAGTTTATTATATTTCAAAAATTTAAAATGGAATATTAATTAACTTA
This sequence comes from Brachyspira pilosicoli P43/6/78, assembly GCF_000325665.1. Taxonomy (NCBI): domain Bacteria; kingdom Pseudomonadati; phylum Spirochaetota; class Spirochaetia; order Brachyspirales; family Brachyspiraceae; genus Brachyspira; species Brachyspira pilosicoli. The sequence continues at coordinate 2,285,820 of NC_019908.1, forward strand.
TGTCAAACAATAACAATAAATCTATTTTTCTTGCGGCTAGTGCTTATATAATGTGGGGACTTCTTCCTATATATTGGAAGGCTGTTCAGAACTTTGATTCCGCTTTTGTGCTTGGAGTGAGAGTTATCACTACTTTTATATTTACTCTTATTATAATAATATTTAAAAAAGCTAATTTATACAGAGGAATAAAACCTCTTGTTTTAATTTTTATAGCAGGTATTTTTCTTGGTCTTAATTGGTATTTATATATTTATACTGTAAACTCTGGTAATGTATTAGAGGCAGGGCTTGCTTATTATATAGCTCCTATTTTAAGCATATTAATAGGCATAATATTTTTTAGAGAGAAAAAGACTGTATTAGAATATTTAGCTATTGTTTTAATGTTTATTGGTATGATATATCAAACTATTACATTGGGCAAGCCTCCTATAATGGCATTTTTTATAGGTTTAACTTTTTCTGTATATGGAATATTAAAAAAGATGACTATATATTCTGGTTGGGAGAGTTTATTTTTAGAGACTTTATCTATATTAATACCTTCAATTATTATATCTAAACTTTATTTTCCAGCTACGCCTCAGCCTACTAATACTTGGATAACTTTAATGTTTGCAGGAGTGGCAACAGGTATACCATTATACTTATATGCAAAAGCTGCTAAATCTTTAGAGGTTTCTACTTTAGGTTTTTTGCAATTTTTTGTTCCTTTGCTTGCAACGTTGCTTGCTATATTTGTATATAAAGAAGAGTTGAATTTTAATAGAGCTATTACATTAGCAATTATTATATTAGCAGCTATTCTTTACGCTGTATCAATATTTAGAAAATCTAAAGCTAATAAAAAATTATAACTTTATAAATAATTTAAAAAAGAAAAAGGGCTATACAAAAAGTAAAGCCCTTAATTAATAATTTGTTTATTATAAAAAATTATATTTCTACATCTTTAGAATAATCTATTCCCTCAACTTCAAATCCATGCATATTCATATAATCTTTTCTAAACATAGACATATCAGCCAACTCTTTTAAATTATCCTGATTAAGTATTTTCCAAGCATTCAATACTTCTTCTTGAACATCTTTTTTAAGCTCCCAATCATCAAGTCTAATTCTATTAACAGAGTCTAAAGGTATATCGCCTCCATTATATAATTTATCACTTAATAACCTATACATCTGTTCAATACAGCCTTCATGTAAGCCTTTAGCCTTCATTATTTTAAATAATATTCCAATATAAAGAGGAACAGTAGGTATAACAGAAGAAGCTCTTGTTACAACAGCCTTGTTAACAGATATATAAGCATGTCCGTTTATCTTTTTTTGCATATTTTTATCAAGTCTATGAGCTGTGCTTTCTATATCATCTTTAGCTCTTCCAATAGTTCCTTCTCTATAAACTGCTTTAGTTATTTCTGGTCCTATATAAGAATAAGCTATATTAATAGCATTTTCTGCAAGCATATCTGCTTCAAGTAAAGCATTAGTCCAAAGCTCCCAGTCTTCACCGCCCATAACTTTTACAGTATTTTTTATATCATCATCATTTGCAGGTTCTATAGAAACATTTAATAACTCTTCAGTCATAAAATCTATTCCCATACCCTCATATTTTTTACCTATAGGCTTTAATGCAGAACGATATAAAGTACCTGTTTTTTCATCTGTTCTCACAGGAGCAGCCAAACTATATATAAATAAATCTATCTTTCCGTCAAAAAACTTTTTAGCCTCTTTTATTACCTCTTCTTTTGAAGCATTTAAAAAAGCGTCCAAATTAAGACTTAACTCTTCTATACCATCTCTTTTAGCAAACTCACTGAAAGCCATATTATTATACCAGCCAGGTGTAGCTGTTCTTCTTTCTGTAGCTGCTTTCTCTAATGAAACTCCCATAGTTTTAGCTCCAAGTCCATAAGCTATAGCAATTCTGCTTGCAAGACCATATCCTCCAGAGCTTCCTAATATAAGAGCATTTTTTACATTTGATTTTATTTTTCCTTTAGATTTTACATAGTTTATTTGATTTTCTACCTCTTTCCTGCATCCTAATGGGTGAGCTGTAGTACATATATTATTCAATATTTTAGGTGCTACTATCATTTATGCATCTCCTTTAATAGTATTATTATCTTAAATATACATATACTTTATAATAGAATTGTATTTTTTTCAATAAAATAAAATTTATAATAATAGTTAGATAAATATTTTTTATATGTTATACTATAAGAAAAACTTTTATGGCATTTTTATGAGTGTATCTAATGAATTATTAACTGATTGCAGAAAAAAGCTTGGAAACAAATTTACAAAAGAGTTTATAGAAGAAAAAGAAAATAGCGACAGTTTTATAAAGGCATTGATTAATACAGATAATTTTGATATTTTTTATAGTATGCTTGAAGAAGATTATTCAAAAAATATTTTTAAGAAAATTGTATTATATAGATATATGCTTGCCTTTTATAGCGATGCGTATACTAATATAAATAAAAAAATAAAGTTAAGCATGAAATATGGAATTATAAACATATTTTTTTGGGGAATAAAGAGGGTATTATTTTATTTAAAAAAGCATAAATATCCTAATGAAATAGAGAATTTTTTGTTGTTTTATATATTTGGTTTAGAGCAGTATAATGTAAAAGATGTATTTGAAGTGAAAGGAGATAATGTATTATTTGATGTTGGTGCTTGGAAGGGGGACAGCACTTACTTTTTTTCTAAGAGAAGCTCTAATAATGCTAAAATATATGCTTTTGAACCTGATAATAATGCTTACAATGTTCTTAAAAATATTAAAGATAAATATAATCTTAATAATGTAATATTAGAAAATGAGATTTTTTTAGATTATGAGAGAGATATAGATTTTGTTTCTATGACTCCTAACACTCCTACAATAAAAAAGCATGCTATTACTTTGGATATGTTTGTAGATAGAAATAACATAAAAAAAATTGATTATATAAAGATGGATGTTGAAGGAGCCGAACAGAAAATTTTAGAGGGTGCTGTAAACACAATAAAAAAATATAGACCAAGTTTAGCAGTTGCAATTTATCATGGAGGGGAGCTTTTTATGGAAGATTTTTTTAAGATTCCAGTATTTATAAAAACTATTGCTGATGATTATGAGTATTATATAAGAAGCTATTCACCTTGGGGAGGGGAGACAATTCTTTTTTGCAAGCCTAAAGAAAAATAAATAAAAAAATATATATATATTAATACAATATTTTTATTAGAATTTAGAGATTATCCACATTATAAAAGATAATACTATACTCGCTATTATAGAAGTTACTATTGGGAAGACAAAGGTGAAATTTTCTTTTTTTATTACAATATCACCAGGAAGTTTTCCAATTGGAATTTTTAATAATATTAATATGCCTATTATTATAGCAATGATTCCTACAACAATAAGCATTTTTGCAAAGTAGTTATTCATTATATTGCTCTTTAAATTATATATAAAAAATTATTCAGAAAGTTTTCTATTTAATTTTTCTATATCTTTATCATGTCCGGCTATTACAAGTATATCTCCCTCAACCATAGATTCATCAGGGTCTGGAGTACAATCAACTATAATCTTTTTCTCTCCTAATATACTAGTTGTTTCTTTTTTTATAGCTACAACATTGATTTTATATTTTTTTCTCAAATCAAGTTCTTTTAAGTTTTTACCTGCAAGCCCAGCATGCACAGGAAACTCTACTATAGAGTGATATTCAGTTAAGTCATATAAAAGCAGAGAATCTCCAACTTCAAGCTGTTCTGCTATATGTATACCCATAGATTCTTCTGGGCTTACAAGGTGTGTGATTCCTATTTTACTTAATATTGCTTTATGTCTTTCATCAGAATATCTTGCTATTATATTTTTTACATTTAATTCTTTTAATATTAGTGAAGTTAATATGCTTGTCATAATATCTTCACCTATAGTAACTATAACAGCATCGAATTTATTAATTTCTATAGCCTCTAATGCTTCTCTTTGAGTAGAATCTAATTTCATAGCCTGAGTAACACTATTTTTTATAGCTTCTATTTCATTGATGTCATTATCTATTGCCAATACTTCTATTGAAGGTTTATTCATTAATCTATTTATTAGAGCCTTACCTAAAGTACCAACTCCTATAACAGCATATTGTAGCATTTGAATACCTCTATAAAAATAATTTTTTTAATTTTAAAATTTAGTTTAAATATGTTTTTATTATAGTTTAATATAAAAAATTGTCAAAAACAAAATTAAAATATAAGTGTCATATGTGTAATTATACAATATTAAATTTTGATTTACACTATTGCAATCATATTATTAATATATATAATATTAGATATAGTTATATTATGAAAGAATTGGAGGTACACTATATGAAAAATAAACAATTATACTTGATTATAACTATTATGATGATGATAGTATTATCTTCTTGCGGAACTGGAGTTAGCAGAAACAATCCTGAAGGTTGGATAAATGATGATACTTTTAGGGTAATGGGAATGGGTTCTCCTAGTGAAGATATAGATACTGATGATAAGTTTAGAAGAGAAGTTGCATCAAGACAGGCTGCAGAGCTAGATGCTAAAAATAAAATAGTAGCTAAAATAGTTGGTTCTTATGTAGAATCTTTAAGCTCTACAGAAAAAGGTATGATAGATGAGTATGTAATACAAGAGAGAGTTGCAGGAAGAGTGAGAGGGGTATCTATAGTTGAGAGCAAATGGGATTCTAAACAAAACTGTACTGTTGTTGCTGAATTATATTCAAAAGGGTTAAAAAAACAAATGGATACTTTAATTTCAAAATATCTTCAAGAGGTTGGTATGCAATATACTGCTGAAGATGTTGCTGGCAGAATAAGAACTTATGAGCAATAAATAATTATAAAGGCGCTTTTATGTATAAAGAGGATATTAAAGGAAGATTAGCTTTTATATCTGGAGCTAGTGCTGGTATTGGTGAAGCGGTTGCTAAGATGCTTGCTTCTAATGGCGTTAATCTTATTTTAACAGCTAGGAGAATTGAGAAATTAGAGTCTCTAAAAAGTATGTTGGAAAAAGATTATAATGTAAAAGTAAAGGTTATAAAAGTAGATTATGCTGATACCAATAGTATAAAAAATGCTGTATCTTCATTAGAAAATGAATGGAAGAATATAGATATACTTATTAATAATGCAGGACTTGCTTTAGGTAAGGATTATTTTTACAACAATGATATAGAAGACAGCTTACAGATGATAAGAGTAAACTGCGAAGGCTTAATAGTATTAACTAGAATGATAATACCTTTAATGCTTAACAGTAAAAATGCTGATATCATTAATTTAGCTTCCACTGCTGCAGATGAAGCATATTTTGGCGGAGCTATTTATTGTTCTAGTAAATCTTTTGTAGAGATGTTTGGAGATGTTTTAAGAGTTGAATTAATAGACAAACCTATAAGGGTAACAAATATAAAGCCAGGTGCGGTAAACACAGAGTTTTCTACAGTTAGATTTAAAGGAGATAAAGAGAAGGCTGATAATGTTTACAAGGGTTTTGACCCTTTATATGCAGAAGATATAGCCGATAATATAGAATACGTTATTACTAGAAAAAGACATGTTCAAATATCTAGTATGACTATTTTAGCAGGTAATCAGGCTACAGCCACTATGATACATAGGGGTAAATAAAATATATTATATTTTTAGGAGTTATTTTCTATGGGTGATATAGATAATACTAGAAATAGATTAAAGCTGGATAATCTTAAAGAAGATGACAGAAGAAATTTATTTAATAAATTTGTAGATGCAGGCGGTGAGGTAGTAACTAATAGAAAAAAACAAACCGCTTCAGATTCTTCATCTAGCAGAAAAACTACTCCTAATAATTATAATAAGCCTAAAAATAATTATCCTAATAATAATACGCCAAGAGGAAATTACGTTTATACTAATACACCTCAATCTACTAAAAAAGAAAAGCCAAACAATACATTAATTGTAAAAAAACAAAAAAGTATGTTTTTAGGTTTAAAATTATGGTTAGATGCTTTATCTAGTAAAACCATAACAACATTTGGCGGAAATGTACATAATAAGTTTTTGGGATTTATAGATAAGAGTGTTATTTCAGCATTTTTAGAAATGGATACTCTTATATTCAATGCTTTAAATCCAATAGATGATAATTCTTTAGAGCCTAAAAGTAAAAAAGAAAAAATATTAGCTCAATTTTCTAATGATTTAGAAGATATTGAACTTTTGGAACGTATAAGAGACCAGTATGATGAAAATATTTATAAAACTTTTTTAAGACAATATAAAGATTTACATTCTCCTACAAAAGCAAGCAGTTATGTTAATGAACTTAAAGCTATGTTTAAGCCTCTATATATTTTGCATGCTTATTCTTCAAAATTAAAACTAGCTGGTGAAAAGGCTTTAATTGCATATTCTATAGTTGACAATATTAGCAAAGGTGTTATTAATCCTAGAATATCTAATTTTAAAAAAGATGTTGATTTAATATATTCAAAATATTATCCAAAATTATTTTCTTTACTTCAGTATGCCTGCAAAGAAAAGTTAGAAACATTATCTGATATTAATAATTTTCTAGGAATTACAGAAACAGATATAGTTGGATATTATACTAAATTAAAAAAAGAAAGAGATTTAAAGCTTAAAGAAGAAACTACAAAACAGCAGAAAGAAGAAACAAAAGATACTAAAACTTCTGAAGATAATGAAGAAGAGAAATTAATGAAAATAGAATCTATTGGTGTAAAACTTATAGAGAAAGTAGTTTCATTTAGAAAGGCAGATAATAATATAGAGATAGAAGGCGACCCTTTTTTCAATGTATCAGATGATGATAAAATATACAGAATAAAAGTGTTATTAGATTTTTTAGATAGAGAGTATTCTGTATTATTTGTTTCTAATAAAGTAAAATATAATTTGCTTTATGATAATTTGGTTAGAACAGATTATAAGAGTGATTTTAATAATATCTTTTTATCATTATCAGATTCTAATTCTAGATTTTTAGAGTATAGCGATATGTGTAAGAATGCTTTAAAAGTAGAACGAGATACATCTCTTAGATTTGAGCAGAGGGTATCAATGCTAGCTGAAAAAAATGGACAAATATCTTATACTGCTAAAAACTTAAAATCGCATATAGTTTCTATTATATCATCTTTAAAAAAGAAATTAGATAAATTATTATTAGATAAAGTAGAGAGAGAGAGAATAATAGCAAACCCTAATGACATATTAACTTTCTTTTCTTGATGTCAGCGGCAGTAAAAAAAGGATACAAGGATATAATGTATTAAAAGCTTTAACAGAGGCTTATTATTTTGTATCTGGTTTTTATTATTTAATTACATCAGGGGAATTATCTGGTGCTGGAATATTAATAGAAGGCTCTAAAAAAGCAGAAGAATATAATAATAAAAAAGATGAAGATAATAATGTTAATAATGATGAAAAAAAAGATGATTTAGACGATAATTTAAAAAGGTTAGAAAAAGAATATACAAATGATGAGGTATCTGAGTCAAAAGAAGAAAATAGTGATGATGATGCTAGCGGAAATAGTCAGGAGTAGGAATTGGCTTACAAATCGAAAAAAATTATTATGCTTGAATATATTCCATTAAGAGTTTTAATGGAGTTTATATCATTTTTTCCTTATATTTTTGTGATATTTTTTGCAAAGATTATAGGGATTTTAATGTTTTATGTAGCTCCAGGAAGTAGAAAGGTTGCTTTAATTAATTTGAAGCAGGCTTTTCCAGAAAAATCTTATTTGGAGAGAAGGCTTATTGCTAGGCGTTCTATGAAATCTATGATGATGACTTTTGCTGAGTTTATAAAGGCTTCAAGAATGTCTGATGAAGAGATATTAAAACGTATAAAGATAGAAGGCAAAGATATATTTGATAAGGCTCTTGAGGAAAATAAGGGTATAGTAGCAATTACTGGACATATTGGCAATTGGGAATATATAGCTTCATATTTTGGTATTAAGGGGTATAATCCTAGTGTTATAGTGAGACCTTTAGATAACCCTAAATTAGATGTTTATATGAAGTCGTGGAGAGAGAAGAGGGGAGTTAAATGTATTGCTAGAAAAGGGAATTTAAAAGATATATTTTATACATTGAGAGAGAATAAGCCTGTTGCTTTTTTGTGCGATCAGAATTATATAGATGGAATTTATGTTGATTTTTTTGGAGAGAAATGTGCTACTGCAGTTGGACCTATTGCAATGGCTATGAAGACTAAGGCTCCTATAGCTATACTTTATGATGTTCCAGATAGGTATGGTCATCATAAGATAATTGTATCTGAGATAATGTATATAGAAGAGAAAGCAACTAAAGAGGAGACTTTATATCATAATACTCAAAGATATACTAAGAAGTTAGAGGATATTATAAGGAAATATCCTGAGAATTGGCTTTGGGTGCATCCTAGATGGAATACTCGTCCTAATGGAGAGCCTGAAATTTTTTACAAGCATAATAATTATAGATAAGTTTTTACTTTACTTTTTTATAATAGGTTTATATAGTGAAATCATCATTCAATCAATATAGTGAAATTAATTATATAGAAAACCACAATTATAGGAGGTAGTTATATATATGAATCAAAATAAAAAATCATTTATGTTTTTTCTCAATCTTGGTCTTACATTTACTTTATTAGGAATAATAATATCATTTTTTATATTTTCTTATGAAAAGAATTCTAAAGACGGCGATTTTGTTGTACATGCTCAAGCTGCACCAGAGAAGGCTGCTTTTAATGGTTCTTTAGACGGGGCTTTAGAGGTTGAGAGTGCTATTAGGGAAGTTGTTGATAAGAATATGCCTGCAGTTGTTAATATATCTACAGAAATTGAATCTGGACAAACTTATGAAGATAGATATGCTGATGAGTTTTTTAGATTTTTCTTTGGAGACCAAGTGCCTAGACAAAGAAGAAGTCAAAAATCTTTAGGAAGCGGTTTCATAGTTAATGATGAAGGATATGTTCTTTCTAATTACCATGTTGTTAAGGGTGCTACTAAGATTATGGTGCTTTTATATGGTGAAGATGAGGAGTTGCCTGCTAAATTAATAGGCTATGATGAGGCTTATGATTTAGCTTTATTAAAAATTGAATCTGACAGAGTATTTCCTTATGTAGCTTTGGGTGACAGTGATGCTATTGAGCCTGGTGAGTTTGCTATTGCTATTGGTAACCCTTATGGTTTAAACAATACTGTTACTTTTGGTATAGTTAGTGCTAAAGGTAGAAGCGATGTTGGTGCTAATAGATATCAGAGATATATTCAAACAGATGTTGCTATAAACCCAGGTAACTCTGGAGGTCCATTATTTAATATACATGGTCAAGTTATAGGTATTAATACTTTGATATATTCTACTTCTGGCGGAAGCATAGGTATAGGATTTGCTACTCCTATTAATATTGCTACTTCTGTTATGAAGGATTTAAAAGAGAATGGAAAAGTTACTAGAGGATATTTAGGAATATATTTACAAGATATTGATGAAAATCTTTCTAGAGGTTTAAATGTTAAACAAAACTCTGGTGTTTATGTAAGTGAGGTTATACCTAATTCTCCTGCTTCTAAGGGCGGTTTACAAGATGGTGATATTATTGTAGAGTTTGACGGCGAGAGAATGACTAAGAGTGTTGATTTATTTAATAAAGTTGCTACTACTAAAGTTGGAAGCAAAGTTGAAGTTAAATATTTAAGAAACGGAAAAGAGAAAATCACAAGAATTACAATAGAGGCTAGAGAAGAAGATGAAGATGTTGTACCTAGTTCTAATTCATCACAAAGCTCAAGAGATGCTAATGCTTGGATGGGCTTAGATGTTTCTGATGTTACTCCAGAGATATCTCAAAGACTTCAGATTAGAAGCAATGAGAGAGGTGTTGTTGTAGTAAATATGACTCAAAACTCTAAAGCTTATTCTGCAGGACTTAGACCTGGCGATGTAATTAAAGCTATTAATGGAATAACAATATCTAATATTGATGATTATAATAAGTTTGTTAAATCTTATGGTGAAGATAAGTCATTTACAATTACAATAAAACGTTCTAGAATGACTTATGTTATAATTATAGAAGAATAAAACTTATAAAGATATTATTAATTGAGAGCTGGGATATTATGATTTCTCAGCTCTTTTTTTATTATAATTATAATTAATGATAAAATTATAATATATAAGACTTGTTTCAAAACTAAATTAATATATAGTTATACTGTTTAATTTTTAGTATTTTAAATTTATAATTTGGGCTTTGCCCCATGCGAAACGTACCCGTAGGGTAAAACCCCACTTCTTTTGCGACTGAAAGGAGTCCTTCAGGGCGACTGAAAGGAGTCCTTCAGGGCGAACGTAGGAAGTACCTTCGGTATTGGTACAGGAGAAGCCTGCCTACGGCGAGAAGCAAAAAGACTGCTATACATTTAAATTTATTATTATATAACATATAAAACATTGTCTTGTAAGTAAAATTATTTTTATTTTTTCAACTAATTTTATCAAGTACTTTTGAAACAAGTTTATAATTGTTTGTATAATAATTTGACTTAATTTATTATTATAGTATGATTACTCAAATATAATTTTTAATAGTAATAATAATAATGACAAACATAAAAATAACTATACAATATGACGGTACAGATTTTTTTGGCTGGCAGATACAGCCTAATTTGAGAACGGTTCAGGGAGAAATTTACAAAGCGGTTCAAAAAATATATTCAAAAAAAAGCACTATATATGGCTGCGGACGTACTGATGCTGGGGTGCATGCTTTGGGGCAGGTGGCTAATTTTAGAGTTGAAAAAATGCTTGTGCCTATAGAAAGAGTAACCAGGGCTTTAAACTCTGCTCTTCCAAAAGACATAAGAATAATTAAATCTGAAGTTGTAGATGATAGTTTTAATGCTAGGGCTTCTGCTACTTTTAGAGAATATATATATGTAGTTCAAAATAGTGATATATCAGTTCCTTTTTATGAGAGGTATTCTTGGTTTTATAGAAAAAATATTATAAATGAAAAACTTATAAATGAATATGCTAAATATCTTGTAGGAGAGCATAATTTTACATCTTTTTGCTCTACTGAAGATGAGAATGATTCTAAGTTTAGATATATTGAGAGAGTGCGTGCTATAAGAAAGAAAGATACTATATATTTTATTATAAGGGGTAATGCTTTTTTGCATAATATGGTTCGCATTATAGTTGGTACATTGGTTGAGGGGCAAAGAAAGAATATGCCTGTTAATTTTATAGAAGAGATACTAAAAAAAGAGGATAGAACTCTTGCTTTTGTAACTGCTCCTGCTCATGGACTTTATTTTAGAAGGGCTTTTTTTAAATAGAAAATATATATAAATAATATTATTTTTTAAGGAGATTTTTTATGATAGTAGTAATGAAACCAAATGCCAAAGAAGAGCATGTAGAAAGTATTATAGAAAGACTAAAAAATGCAGGACTCGGAATACATAAAAGTGTTGGTGTGGATTATACAGTAATAGGAATGGTGGGGGATACTTCCAAAATAGATAGAGATTTAATAGCATCTTTACCTGGAGTATCAAAAGTTTTAAAAGTACAAGAGCCATTTAAAAGAGCAAATAGAGTATTTAAAAAAGAAGATACTATAGTAGATGTGTCTGGAGTAAAAATAGGTGGAGAGAAACCTGTAATAATAGCAGGACCTTGTTCTGTAGAAAGTGAGGAGCAATTAATAAGTATAGCAAAAAGTGTAAAAGCTTCAGGAGCTTCAATGCTTAGAGGAGGAGCTTTTAAACCTAGAACTTCACCTTATGCTTTTCAGGGTTTAGCACTTGACGGACTTAAAATATTAAAACTTGCAAGAGAGGAGGTTGGCATACCTATTGTAAGTGAAATAGTATCTATTAGACATTTAGAAGATTTTGAAAATACTGTTGATATGATTCAAATAGGTGCAAGAAACATGCAGAACTTCGAGCTTTTAAAAGAAGTGGGAAAATTAAAAAAGCCAATACTTTTAAAAAGAGGCTTAGCTAATACTATAGAAGAATGGCTTATGAGTGCTGAGTATATACTTAATCAGGGTAATGACAATGTGGTATTATGTGAGAGAGGGGTGAGAACATTTGAAACTTACACAAGAAATACTTTTGATGTATCAGCAATACCAGCAATAAAGCGTTTGAGTCATTTACCTGTAATAGGTGACCCTTCGCATGCAAGCGGCAAATCTTGGATGGCACTTCCTTTAACTCTTGCAGCAATTTCTGCAGGTGCTGACGGTATGATTATAGAAGTACATAATGACCCTGAGCATGCTTTATGTGATGGGGCACAGTCTATAAAGCCTGAGGTGTTTGATGATATTATGCAGTCTGTTAATATGATATCTGATACTGTTGCAAAAATAAAAGAAAAACATAATGGTAAAATTTACACTAAATAATTAATTATATGATTTTTTAATATAAAAATATGAAATGTGATTAATATATTATTGTTTTTGTAATTTAAATAAAAAGTATAGAATTTGTAAATTTATGTGAAGTAAACTATAAAAAAATTTGACTTCATTAGGTATTTGTGTTATAATTAATCACTCGTTACATTTTAGAATAAAACCACAATATTTAAAAACGTTTAGAAGGTGTATTATGGATAAGAAAACTTTAAAAACAAAAGATAGTACTTATGTTTTATCCCAAAAAGATATAAAACAAAACTGGCTTATTATAGATGCTAAAGGTAAATCTTTAGGAAGAGTTGCAAGCAGAGCAGCTTATTTATTAAAAGGAAAACATAAAGTTGATTATGCCTACAACTTGGATAATGGTGACTATGTTATTATTATAAATGCTAAAGATATAGTATTAACTGGAAATAAAAAGAAAGGCAAAATACATTACAGACACACAGGTTACCCTGGTGGTATAAAATCTGTAAGCTATGGTGAATTATTAGAAAGAAATCCTGAAAGAATGGTTAAAATAGCTGTTAAGGGTATGCTTTCACATAATCCATTAGGCAGACAGCATCTTAAAAAATTAAAAGTATATGCTGGCAGCGAACATCAGCATGAAGCTAATAAACCTACAGTTGTAAATATATAATTAGGAGTTAAAAAATGGCATCTAAACAATTAACTATATTCACAGGCAAAAGAAAAACTGCTAATGCTAGAGTTCGTATAGCTTTAGGAAGCGGTAAAATTTTAATAAATGGTAAAAATTATGCTGAATATTTCTGTAACAGAGCAGCTTTGCTTAAAGTTGTAGAAGACGCTCTAAAAGTAACAGGAAATTTAGGCAAATATGATGTATATGCTAATGTACGCGGAGGCGGAGTTTCTGCTCAAGCTGATGCAGTTAGACATGGTATAGCTAAAGCCTTAATAGGTGAGAGTCAAGACTTTAGAACTACTTTAAAACGTAATGGTTTCCTTACAAGAGACTCTCGTGTTGTTGAACGTAAAAAATATGGTAGATCTGGTGCTAGAAAGCTATTCCAATTCTCAAAACGTTAATTATATATTATTCGCTTAAAATATTATATAAGGTGTTTAAGAAATGAATGCTAAAAAATTAAAGAAATTTAAAGATTTAATCTTGGAAGAAAAAAGAAAGACTTTAGATGAACTATTAAGCGGTAATGAATCTTATGAAACACTTAAAGAAGAAGCTCATGGAGATTTGGCTGATATAGCTTTTCAGGCATATGAGAAACAAAGTTTAGTATCTTTTTCGCAAAAAGAAAGAGATAAATTAGATATGCTTAATAATGCTCTTAAAAGAATTGAAGATGGTTCTTATGGTAAATGTATAGATTGTAAAGAAGAGATTAATGAAGAGAGATTAACTGCTATACCATATACTTTAAGATGTATTAATTGTATGTCTAAATATGAAGATAAAAAACGCCGTGAAAAAATGTAATGTATGTTAAAGTCGTTTTTAACCTTCCTATAGATAAGGTACTTACATACAAAAAACCCGATGATATAAATGATAGTTTGATAGGTTGTAGGGTTATAGCTCCTATAAGAAATAGAGGAACTAAAGGTATTGTAATAGAAGAAACCGATAGCCTTGATGGAGATTATAAAGTACTGCCTATCACAACTAGAATAGATCTTGAACCTATATGCTCTGAAAATGAATTTAATTTAGCTAAATGGATGAGCAGATATTATCATTCTTCTTATGGTGAGGCATTATTTGCTGCTTTGCCTGCTGGAAATCCTTCAAAAAAGAAAACCACTCCAAAACCAATAAAAGTAAAACAAAAGCCTTATTTAAAGCTTAATGATGAGCAAGAAAGTGTTTTAAATACAATATTAAAAAGCATAGAAGAAGAAAAAAAATCTAAAAGCTTCTTGCTTCATGGTGTTACTGGAAGCGGTAAGACAGAAGTTTATTTACAGGCTATTAAAAGGGTAGTAGATTTAGGTAAACAGGCTATTGTAATACTTCCAGAAATATCACTCACACCTCAAACTATAAAAAGATTTGCTGAAAGATTTGAAGGAAAAATTGCTGTACTTCACAGTAAATTATCTCCAACTGCTAAATATAGATATTGGCAGATGATAAGAAATAATGAGATAAAAATTGTGATAGGGGCAAGAAGTGCTATATTTTCTCCTACTCCTAATCTTGGTATTATAGTGATAGATGAAGAGCATGAAACTAGTTATAAATCTAATGAAACTCCAAGGTATCATGCTAGGCAAATTGCTTTTTATAGAAAAGAGAGAGAAAATGCCACTCTTATTTTAGGAAGTGCTACTCCTTCTCTTGAAAGCTATTATCATGCTTTAAATGGTACTATAGAGCTTCTTACTCTCACTAAAAGAGCAGCATCAATTAATATGCCTGAAGTTAAGATTTTGGATTTAAAAAAAGAAAAGAGGGCTGATTCTTTTCCAATGCTTACCCAAACACTGGTGGAAGAGATTAATAAAAAATTGGAATTAAAAGAGCAAATAATATTATTTCTAAACAGAAAAGGATATGCACCAGTGGTGAGCTGTTCTCATTGCGGAGTGGTGTTGGAATGCCCTAATTGTTCTGTTTCGCTTACCTATCATAAAAAAAAGAATGTTGTTATGTGTCATTACTGCGGTTATACTCAATTTGTAGAGGAGCTATGTGATAAATGTAATATAGGGCATTTTGAGAGAATTGGTACTGGTACAGAAAAAGTTGAGGAGAATCTTAATACTTTATTTCCAAATGCTGTTATAGAGAGAATGGACCAAGAAACTGTCGGCGGCACAAAGAAATACGAAGATATATTTAAAAGATTTGCTGATAGAGAAATAGATATTTTAATTGGCACTCAAATGATAGCTAAGGGGCTTGATTTTCCTAATGTTACTTTGGTTGGCGTGCTGCTTGCCGATATGTCTCTTCATATACCTGATTTTAGAAGTGCTGAGAGAACTTTTAATTTAATAACTCAAGTTGCTGGAAGAAGCGGAAGGGGAGATAAAAAAGGTGTTGTTTATATTCAGGCATTTAATACCAATCATTATGCAGTACTTTATGCTAAAGAGCATGATTATATTTCCTTTTACAATAGAGAAATAGAAAATAGAAAGCATACCGCAGGACTGCCTTATCCTCCTTTTTTGAGACTAGTAAGAATTGTTGTACGTGGAATAGATGCCAAAAAAGTAGAAAGTGATGCCAACATTATAGCAGATTTATCTAGAACTCTCACTTATCAATATACAGAAAAAGTAGAAGTGTTAGGTGCTGTTCCTTGTACTATGAGTAAACTAAATAAATATTATAGATGGAATATATTAATAAAAACAGCTTCTCATTCACTTCTAAAAGAGTTTTTTGAAAGTTTAAATAAATCCTTTATAGCTCAAAAAGGTAACTATATAGAAATTGATATAGACCCTGTTAATATGCTTTAAACATCTATATAAAATCTTAATGCATTTTTTATTCTTGCATTTAATTCATTTTGTCCAACAGGTTTTTGCACATAATCGCAAGCACCCTTTTCAAGACCATTAACTACATCATCTTCATTATATTTTTTAGTGATTATAATAATAAGTGCCATTCTTAAGCTTATTTCTTTTTTTATCTCATCTAATAAATAAAAATAATCCTTATCATCAGACAAATTAATATCCATTAAAATAATATCTGGAAGTATCTTTTTTAATTCATTTAATGGATTTGTTAAATTAGATACTATTGAAACTTCATAATCATTTCTAAGCCATTGTAAATAATTCTTTCTTGTAATTTCAATAGGTTCTATAATTGCTATTTTATATTTAGAGACTTTTCTTTTTAATTTAGCTCTCTTATCTCTTTTGTTGAATGCTAAAAATACTTTTAAATCAGCATATCTAATTTTATATCTTTTTCCAGGTGTAACATCAGCTTTAAGTCCATAATGTCTTACCCAATAATTTACAGTTGTTCTCGATACTCCTAATATTTTTGACACGTCTATTGGAGAGAGCAAATCATCATCTTCATATATAACATTTTTATCAAAGTCCATTAACCTTCCTTTAATTTTTAATAAATAATATAAAAAAGATAGAATAATATATAGCTATATATTTGTCAATAAAGATAATAATATATAGTTATATTTTAAATTTAAAAAAGTTTTTTAATATTTCCAATAAGATTTTCTATTTTTTCTAAAATATTGTTGTTATTTATAATGTCTTCTATGTCTTTATCAAAATTATTTGGCAATTTGCTACATAATTTTTTAGCATAATCTATAAGTTTTTTCTCTCCAACATGAAGTTCTTCATTTATAGCAAATAATATGTCAAAATATGATGCTAATATAGCACTTGTTCTATGATTAATGCTAACAATATCTTTTCTTTTTATTGCATTTTTTAATTGTTCATAGAATGAAGCTGATTGTTTTGCGTACATAACATTATAATTTTTTTCTATTATATTATCTTTAAGCTGTTTCGGATAATCTTTATTTAGTTCTTTTTGAAAATTTCTAAAATAATCATTACTTTCATAAAGTATTTTTGAGTTTTTTATATTGTATAAAAATGCTGTAGTATATCCTATTTTTGAATTGCACTTTCTCCACACATAATCAATTTCATTTTCTATATAAGAGATATCTCTATACATAAAATCTAAACAAATATTGTTTTCTTTTAATATAATCTCATCTCCATATTCAAAATAATTGTTTCCTAGTTCATAATTTATAGAATATTTTTTTGCAAATTTTTCTCTCATTTCTATATTTACTTTTTCTTTTGAATAGACATAAATATCATAATCTGACATATTATCATTAATTAAGCTTGTTTGAGAGCCTGAAAGAACTATAGCATCTATATTATTTTTTTGTGTTGCGTATTCTATATAATCGTTTATGATTTTGTTTATATTGGTGTTCATATAATAAATATCCTAATTTGTTTCTAAATATTATAATATAATTTTTATAAAAATATAAGAAATCTATTAGAAAAAATAATTATCTTATCTATATATAAATTTTACCGAATATAATAAACAGGATTATATTAATATAGGATTGGTTTCGTGCTTTTAGGAAATGATGCTTATAACAAATTTACAGAATATGTTGAAAATAATATTAATTTTGAGTTTCTATCACATATACCTGGATATGATAAGAATTATGAAGTTCAAAAAGAATCTATCATTAAACTTATAAAAAAATCTAATAATAATGAAGCTTTTATAGATTATGCGGCATATACTTATCAAACTCTAAAAAGTAATATAATAAAACAAATAGTATTAGCTCGTATAAAAAATGAAAACGGGGAAGAGTATTCTTTTATTAATGATGATAAATTTAATCTTTCAGATGATGAATTAGTTAATTATTTATCTGTGCTTTTAATATTAAAAGATATAATGCATACAAGTTATATAGCATATCTTCCTATTTACAATGAGTATAAATATGATGTAAAAGAGTTTAGAGATAAAGCAAAAGAAATGATAGATAATTCAATTGATAATATATCTACTTTAGAAAATATTAATCCAATATTTATAGCAATAGCTGCTAAGAGTATATTACCATATTCTATAAAAAATAATGAATTATCTTCTTCATCAAGGCTTATATCAATATTGTTTAATATATCTAGGATAATATCGTCATATCCATATGTTGAAGAAAATATATTATATACGCAGCCTATATTTGTAAGTGCTATATATAATTTAGTTAATAATGCTTCATTTTTAGGATTGGATTATAATATGATTAAAAAATTGTATGATATAGTAAAAATAGGGGAAATAGAGTGGAAAAACTAATTAAACATAATATTAATTTTATAGTAGCGGCAATATCTTCTTTAACTATTATATCTATGTGTGCATATATGATACTTGATATTAATAAATATGTAATGAATATATTAATTTGTCTGGAATTTTTATGTTCATTTTATTTTGTATGTATATTTTTCTATAATGTTAAAAAATATTCTAGAATTGAGTTGTTTTTTTATTTGGTTGTTTATTTGATGCCTTTTATATTATCTATATTTGGATTATTTTATGCTTTTAATTTCTTTTCGCTTGATAGGATATTTTTAAGAGAAAGTATAATTGCTTCTTTTTTAACTAGGATTTATCATGTGATATTTATTTTTTATATTAGTCATATAATATATTTTTTCTATTTATTTAGCATTGAAAATAACAATACTTTTTTCTCTTCTTTATCCTCAAATTTTGTAGTATGTGTATCAATAGTTGTAGCTTTTATATTTATAATATTATACAGCATTTTGAATTGGGCATTTGATGGAAAGATTTCTAGTTCTTATAATGATATAAGAGATAATATTATATATGAGGCACAGACTACTTTTTCTTTAGAATCTGATAATGTAGAATATGAAGGATTTGCAAATACTTATGATGCAGCTTTAATATATTATGATAATGAACTTAAATATCAGATTGAAGATTGGAATACTTTTAAGAAAAAACATTTATTATTTGAGACAGCTATATATCAGGGAGAGGGATTCTTTATACTTGGCAGCGGAAAGAAGTTTGTTTATTCTTATTATATTTTTATTTTGGCTTATGTTATAGTTAATTCTTTAATTTTAGTATTTTCTATATTTTTCTTTAAGACATTTTTGGAGAAAAAATTTAATGGTTATATGAAGATTATGATTAAAGGTTTCAAAGAAGATAGCTATATTTATGCAATAGACACAGATAAAATGGATAATACAGAAATCAAAGAGCTTTCTGAGTTGTATAACAAAAAACTATTAAGCTACAAATATAGAGAAAGATACGTTAAGATGTTTACAAGATAATTTATCCGCACGGTGAGTTAGGTTAAAAATATAATTTTATTTATAATGATAATTTTATTTTTTATATAAAATTCATTCATCGTGCGGTTTTTAATTTTTAATTTAATAAATTTTTTTAAACAATTTCAATTATAATCATATAAAAAGTTGACAAAATAATTATGTAAAGTATAATATTTTCATATGAAAAGATTTAATTTATTAACAAGACAAGACAAGACAAGACAAGACAAGACAAGACAAGACAAGACAAGACAAGACAAGACAATGAGATAAGTTTAAACTTTTCAAATGATTTATTATTATCTATTTTATATTATTTTCAGTCGATATTTTCGTTGCACGATTTTTTTAGTCATACAGTTTTTAATAACGTATATATCTTAATAATTTCAACTATTAATCAAAGTATTTTAAAAGAGCTTGAAACCCTAGTTTTTGAGAGGAGTATGTATGATAACAATAGTATGAATATAGACTTTCTTCTATGCGAGCTTGAAATCCTAGTATATGAGGGTAAACATTTTTTAAGAATGTTTATAATAAAATTAATTTTAAGGAGAGTTCATTATGAACAAAAAAATCTTATCAATCATTTTTAGTTTATTTTTAGTAGGTGTATTTAGTGTAAGCTGTTCCAATTCTGACAAAACGGGTTCTACTATTGACGATTCAAAAGGTATAGAGCAGTTTAACGGCAATACTTATGTATCAAAAGATAGTTTTGATGGTACAAGTGTTGGATTAGATAAAGATGCTTATTTATGGATATCAATAAAAGATGGTAAAGCTGCAACTCTTCCAAGTAATGACAACACTACTGAACCTAGTTATTTAGGTTATTTTAGTGTAACAGGAGCTGGTACTGATTATAGTTTTTCTCTTTCTGATAGTTCAGGCACACCTAATTCAGTTGTAGGTACTTTAAAATTTTCTTCTGATGGTTCTAGTGTTACTATTAATTATAGTAAAAACACAGATGATAAAAATGAGATAATGTTAAATAAAGATATAGTTTGCAATAAAAAACAATAATCAATCATTAAAAAAATTAAAAAGGCTTTGCTTGAAGGTTTAAAAAATTTTCAGGCGAAGCCTTTTATAATCTCATCATAACTTTATTTTAAAATATAATAAAAATAATAACTATATTATTATTTTAGCTTTTTTATATATTAGCAAGCTTTATAAAATCATCGGCTTCCATTATTTGAATGCCTAATTCTTGAGCTTTTTTTAATTTGCTTCCTGCTTTTTCTCCTACAATCAAAATATCTGTGTTTTTTGATACTGCAGATTGAACAGTTGCACCTAATCTCTCGGCAGCCTCTTTTGCTGAAGTCCTTGTAAAGCCTTCTATAGAGCCTGTTATTACAACATTTTTTCCAGTGAGAGGTGATTCTACAGTTGTAAGTTTTTCAAATACAGGATTAACCCCTGCATCAAGCAAATCATCTATCAATTTCAATGTCTTTTTATTATGAAGAAAATCGTAAATACTTTTAGCACTGATTTCTCCTATGCCCTCAATATTTTGTAAATCATCAATAGTAGCTTTTTTGAAATTCTCTACCGAAGTAAAATATTTAGCAAGCAAGTCAGCAGTAGTCTCTCCCACCTGACGAATACCTAATGCGTATATAAATCTTTTTAAAGTAGTGTTTTTACTGTTTTCAATAGATTCAAGCATATAAGAAGCTAATTTCTCTCCCATTCTTTCAAACTTAAATAAATCATCTCTTGTTATTTTATAGAGGTCAGCTGGAGTTTTAACAAGTCCGCTTTTTGTAAATACTGCAATCCACTCTTTACCTATTCTCTCCATATTCATAGCAGGCTTTGAAACAAAATATTCTATATATCTTGTAATCTTGCTTGAACATTCTTCATTAATACATCTTACAATTACATCTCCATCAGTTACAGCAGTTTCTCCTCCACAAACAGGACATTTTTTAGGAAACTCAAAAACTTTGCTGTCTGAAGGTCTTTTTTCTAATACTACTCTCACAATTTTTGGTATAACATCTCCCGAACGTATAACTACAACAGTATCTCCTATTCTTATATCTTTTGATTTTATCTCGTTAGGGTTATGAAGCGTAACATTTGAAACGGTAACCCCTCCAACTTGAACAGGCTCTAATTTAGCAACAGGTGTTAATGCCCCAGTGCGTCCAACTTGTACTTCTATGTTTTTTAAAATAGTTTCTTTCTCTTCTGGCTTAAACTTAAACGCAACCGCAAACCTTGGCGCTCGTGATAAAAATCCTAATTTCTCCTGATACTTAACATCATCAACTTTTATTACAAGTCCGTCAATCTCATAATCCATTTTGCTTCTTTTTTCTTGTATATCATAATAAGTTTCTAATACTTTTTTAGCATCAATATTTGGGTGAACGCCTTCTACTGTGAATCCTAATTCTGATAAAAACTCCATTGATTTATATTCATTAGTTAAATCGAAATCTTTATAATTAGCAATCTGATAAGCAAAGAATTTTAATCTTCTTTTTTTACTTTCAGAACTGTCTAATTGTCTTAATCCTCCTGATGCTGCATTTCTTGCATTAGCAAAAGGTATCTCTTCGAGTTCTTCTCTCTCTTTGTTTAAGATTTCAAAATCTTTTTTTGTTATTAGTGCCTCTCCACGTACAATGAGTTTTTTTGTCTCTTTTATGCTTTTTGGAACATTATTCATCATCTTTACATTATTGGTAACATTCTCTCCAACCTGTCCGTCGCCTCTAGTACTAGCAACAGTAAGTTTTCCTTTTTCGTATATTAACTCTAAAGCAAGACCGTCAAATTTATTTTCAACAGTATATTTGATTTTACTAGTATTGAGTTCTTTTTGCATTCTGTTGTCGAATTCCAAAAACTCTTCTTCATTCATAACATTAGAAAGAGAGTACATTGCAATAGGGTGTTCAAATTTCTCAAACTTTTCTAGTATAGTGCCTCCAACCTTGTTAGTAGGGCTATCATCTTTTTTTAACTCTGGAAACTCTCTCTCAATATTTTCTAATTCTCTAAATAGTTTATCATATTCATAGTCTTCTATTTCAGGGTTATCATCTGTATAGTAAAGTTTATTGTGATAGTTAATAGTTGCAGTTAATTGTTCTATTTTTTTTCTAGCTTCTTCTAAGTTCATAATTTACCCCTTAAAGAATTATAATTTTTTATTGTATTAATTAGAATTATTTATATTTTAAAATTATTGTATAACGATTTTATTATAATATAAAATTGTTTGAATTCAATAGTTAAATTTCTAGGAGATAAATATGGTATTAGATTTGCCTTCAACATTAAAAAAAATATAGAAAATATTGATAAATAAAAAATATATCAGAAAATAAATTAATAGAAAATGCTATCATAGAATATTTAGAAGATTATTATGATTATAAAATTATTTTAGAAGCAGAAGATATACTAAAAAATGGAGAAGAGTTATATTCTATTGATGAAGTAAAAAAAGATTTAAATATAAAATAAATATTATAAAAACAGCTAAAAAATCTTTAGAAAAATTAGATAGAACTATTCAAAAAAGAATATTGGCGTTATAGAGTTGAAGATTATAGAATTAAAAATTATTGATAATGAATTAATTATTTTTGTATATTGGTCATAGAAAAAATATTTATGAATAATTTTAATTTTGCACGGGAACAAAAGGTATTGACTAAGTATTCATTAATTTATTAAATTATAATACAGAAATATCATAATTTAAATCATACTTTGTCAAAAGTTGCAAAAAGACTAATTAAAAAATAAAAAGCCTATATGGTTGGCAAGTCTAATTTAAATTTTAAAAATTTAATTACATACCATACTCTTTATTCTTTATAAATATATTTTGAATTTTTATATTAACTATCTTTATAGCCAATTAAGAAATTTCAGTACCCGACCAAGCTTTAATTAAATTTATTATTTTATTAACTGTTTTGTTAAAAAATATGATATAATAATTTTAAATAATTTATTATTTAAGGAATAAAATAATGTCATATTCAAAACTCACAGTAAAAAATTTTGGAAAGATTAAAGAAGCAGAAATAGAACTTTCCGATTTAGTTTTATTTATAGGCGATAATAATAGCGGTAAAAGTTATTTGATGACACTAATATATGGATTTGCAAATTATTCAGAAGAAATTTTAAATATTTTATTTCAAGATGAAGAATTTTTGAATGGCTTAGAAGAATATAGACAAATAGAAACAATTATAATAAATAATGTAAAATATAATGAGCAAAATTATACTGATATAGTAAATTTATCAGATAAATATTTAAATATTCATGAAATAAATTTAATAAAAAAAGAATTAGACAATAAAAGTATATTATCTAAAGAAGATTTAAAATCAATTAATAATTTACTAAATTTACTATTAAACAAATTCAAAGAAAAAATACTACAATTAATATTTAATACTGAAAATACTTATATTAATTTAGATTATATAAATCTATCTTTCTCTTTTGATGATTTTATTATATTATTTATAAATGAATTTGCTTTAAATATAATTAGTAAAAAACATTTTGGTATATATTCAAAAAATGGAGAAACAATAATTGATAACATTAAAGATTTTTTAATTATGATATATATTGATTTAATAAAATATTCATTAAGTAATGATAAAAAAACTAATTTTTTACCAACTTCAAGGACTGGTTTTTTCTTATCCTATAGAGAATTAGCTAGACAATCAATAATATCAAAATTTACAATATCTTATGATAATACTAATCTAACACCAAAAACATTTAGAAATGAAAAAACAATGTTTCAAAAAACTATAATCGATTTTATAAATAATTTAATTGATTTATCAAAAGAGTATAAAGCGAATGAAGGATATGCAAATATAATAGAAATATTTCATAATATGATTCAAGGAAAAATAGAAGTTAATTCTGAAACGGGAGGATATTATTATAACCCTAATAATACAGATTTAAAAATACCAATGTATTTAAACTCGGCAGTAATTACAGAAACAGCACCATTATATTTATTTTTAAAATATGGTAAAAATATAGGAACTTTTTTTATTGAAGAACCTGAAATGTCTTTGCATCTTAAACTTCAAAAACAAATGGCTAGAATAATTATTAATTTGGTAAATAAAAATATAAATCTTATGATATCAACTCATAGTGATACTATTTTAGAACATATAAATAATATGATCAAACTTAATTTTATAAATGATAAAGATAAAAAAGATAATTTATTAAAAAAATATTCCTACACTGAAAATGATATTATAGATATTGAAAAAATAAGAATATATCAATTTAATAGAGATAAAGATAATACAACAAATATAATACCATTAAAAGGAAATAAAGAAACAGGTTTTTATATAGAAACTTTCCATGATTATATCAATGAAGCTTCAAATGAATATGATGAAATTACTGAGAATATTTAAAAAGGTATTTAATTGTTATGGAAAATTTTGAACAACTTTATGATATTATTGATAATAACATGTGAAAATTTATTTTATTAAATAAAGATGATATTTTTAATATTAAAGATAAAAATTCTGAAATGGAAATAAATATTAAATTAAGATATAAATCTATATGTTCAAAAGATATAGAAGGAGAAAAGAAATTTAACCATTTAAAAATAAAAAAATGTGCTGATGCTGTTATCATAAGAAAAAATAAAAATAATAATTTAGATTTGCATATAATAGAACTAAAAAAAGATATTCATGATGATAAATTAACAAAATTTTCAGATCAATATTTTGGGGCTTATTTAAGAATAATATCTGTTTTATTAAATGAATTAAAGATAGAAAATATTTATTTATATTTAATATATGATAAATTATTAAAAGCTGAAAATATTGATAGTACAAATAAGAATAAGAATATAACATATAATAGAGATTTATTTTATCAATGTAAAATATATAATTCTTTTCATTACCTCAATATATCATTTTTTGATTTAAAAATATTAAATATTATAAAATACAATTTACAAGATAATACAGACATAGTTATTTAAACTTAAAATCTACAAACCGCACGCATAGTAAATATTAGATATATAATTGATTGATAAAATCAAATTTAACCTATCATTAAAAGTTAGTTTACCGTGCGTTAATGATATTTTTATTGATAATATATTAAACATAAAATTAAATTATATTGCAATAGGAATATCTGTGGCTCCTAAACAATTTGTTTTTTTATTTTCTAATTGATTTTTTTATAAAACTTAATATAATTATATGCTGTGAGTTTTAAAACAATTAGGAGTAATTTATGGATTTAAAAAATTACATAAGAAACATACAAGATTATCCTAAAGAGGGTATATTATTTAGAGATATCACAACCTTATTAAAAGATAAAGATGCTTTTAAGTTTGCAATAGATGCTATGGCTAAGCAAGTTGAAGATAAAAAAATAGATTATATAGTAGGAGCTGAGAGCAGAGGATTTTTAATAGGTTCTGCTTTGGCTTATAGATTAAACTGCGGATTTGTGCCTGTTAGAAAGAAAGGTAAATTGCCTTGCAAAACTATATCAGAAGAATATGCATTAGAGTATGGTACAGACTCTTTATATATGCATGAAGATGCTATAAATAAAGGAGCTAATGTGCTTATAGTAGATGATTTAATTGCTACAGGAGGAACTGCTTTAGCTATGATGAAAATGGTTGAAAGACTTGGAGGCAATATAGTTGGTTCTTCTTTTTTAATAGAATTAAAAGAATTAAATGGAAGAAAAGATATAGGCAAATATCCTGTTAATGTTTTAATAGAATATTAAACTTTTTTATTTACAAAAATAAATATAAAAAATAAAGAATAGGAATTATAATATAACTCCTATTCTTTTTTATTTGCATATTTTATTATTTACAAAATTTATTTAGCTAATTTAGCATAATAAAACTTATGAGCACCAAGCGGGTCAAATATTACACCAGATAATTTTTTGCTAATCATAATAGGGTCAGTATAGAAATAAAGAGGAATTAAACCCATATCATTCATAAGTATATCTTCTGCTTCATGCATAGCTTTCATTCTAACATCTTGGTCTATAGTAGACATAGCAAGTTTTAGTTTATCATCATAATTTTTATTAGAATAACCGCCATTGTTTTGTACGCTATAGCTTAAGAATACCCCAAGAAAACTCATAGGGTCATTATAATCAGCTATCCAACCATGGCGAGCAATCATATAGTTTTTATTTTGTCTAGTATCTTGGAAAGTAGCCCATTCTTCTTGAGCTATAGTAGAATCTATGTTTAAATTCTCTTTCCACATCTGCTGCACTGCCTCAAATATCTGTATATGTTCACCAGAATTTGATTTGAACTCTATTACAGGAAATCCATCACCATTAGGATAACCAGCTTCAGCAAGCAATCTTTTTGCCTCTTCTACATTCTTTTTATAATCTTCAGTTTTTATGCCGTAATAATCGCCTCCAACTTCTCTAAAATCTCCATTAACATCATTAACACCGCTAGGAACCCAAGCACTTGCAGGAAGCTGTCCGCCTCTTGTAACTTGCTCTACTAAATAATTTCTATCTATTGCCAAAGTTAAAGCCTTTCTTACTCTCACATCTTTTAATACACTATTTGTAATATTAATACAATAATAATATGTACCTAAATATGGTGATATATGCATTAAACCTTCGCTTTGTAATGTTTCTATATCCTGAAGAGGAGGGTTGTTTCCAAAATGTATAGAACCTTCTTTTATACCAGCTACAGCAGCAGTACCATTTTGCATAAGTATAAATACTAATTTTTCTGGTACAATATTTTCACTATTCCAATAATTAGTGTTTTTTATCATTACAAGTCTGTCGTCAGTTCTTCTTTCTACCAAAGTGAAAGGACCATTGCCTATATATGTATCTGGTGAAAGAGTCCAATTATCTTTATTTTCTTCTATTATATCTTTTCTAACAGGGTAGAATGTAGGAAAAGCAGCAAGTTCTAAAAAATAAGCAGTAGGTGCATTTAATTTTACTTCAAGAGTGTTTTCATCTATAGCTTTAATACCCAAATCTGTAACAGGTTTTTTTCCAGAATTAATATCCATAGCATTTAATACAGGCTCAAATTGATAAGCATATTCAGAAGCTGTAATTGGATCAACAGCTCTCTGCCAAGAATAAACAAAGTCTTCAGCTGTAATCTTTTTACCGTCAGACCATTTAGCATTTTCTCTTATATGGAATGTGTAAGTTAAACCGTCTTCACTTATATCCCAGCTTTCTGCAACGCCTGGTATTATTTTATTATCTTTATCTCTAGTAGCTAAACCTTCAAAAGCATGCTGAATATATATGCTTCCATCTACTGTAGAGTTTAATGCAGGGTCTATAGTTTTAGGCTCTGGACCTACATTAATAT
Source organism: Brachyspira pilosicoli P43/6/78 (assembly GCF_000325665.1). Classification (NCBI taxonomy): domain Bacteria; kingdom Pseudomonadati; phylum Spirochaetota; class Spirochaetia; order Brachyspirales; family Brachyspiraceae; genus Brachyspira; species Brachyspira pilosicoli. The sequence continues at coordinate 2,313,708 of NC_019908.1, forward strand.
ATATTGCTCCTTCATCTGCTTTATTTCCGCCGCAAGAGATTGATACAATCATTAAAACAGATAAGAGTAATAAAGTTAAATGTTTCATAATTTTTATTCTCCTATTTTTTTATATTAATTTTTATTATATTTTGTATGATGATATTGTCAATTATTTTATGAAATTATTATGTATTTTTATAATTCATTATTTTTTATTTTTTCTTCAGCATTTTTAAAATATCTATCATAAGCTTTTTTACAATAGTTTTCATGTTTGCTTTTTTGATTTGTTGGAGGGTTTTCAAATTTATAAGGTCCGTTTACTTTCCAAGCGGTAAGTATTCCTATATTGATTGCATCTACTGGACATCTAAAAGCACAGCTTGCACACATAACACATTTATTTTTAAACTTAATGTTTCCATTATCATCATTATAAATATTGTTAACAGGGCATTTTTTTACGCATAAATTACAATGAGTACATATGTTTTTTACTTTAAAAAGGTTGCCATTAACTTTCATAGCAGGGTGCTCTATTCTAAAAAGAAAAGCAATAAATCTTCCAAATGGAAATTTTTTAAGAAATACTTGTTTATTTTCTAATATCTCTTTTAAATCTATAGCACATAATTGTTTGGCAGCTTTCCACATCTTTGAAGCCATCTCATCAGTATGTCTAAATACCAAATTATAAGGCATAACATAATGATACTCATTCGTAAGTATATAGCCTTTTTTATTTAATCTAGCCATTAAAGGTTCTGATGAAATGTTGTTTATTGATAGAGGTTCTCCGGAAGTTTTTAATATAAAGATTTTTTTATCTTTACTTTGAGGAAATAATTTTATTAAATCAAAAATTGGATATGGAGCATTAAAACCATGAATAGGGTAGGCTAATCCTACATAATCATAATCATTTGGATTTGGTAAATTATCAAAATTGTCTGTAACTTTATATATAGTGATATTTATATTATTTTCTTCAAAATTTTTTTTATATTCATTTACAATTTTTTCTGTATTACCTGTACCAGAAAAATAATATATTATTGCATTTTTATTCATATTATAAACGCCTTTATATTTTTAATTTTATTTATTATAACAAAAAAATATAATATTTAAAGTTTAATTATTATTTAAGATTTTTACATATTAGCTCAGCTTGACTTTTGCTAATAAATAGTTAAAATATAAATAAAGATTAGGATATACTTTATATTATGAATTTCAAATTAATTTTTATAACACTCATCAGTTCAATTTTAATTTCTTGTTATAGTCCATTTTTTCTTACAGATACTGAGGGCTTTTCTGTATATAGATCTTCTTCATCTGGAAGCGGATTATCTTCAGATTTTATAAAAGCAACTATCGCAAAAGAAACAGAAAACTTAATTGTATATGTAGAAAAAGATGAGAGTTATAATTCCAGCAGTTTAGATTTAGTTTGTAATGAATTTGAAAAACATTATGCAAAAGAAAAATCAATTTACGGCAATCATACAGATGTTGATAATAATGGTAAGATTATTATTTTATTTTTAGATTTAAATCCTGAATCTGGAAATGGTTCTATACTTAATGGATATTTTAACCCTGCTGATTTAATAGATGATCAGGGTAATAATGCTGATATGCTTTATATGGATTTAGGCGGACTTAATAATAATCCATATTATATGGCTGGAACAATATTACATGAATTGCAGCACTTAATAAATTATAATGTTAATGTATTAGGAAATGGAAGAGATATTGAGGTATGGCTTAATGAGGCTTTATCAGAATCTACTTCTGTTTTGTTTAATAAAACAACAGTTAATAGCAGAAATAGAGAATTTAATAGTATAAATTATTATTGTTTTTATACTTGGGATTTGCCTATAAATGTATTTGCTAATTATCCTTCTGCTTCTGTTTTTATGAATTGGCTATATATTAAAAGCGGTTATAATGATAATATATTTAAGAATATTGCTGCTTCAAAAGAAGTTAATGCATATAGAAGAGTTTTATCTACAGTAAATACAATTTCTTCATCTTGGGATAGTTTGCTTATTCAATGGATAGAAGATGTTAATAATGGTCTTGTTTCAGGGGCTAAAATTAATAAGATTGATAAGACTTATGCTAATACATATATACCTTTATTTCCTGGTGCTTTATTAGTTTTTGACCAACTTGTTGTAGGAAATATTGATACTAGCAGCATTTCTCTTTTAAAAAGTAAACAGAATAATAATTCACTTATATTATTAAATAATGACACATATGTTGGTAATACTCCTACTGCTGTAAATATTACATTTAATTCAAGCAGTAGTTCTATTTTAAGGAGTTCAAAATCATCAGCACAAACTAATTCTTATTTGGAAGTAATAAGTAATACTAAACCTAAATATAGAAATATATTATTAAAATAAATTAATAAATACAATAAAAAAAGGAGCTTCAATTAATATTGAAACTCCTTTTTATTTTTCTAATAATTATTAATAACTTATAGTTTCGCCTCTTTCATGAACTTCTAAGAATCTAAGCAGTTCAGCTTTTACTTCTTCTGCTGTAGATAAAGTTAGAACTCTTCTAGCAAGCATAGCACATTCGCTTTTGTCTAAAGATATAATCATTTTCTTAACTTCAGGTACAGATATAGCTGACATAGAAAATACATCAAGTCCTAAACCAAATAGCAAAGGTACAGCAAGTAAATCACCGGCAAGCTCTCCGCACATTGATATTATAATACCATTAGCATGAGCACCATCTATAGCCATTTTTATAGCAATAAGCACAGAAGGGTTGTAAGGGTCACATATAGAAGCAATTTTTTCATTACCTCTATCAGAAGCTAAAGTATATTGAGTTAAGTCATTTGTACCTATAGAGAAGAAATCAGATTCTCTAGCAAAAGCTTCAGCTCTAAATACTACAGAAGGAGTTTCTATCATCATTCCAAGCTCTAAAGCTTCATTAAATGCTATATTTTCCTTCATTAGTTCTAATTTACATTCATTGAATATATTTTTAGCCTTTCTTAATTCTTCTATAGATACAATCATAGGAAGCATAACTTTTATTTTACCGAAAGCAGAAGCTCTAAGTAAAGCCCTAAATTGAGTTTTAATAATAGCAGGCTTATCCAAACATATTCTCAAAGCTCTCCAACCTAAAGCAGGGTTTTCTTCTTTTGGCATTTCCAAATAAGGCAAATATTTATCTCCGCCAATATCCATAGTTCTTATTGTAACAGTATGTCCGCTCATAGCCTCAGCAACTTCTTTATATGCTTTGAATTGCTCTTCTTCTGTAGGGAAGTTTGTGTTTTCCATAAAAAGAAACTCTGTTCTATAAAGCCCAATACCATCAGCGCCGTTTTTTAATACACCGCCTAAATCTGCAGGAGAACCGATATTAGCATAAACTCTTATTTTTGTGCCGTCTTTTGATATAGCATCTCTATGAGCATATTCTTTTAATAAAGCTCTTTTTTTGTCAAACTCTTCTTTTAGTTTTTCTGAATCTTCTATAGATTTTTCAGTTGGATTTATAATTACTCCGCCAGTATTACCATTTAATATGATAATATCTTCGTTTTTTATATCTTTTATTATTTCACCAATACCAACAACAGCAGGAATCTCTAATGATCTAGCCATAATAGAAGTATGAGAAGTACGTCCGCCTATTTCTGTAATAAAACCTAATGTATTATCTAAATCTAAATTAGCAGTGTCTGATGGTGTCAAATCTCTTGCTACAACTATTGAGTTTTCAGGAAGTGCAGATAAATCTAAAATTTTCTCGCCTCTAATATTTCTTATCCATCTTTCTGCTATATCAGTTAAATCATTAGCTCTTTCTCTTAAGTATTCATCTTCCACTTCAGATAAAATTTGTTTGTATACTTCTATCCCTTTTGATAAAGCATAATCAGCAGAAACTTTATCATCAGTAATAATACCATTTACTTCCTCTAATAAATCCTCGTCCTCAAGTAAAGTAATATGTGCATCAAATATGCTAGCCTTTTCTGCAGAAACTTTTTTAGATGCTATTTCTCTTATCTTTTCAAGCTGTTCTTTAGTTTTATTTCTAGCCTCAAGGAGTTTGATTTTTTCTTTCTCTGGATCTTTACATGGACATTTATTAAGCTCTATTTTTTTAGGGTTAAATATATAAATTTTACCTATTGCTATACCGGGAGATACCCCAATACCAGTTATTCTTTTTTCCATAAGTTATTTCCAAATAATATTAATCTTTTAAATTAGCTAAAAACTCTTCTATTTTCTTTAAAGCTTCTTGTTCATTTTCTCCGTCACAATATACAGTTAAAACAGAACCTTTCTTTACACCTAGTGATAATACTTTTAAAAGTGATGAAGCATTAACCTTTTTACCTGCTTCATTTTCTATTTCTACTTTACAATTAGTTAAAGTTTTTATAAATGTAACAAATTCATTACCTGGTCTTGCATGAAGACCTGTTTCATTTTGTATAGTAACTTGGCCTTTAGTCATATAAACTCCTTTTTACATTATTCTATATTAAAGTATAGCAGTTTTTTGTGTTTTGTCAAATAAGAAATATTTTAGTACAAAAAAGGTATTATATTTATATATAATAAGCGGGTATTATAACATAAAAATTATTTTCTTCCATAATGAGTATCTATCATGTTGAAATATATACCTTGTAATACCAAGTATGGGTATATTTTACATTTTAATAATTTCAAATTTGATATACCGCCTGTAAGAAATATTTTACTTTTTATGTTATATTTTTCTTTTATTGCTTTTTTTATTTCTGAAGCACTATAATTTACAGCACCTATTGTGTTATAAATAGAACCTGCCACTAATGCATCTTGAACATTATTATTAATAGGATTTGGAAGGTCTGTAATTTCTCCTATTTGAAAATATGGCAGAGAAGTTTTTCTTGATAATGCAAAGGAACTAGTTTTAGTACCTGGCATAATCATACCGCCTAAAAATACAAAATCTGAAAGCATAACACTTATTGTAGTAGCTGTACCCATATCTATGACAACAGAGGCATATTTATTTTCTTCATTAGAGCCTTCTAAACATATTGAAGCATAGGTTGAGAGTATTCTATCTATACCAACTGCATCTTTTGGTTCATACATATTGTCTTTTAATTGTATATCTTTGTGTGTAACTCTATATACATCTTTTTTTAATATGTCTTTAACTGATGAAACAAACATATCATTTACTTTAAAAGATACACTGCTGTAAAAAACTTTATCAATTTTTCCGTCAAAATTTTCTTTTATCTCTCTTAAAGTTTTAAATAGCCCCAAAGCATTATGTTCATTAGCATTAAAATATATTGGATTATGGTCATCATCAAATATAGCTGATTTTATTCTAGTATTTCCAATATCTCCTATCAAATACATAGCTAAGCCTCATTATTAATATTATTGCTTTCTAAAAAAATTCTAGTTTTCTCTATTAAAATGTCTTTTTCATTTAAATCAGGTTCATCTAATATTAAATCTAAGAGATAATTAAGTATTTTACCTATCATAGGGCCTTGCTTCAAATTAAACTCTCTAATTAAATCATTTCCGTCAATTTTTAAATCTTTTACAGTAATAGCATTTTCTGCTTCTATAATTTTATCTATTCTAGCTAAAAGTTTTGGTATAGCCTTGCTTTCTTTATCTTTTCTATTACCGCTTCCAATTCTGTCAGCTTCTCTCAATTTTAATAAAGGCTTAATATTTTCAACGCCCACCGCACGCATAAACCTTCTAACAGCTCCGTCAGTCCACTCATCTTGATAATAAAACATATGCTGTCTTACCAAAAGTGTAACAAACTCTATTTCAGCATTAGAATATTTTAATCTTTTCATTATTTTTTTAGCAACAGAAGAACCAACAACCTCATGATTATAATAAACAGGGTCATCTTGCTTTGATACTTTCTTTTGAACCATAGGCTTAGCAATATCATGGAATAATGCAGCAAGTCTCACTAATAAAGTTAATTGGTCATTTTCTAATGGTTCTACAGCCTGTATAGTATGAAGTATATGATAATAAACGTCATATTTATGAAATTTATTTTGATTAACACCAAAGCCCTGCATTAGCTCCGGCATAATTAAAGGAAGAACTCCTGTTTTTCTAAGAAGTTCTATACCTCTAAAAGGGTTATTTGATAAGAGTATTCCATTAAACTCTTCTCTTATTCTTTCAGATGCAATAGAAGCAAGCATACCTGTAGAATGACATATAGCTTCAAAAGTTTCTTTTTCTATATCAAAATTAAGCTTTGTAGCAAATCTAATAGCCCTCATTATTCTAAGACCATCTTCGCTAAATCTTTCATAAGGATTTCCAACAGAACGCACAATTTTTCTTTTTATATCTTTCATTCCGTCAAACATATCTATAAGTGTGCCGTCTAATACATTATATGCCATAGCATTAATGGTTAAATCTCTTCTAGGCAAATCTTCTTCTATACTAGATGCATATTCTACTTTATCTGGGTGTCTTCCATCGCTATAGTTTCCGTCGCTTCTAAAAGTAGTTATTTCTACATGCATGTCTTCTATTATTACTAATACAGTTCCATGTTTTATACCTGTTGGAACGGTGTATTTAAACATTCTCTGCACATCTTCTGGTTTTGCATCTGTGGTGATGTCGTATTCATGAGGTGTTATTCCCATTATAGAGTCTCTAACGGCACCTCCTACAAGGAAACATTTGAAACCTTCTATGTGTAAGATTCTAGCTATTTCTTTTACTGCATGCGGTATGTTTGTAAATATTTTTTTCACTAATTGCTATCCAACTTTTTTACTTTTTATTCTTTATAGTATATACAATTTTTATCTTATTACAACTTTATAAACTAATAAAACGAAATCATTATATTGATAAAATAATAAAAGTCAAATATATATTAATAAAAAATTATTTTTTAATTTCAATATTTCTAGAAGCAACTATATCAACCCCAACAACATTTTTAACAACAATATCTCCTATATGAATAGGTGCTTGAACTTCTATATTTTTTAAAGCCTCAAGACATTCTTTAATTTTTGATTTGTCTATAGGCTCTTTAGTTTTTACAGGAAGCATTTTTAATTGTCCGTTTTTTACTTTTACTATAGAAGTAACCATTCTTACAGGACGCACAACTTCATCTCTAGCATAAGTGTCGCCTCTTTTGCAAGTATTTCCTTTTACAGTTAAAACATTACTTCCTTCTAATTCTACAGACAAAGCACAGCCCATAGGACAGCATATACAAGTTAATTCTTTTTTTTCCATAATTAATTACTTCCTTATATATTTTTTAAATTATTTTTCTATGTTATTTTATAGTTACTTAAATAAGTCTAAATCTTCCATCATATTTTTAAGCATTATTTCAATTCTTGGCATATGTTCTGCTATAGTAAAGCCAACAATTTCCCTTTCTTTGGCAATATCATTTATTATTCTTACTGTTTCGTTTATCTTCATTCCATTTGGAGAAACGCCGACAGCAGCTATTATTTCATTAGGGTCAAGCACATCTAAATCAAAATGTATCAAAACCTTAGAAGCATTAGATTTTTTAAGCCAATTTATTATATTTTCGCTTGAAGCTTCTTCATGAGAAAAATGAGGTATGCCGTATTCTTCTTGACGTTTTTTTATATCATCTCTTTCCCAATCTCTAAGCCCTACAAATAATATTCTATCAGATGAAATTTTGCTTGGAAGTATAGAGCTTATATTTTTATCAACATTACCCATACAAGCACTAACAGCCATAGCATGATATCCAGCATAAGTATTATCTTCAGGCAAAGTAATATCAGGGTGAGCATCTATCCAAATTAAAGCAACATTATTATCATATTTTTTATTTAGATATGTGAAAGGCACTACACTAACAGAACACTCTCCTCCGAAAGTTATTATTTTATCAGGATTATTTTTATTTAAAATATCTAATGCATTTTTAGTTTGAGATACTATAAAATCATAATCCATAATACCATTTTTTATTTCTCTATTTTTTATATCTAAAGAAACAGGAACTTCTAAAGTTTTATGATTATCATTTTGAGGAGCAAGTATGCTTAGTAATTTTGACCCAAGATAATAACCTCTTGAAGAATCTTCAGGCTTTAGTTCAGGTATCCAATGAGAAATAATACCGCCCTGCCACTGCGGATAAATCAATCTTATAGTTTTACTCATATATAAATAACCTCTTTTTGATATTTTTAATGCTTTTATTATATATGATAAAAATTGTTATTTAAAACTTTAATTATCTTCTATTTTAAACTCAATATTTTTTAAGCCTTCTTTTGAAAGCATAGATTTATCAAGTTTTACAGTTTCCATTTCGCCAGGAGCAAATATCAAATGCTTTTTATGTATTACTCTCTCACTGTCAAAATAAACATTTAAGAATTTATTTTGAAATATATTGCTTACTCTAAATCTTACCATAACATGATCATCTACATTATCAATATTAATCATAGAAGGAACAGTATATCTTACTCCACTAGAGCCTTTTAAAGAAATAGAGTTACTGTCATCTCTCCTTTTGTTTTTAAGAACATAAGAAGCAGCACTTCTTCCAGCAGTTTCAGCCTCTTCAGATACAAAATCCACTAAGTCATGAACATGAAGAACATTTCCGCAAGAGAATACTCCGTCAATATTAGTTTCTAAACTCTCATTAACTATAGCTCCAGAAGTGATAGGATTAATCTCAATACCAATCTCTTTTGAAAGCTCATTTTCAGGAATAAGCCCAACAGATAAAAGTAAAGTATCGCAAGAATAATATTCTTCAGTGCCTTTAATAGGCTTCATATTCTCATCAACTTTAGCTATAGTAACGCCTTCAAGCCTCTCTTTTCCTTTAATATCAACAACTGTATGACTAAGTTTAAGAGGAATTCCAAAATCGTCCAAACATTGAACAATATTTCTTTTAAGTCCTCCAGAGAATGGAAGTATCTCAGCTACTACTTTTACTTTAGCTCCTTCAAAAGTCATTCTCCTAGCCATAATAAGCCCTATATCACCAGAACCAAGTATAACAACTTCTTTACCAGGCATATAGCCTTCAATATTAACTAAATGCTGAGCAGCACCGGCAGAAAATATCCCCGCAGGTCTAAATCCTGGTATATTCAAAGCTCCTCTTGAACGCTCACGGCAGCCCATAGCAAGTATTACAGCTTTGGCATTAATTTCAACTAAACCTTCTTCTTTATTTATATAAGTAATTTTTTTAGTTTTGTCATTATTGAGTACAATATCCAAAACCATAGTATTAAGTTTATAATTGATATTTAAATTATAAACTTTTTCTATAAATCTATAAGCATATTCAGGTCCTGTAAGCTCTTCACCAAATCTATGAAGTCCAAAACCATTATGTATGCATTGATTGAGTATGCCTCCAAGTACGGCATCTCTTTCCAACATAAGTAAATTATCTATTCCATTTTCTTTAGCAGAAATGGCAGCGGCAAGTCCGGCAGGTCCTCCGCCTATAACAACAACATCATAAGATTCCATTTTTACTCCATTTATTTTTTATTTTTTTATATACAAAAAATTTTTAAGTTTATTAATTTTTTGTTGTTCTTTTTCCCGCCTTCGCACCCACAGGCACTCCCGTTGGTCGCTGTGCGGACTTCGTCAAAAGAACCATACGAAGTACGCCTCGCGGCGAAAGTGCAAGTATAAAATTAGTATCAAACTATATTATACAAAATACTAATTATTAAAAAGTTTCCTTGTCATAACCAATAACTATTTCAGAACCTTTACCGCATTTTGTAATAGTTATAGGTGAAACATTAAGTTCTCTAGCTAATATCTCTATTATCTTAGGAGAACAGAATCCTCCCTGGCATCTTCCAAGTCCAGCACGTACACGCCTTTTAACTCCGTCAATAGATTTAGCTCCTATAGGGCTTTTTATAGCTTCTACTATTTCACCTTCTGTTACTTTCTCGCATCTGCAAATAATATGCCCATATAAAGGATTTTCTTTTATAAGTTTATTTTTCTCTTTATTAGAAAGAGCATTAAAATGAGTTATTCCTTTTCTCTTTTCTATAAAGTTTTCTTTCTTCTCGAAGTTTCCTTTTTTACTTACTATATCAGCAACCATCACTCCTATAGCAGGAGAAGAAACAAGTCCAGGAGATTCTATTCCAGCACAGTCAAAAAATCCTTCGCAGTCTTCAATCTCTTTTATAATAAACTCATGATTATCCTCATGAGGACGAAGCCCGCAGAAAGAAGTAATAACTTTATTGTAAGGAATATTTTTTACTGTCATTTTTGATTTCTCTATAATTTGTGCAAGTCCTTCAGCAGTAGTGTTTAATCCCTCTTTATCTTCTATATCAATTGCAGTAGGTCCAAGCATTATATTGCCATGAGCTGTAGGAGTAACTAAAATACCTTTACCTAGTTTTGTAGGAAGAGCAAATATTGTAGAAGTAACAAGATTATCAACTTCTTTGTCTAACAAAATATAATCGCCTCTTCTAGGAGTTATATGTATTTTATTTTTACTCATCATATTATGAAACTTATCAGCATAAACACCTGCCGCATTTACAATATATTTTGCTTTTATAGTGCCATTATTAGTTTCTACTTCAAAAGTGCCGTCAGAGAGTTTTTTTATATTAATTACTTCAGTGTAAAACTTAAACTCTACTCCATTAGCATGGGCATTTTCAGCATAAGCAATATTTAATATAAAAGGATCAACTATTCCTCCAGTAGGAGCATACAATGCCGCACATACATTATCATTTAAGTTAGGCTCTTTTTTATGAACCTCTTCTCTGTTTAATATCTGAAGTCCTTCAACTCCATTTTTTATTCCTCTTTCATATATAGCCTGTAAATTAGGCATATCCTCTTCATTAGTACAAACTACCAATGAACCATTTTGTTTGAAAGGCACATCAAGGTCTTCTGCTATTTTTTTCATCATCTTATTTCCTAATACATTTAGCTTAGCCATAAGTGAACCATTAGCAGCATCAAACCCAGCATGCACTATTCCGCTATTAGATTTTGAAGTACCAGAGCAAACATCTTCACCTCTCTCAACAACACATATATTAGCTTTATATCTTGAAAGCTCGCGTGCCGCAGAAGTACCAGATACACCAGCACCTATAATCAATACATCATACATAATATATATTTCCTCTATTAATTAATAAATAATCATATTAATAAAAAATATAATTAATAAAAATGATTATTATTTGCATATTTATTACTAAATATGCAAATAAAATAATAAAAAATTATAAAGCCCAGCCTTTAGCTCTTTCAACAGCCTTTTTCCAGCCCATATATTTTTTATTGCTTTCCTCTTCAGAAAGTGAAGGAGTAAACTCTCTTTCTAATTTCCACTTATTAGATATTTCATCTTTATCCTTCCAGAATCCTACAGCAAGACCTGCCAAATAAGCAGCACCCAAAGCAGTAGTTTCTGTAATTTGAGGACGAAGCACTTTTGTGTGAATAATATCAGCTTGAAACTGCATCAAGAAATTATCTCTGCAAGCTCCGCCGTCTACCTTTAATGAAGAGAGTTTTACTTTACTGTCTGCTACCATAGCATCAATTACATCTTTACTTTGATAAGCAATAGCCTCTTCTGCAGCTCTTATTATATGGCTTCTATTAACACCCCTTGTAATACCAACCAAACAACCCCTAGCATACATGTCCCAGTAAGGAGCACCAAGCCCAACAAATGCAGGCACCAAATAAACTCCGTTTGTATCTTTTACTTTGGTAGCAAAATATTCAGTGTCTTTTGCATCATGAAGAAGTCTTAATTCATCACGTACCCACTGTATAACAGCACCAGCTATAAATACAGAACCTTCTAAAGCATATTCAATTTTTCCTTTATATCCAATTCCTATAGTGGTGATTAGTCCATTTTTACTTAAAATGAAGTTTTCTCCAATATTCATTAAAATAAAACTTCCTGTACCATAAGTATTTTTTGTATCTCCCTTATTAAATCCAGCCTGTCCGAATAATGCAGATTGTTGGTCTCCTGCTATTCCTGCTATAGGAACTTCTTTTCCGTTAATATTAGCATATCCGTAAACGCATGAAGAGTCTTTTACTTCTGGAAGCATACTAATAGGTATATCTAATTCTCTTAAAATATTCTCGTCCCATTTTAAGTCTTTTATGTTATATATCATAGTCCTTGAGGCATTAGTATAATCTGTAACATGCACCTTTCCGCCTGTAAGTTTCCATACTAGCCAAGTGTCTATTGTACCGAATAATAATTCACCTTTATTAGCCTTCTCTCTAGCACCAGGAACATTATCAAGTATCCATTTAATTTTAGTGCCTGAGAAATAAGCATCAACAACTAAACCTGTATTTTCTCTTATATATGTATCAAGACCTTTTTTCTTAAGTTCATCACAAATAGGAGCAGTTCTTCTGCATTGCCAAACTATAGCATTATAAATAGGCTCTCCTGTGTTCTTATCCCAAACAACTGTAGTTTCTCTTTGATTAGTGATGCCAATTGCAGCTATTTCTTCTGGTTTTACTCCTGCAATTTGTATAGCTTCCTGTAATACCCCAAACTGTGTAGCCCATATTTCAGAAGCATTATGTTCAACCCAGCCTTCATGCGGATAAATTTGTGTAAACTCTTTTTGAGCAACTGATACCATGTTTTGTTCATAATCAAATACTATTGCTCTGCTGCTAGTGGTTCCTTGGTCTATCGCAACTACATATTTTGACATAATAATGAATCTCCTTTTATAAATTATTTAAAATTATTATTTTTTAGAAAATATATTTCCTATTGTAACATCATAAACAATAGCTCCAAATATTCCTCCTACTATAGGTCCTATTATTGGAACTATCCAAACATTACTGCCGTCTGTAAGTCCGTTATTTTTAAAACCTACTAAAACTGCAAAAAGTCTAGGTCCTAAATCACGTGCAGGATTAATAGCATAACCATGCATAAATCCAAATGATGTACCTATAGCAACTATTATAAGTCCTACTATTATAGGTCCTAAATTTGCACCTGCTGGCGTATTATTGGCATCTCCTGTAGTAAGTATTAAAAATATCAATATAAATGTTCCTACAACTTGGTCTATAAATCCATATAAAAAACCAGGAACTGCTGGAAAAGTTGCAAAAACTCCCGCAGTGTTTTCAAAATTAGGATCAACTTCTATCCATTTTCCATAATAAACAGCAAATACTATAGCAGCCCCTATAAAAAAGCCTATCATCTGTGCTACTATATAATACCAAACTTTAGACCATTGAAATCTTCCTGTAACAGCTAATGCCAAAGTAACAGCAGGATTTAAATGTGCCCCACTTATTTTTCCGGAAGCATATATACCAAATGTTACAGCAAGCCCCCAAGCAATATGTATGTTTATAGGAGCACCATTGTTTCCTACAACTACAGATGCTACAACTCCGCATCCGAATAATGCTATAAACATAGAGCCAATTATTTCTGCTAAAAATTCTGATTTTTTAGTATACATAATATATAACCCCCATAAATTTAATTTGTAATTATTTATTATTAATTTATTCCGCCAACTCTATATTGTTCGCATACAGGGCATCTTTTTGGTGCTTTACTCTCTGTGTGTATATATCCGCATTTTTGACATTGCCATTTTGGTGCCTCTTTACCTTTATCACCTAAAAAACTTTCAAACATCTTTTTATGACCTTCTTCTATTTTTGCTACATGCTCAAATAGTATTGCTATGTCATTAAATCCCTCTTCTTTTGCAGTTTTTGCAAAGTTTAAATACATTTCTGTAGATTCATAAGTCTCTCCTGCAATTGCATCTTGTAGATTTTCTTCTTTCGATAATATTCCATGATAACGCTCAAACCATAATTTTCCATGTTCCTGTTCATTTCTCGATGCCTTCTCAAAAGCTAATGCTAAACTCTCCATTCCATCTTCTCTTGCTTTTTCAGCATAGTATATATATTTGCATCTTGCCATTGCCTCTCCAATAAATGCCGTCTTTAAATTTTCACTAGTTTTTGAGTTCTTTAAATCCATATTATTATCCTCCATTAAAAAAATATTAATATTTCATAGTTAATAGTATAGAAATTTTATAACTGAAATAAATATTCATAGACAAAAAATAATTTTTTTATTATTTTTTATTTATAAATAAAATTGAAGAATAGTTAGTTTTGAATATTTATATACATAACGGCGGTATGGTTTATTTGAATGAAAAATTATTGAAAATTAATATAAAGGCATATTTGTTATAATTATAAACAGATATATACCTATACCTACTATATCTATATTGCTAAAACTCTTAAATAATTGTAATTATACATTTTATACGTTTTTGTTTCTCTTATAGCAGCATTTCTTAGATTCTCCAGAACAGTTACATTCTTTCTTTACTATTTTCTTTCTTAATGAAAAAAACATTATAATTATTGCTATTAGTATTATTATGGGTATTGCTATTAAATCTATCATTATTAAATATTCTCCTCATTTGTTAGTATATTCTAACAAAATATCTAGGCTTGTCAATATTTAAATAAAATTTTTACAATATTAATAATAAACATTTTACTATTTTTAAAATAGTAGTATAATTAACATAAATTTTTATTTAAGGATTTTTATTATGATAGATGTAAAATTAATAAGAGAGAACATTGAATTAGTAGAAGAGAATTTAAGAAAGAGAAGGAGTAAAGTTTCTCTTGACAAATTAAAAGCTTTAGAACATGAGAGATTAGACCTTTTAAAAGAAGTAGAGCAAGACAGAGCTAAAAAAAATGAATCTTCAAAAAAAGTCGGTGAATGTATGAAAGCCGGCAAAAAAGAAGAGGCAGAAAAAATAAAAGAAGAGATGAAAACATTTACTGAATCCTTAAATAAAAAAGAAGAAAAATTAGCAGAATTAGAAGAGGCAGTTAATAACGAAATACTTTATTTGCCAAATATGCTTTCTGAAGATGTACCTGATGGTGATGATGAGAAAGCAAACAAAGAAATAATAAGATGGGGAGAGCCTCGCAAGTTTGATTTTGAAGTAAAAGACCATGTGGATATAGCTGTAGGGCTTGATATACTTGACATTGAAAGAGCTGTAAGAATGGCTAGAACTCGTTTTTCACTTATGAAAGGAAAAGGAGCGGCATTAGAGAGAGCATTGATTAACTTTATGCTTAAGAAACATACAAGCGAGCATGGTTATACAGAATATGTGCCTCCTATGCTTGTTAATGGCAGAACTATGACAGGTACTGGTCAGCTTCCAAAGTTTGAAGAGGATTTATTTAAAACTACAGATGACCCTGCTTTATACCTCATACCTACTGCAGAAGTTCCTCTTACAAACATATACAGAGAAGAGATTATACCAGAGAATATGCTTCCATTATATTGTACTGCTTATACACCATGTTTCCGTTCTGAGGCTGGTTCTTATGGTAAGGATATGAGAGGTTTAATAAGACAGCACCAATTTGACAAAGTTGAACTCGTAAAAATATGTGCTGCTGACAAGTCTAAAGAAGAGCATGAGAAAATGCTTAAAGATGCTGAAAGTATTTTACAGGCATTAGAGCTTCCATACAGAGTGGTTGTTCTTTCTTCTGGAGATATAGGAAATGCTGCATACAAAACTTTTGATATAGAAGTTTGGCTTCCTTCACAAAACATGTATAGAGAAATTTCAAGCGTAAGTAACTGTTGGGATTATCAGGCAAGAAGAATGCAGATGAGAACTAGAAGAAACGGCAAAACTGAATTAGTACACACATTAAATGGTTCTGGTATTGCTGTTGGAAGAACTTGGATAGCTATACTTGAAAATTATCAGCAGGCAGACGGAAGCGTAATAATTCCAGATGCTTTAAGACCGTTTACTGGTTTCGACAAGATAGAAAAGGTTAATTAATGCCATCATCTAAAGAATTTCTTAATATAGTATTAAATAAACTAGATTCTTTAGATAATATTAATTATAAACAGATGATGGGTGAATACATAATCTATTATAAGAAAAAAATAATAGCTTATGTATGTGATAATCATCTTTTCATAAAGGCTACTGATAAGGCAAAAACTTTAATAAAAGATTATATATTAAAGCCGCCTTATGAAAATGCTAAAGATATGATATTTATAGAAGATATCAATAAATATGATAATGATTTCTTTGAGTATTTATTCAAAGAGATTTATGATGAGCTTCCTTCTATAAAGAAAAAATACTAAAAAATAAATAAAAACATTAAAGTGCATATCTTAATTTAAGGTTTGCACTTTTTTATTGCATCAAAGGTTATATAGAATTTTTTATTGTTCTTTTTCCCGCAGCACACCACAGGCGGGCTTCGCCAAGAACCAAAAAGTGCGAGTAGTATAGTTTTATATGTTTGGAATATATAAAACTAAAATAATATTTATATTTTGTTATATATAAAAAGCTATACTTTATTAAATGCAGTTATTTTGCTTCTTTTATACCAATAAAAGAAGTGGTGTTTTTACCATACGGGCACGCTTCGCAGGTGGCAAAGCCACCACAAAAATAAAAATTTCTTTAACGCACGGTAAACGAAATTTTTAATATAAGTTGATTAATTAATATTATTTTTATTATATATAAAATCAGCTAAGCGTGCGTTTAATATAATCAAACTACTCTAAATAAGCATTAAAAAATCTGTATAACCCCTGAGAATCGTATTCTACTCCTTTTAATTTTGGTGAAACTAATAATGCTTCAGAATAAAAATATATTGGTATTATAGCATTGTCATTCATAAAAATATTTTCTGCTGAATGAAGGGCAGGCATTCTTATATCATTATTTTTGTTTGTGGAGGCTATGTCTATATAATCATCAAAAGCCTTGTTTGAATATGAACCGTAATTGTTAGGAGCATTACTTTTAAAAATGTTTAAAAAGTTTATAGGGTCATTATAATCGGCATACCATAGATAAACAGCCAAATCAAAGTTTCTGTCATACATATTTTGAAGATAAGAAGCCCATTCATGCTTAACTATTCTTACATCAATGTTTAAATTCTCTTTAAGCATACTCTGAACAGCATCGGCTATATTTATATCAAACTCCCTTGTAGCTATAAGCAAATCAATTACAGGAAAATTTCTGCCGTTTTCGTATCCTGCTTGAGATAATAATTTTTTAGCTTCTTCTATGTTTTTCTGATAGTTTGAAGATATTATATATTCTCCTCCTTTAGTTCTGAAATCTCCGTCTATGTCATTAATACCATAAGGAACTAAACTTCCTGCAGGTCGCTCTCCGCATCTTGTAATTGATTTTACTATATAGTCTCTGTCAATGGCTAAAGATATAGCTTTTCTTACATTTTCATCTTTTAAAACTTCTTTGTTTAGATTAAATCTGTAATAATATGATGCAGCCACTGGTACAATATGAACTATTCCTTTTTGCTTTAGGCTTTCAATATCGTTTCTAGGAAAAGGCTTTGCAAAATGAATTGAATTATTAAGCACACCAGCAAGAGAAGTATTAGGCTCTTCCATTAAAAGAAAAGTTAATTTATTAGGCTTTGTGTTTTCATTATTCCAATAGTTGGTATTTCTTTCTAATATTATGCTTTTATCGAAATTTCTTTCAGTCATTTTAAAAGCACCATTTCCAATATATGTTGCAGGCTTTAGAGTCCATTTATCACCATATTCATTTATTATATCTTCTCGAACGGGATAAAAAGGAGGATAAGCAGCAAGCTCTAAAAAATATGCAGTAGGGCTATTTAATTCTACTTCAAATGTATAATCATCTATTGCTTTAACTCCAAGCTCTTCTACAGTCTTTTCACCGCTTATAACTTCTTTTGCATTTTTTATCACTTCAAAATAATAGCTGTATTTATTGGCAGTTTTTGGATCAACAGCACGCCTCCAAGTATAAACAAAGTCCTCTGCTTTAACTTCTTTACCGTCGCTCCATTTAGCATTGGTTCTCAAATGAAAAGTATAAATATTTCCTTCTTTATTAATATCCCATGTTTCAGCAACTCCGCCTATTATTTTATTATTGGCATCTTTTTTTGTAAGCCCCTCAAAAGCATGAAGAATATATATCATAGTGAGATTATCTGTGTTTAAAGTAGGGTCCATAGTTAGAGGTTCAGGAGCAAGATTTATAACAATTTCATTATTTGTAATTATTTCTTTTTTTGAACATGATATGATTAATAGTATTAATAAAATAGCAGTAATTATTTTTTTGAACATTTGTTTTTCCTTTGCATTAATTTATAAAAGTACAATTCTATTATGGTTATAATATATTTTTGTTCCCAATAGATTTAGGATTAAATAAATTTGCATTATAATTTTTTAATTAGTATTTAGTATATCATTTATAGAAGATACACATAAATCAACAGCCTTATCTATTTCCTCTTCATTTATTATCAAAGGCGGATTAAAATAAATTACATTTCCCAAAGGTCTTAATAGAAGTCCTCTTTGAAGTGCCTTTTTATATATTTGATAACCCATTCTAAGTTTAGAGTCAAATCCTTCTTTTGTATTTTTATCAGTGACTAATTCCATAGCATTGATAAGCCCTATATTTCTAATCTCTCCTATATTAGGGTGATTAAGTAATTTTTCTTTTAATTTATTATTTAAATATTTTGCTCTTACTTGTGCTTTATTTATAATGTCATCTTCTCTCAAAACTTTTTGTACAGCTAAAGCAGCAGAACAGCCTAAAGGATTTCCGCTATAGGTGTGACTATGCATAAAAGCTTTTCCTTCATTGTAGTCAGCATAAAATGCATCGTATATTTTGTCTGTTGTTATTGTTATTGCCATAGGCATGTATCCGCCTGTTAAACCTTTTGAAATGCACATTATATCTGGTGTGATATTGGCATGATCGCATGCAAACATTTTTCCAGTGCGTCCAAAATTTGTAGCTATCTCATCAACAATAAAAACTACATTGTATTTATCGCAAAGCTCTCTTAATTTTTTCAAGTATAGAGGAGGATATATTCTCATTCCAGCAGAAGCCTGAAGCAAAGGCTCTACTATAACAGCACAAGTTTCTTCTCCATACATTTCAAATTTTTTCTCGGCATCTTCAAAACATTCGCATTTGCAAGTATCTCTGTTTTGATTGTATTTACATCTGTAGCAGTCAGGGGCTTCTATATGTATAGTGTCCATGAGCATTGGCTTGTATATTTTTGCATACAAGTCCAAACTTCCAACGGATAATGCCCCAATAGTTTCACCATGATAACCGTCAGTAAAACACATGAATCTTGTTCTTTTTGTATTTCCTATTTGATGCTGATATTGAAAAGCCATTTTTAATGCAGCTTCTACAGATGAAGAACCATTATCAGAAAAATTAAATTTAGTTAATCCTTTTGGAATTATTTTTATAAGCTCTTCGCATAATTTAATAGCTCCTTCATGAGAGAAGTTTGCAAATATTACATGCTCTAATCTGTCAAGCTGTGCTTTGATATTGGCATTTATTTTTTCATTGCAATGCCCAAGTAAATTGCACCACCAAGAACTTACAATATCAATATACTTTTTTCCGTCTTTATCGTATAAATAAATTCCTTTTCCTATGTCTATTATTATAGGCGGAAGCTCCTCATAGTCTTTCATCTGCGAGCATGGGTGCCAAATATATTTTAAATCCTTTTCTTCTAATGTCATAATTAGTCCTTTATTAAGTACATATATTGAAAATAAAAAATATTATTCAAATAGTGTTTCTATATTTTCTTTATATAATTTTAATATACCATCTATAACAACACCTATAATTTTTACTCCTGTCATTTCTTCTATCATTTTTTTATTGTCTTCATGCATTTTATTTGACATTTCAAATCTATTTAATATCACACCATTAATTTTTAAATTTTTACTTCTCATATATTCTATAGTTAAAACTGTAGAATTGATTGTTCCAAGTCCTGCATCTGCTATTATAAGAGAAGGTATATTTAATTCTTTTATGATATCTTCTAAAAATATTTTTTGATTACTATCATAACGAATAGGGCATATTATACCGCCGCTTCCCTCTACTATCATATAATCATGTTTTTTAGATATATCTTTATAAGCATTTTTTATGATTTTTATATCTGGAGGATTACCCTCAATTTGTGCTGCCAAATGAGGTGAATAGGCATGCTTATAAGTGTATGATACCATTTCATCATAAGAATCTGGTAAATCTGCCTGCTGTTTTACATACCAAGCATCGCTGTCTTTTATATCATTACTTCCGCTTAATGCTGCTTTATAGTATCCAATGTTCAAACCTTTATCTTTTATATGTTTTGCAATTAATCCTGATACATAAGTTTTACCTATATCAGTACCTGTTGCTGTTATAAAAATTGTTTTAGCCATAATAATTTTCTCTTTTATTTTTTATATAATCAATCTTCTGTTAATTGAATTTTATATCCTAATTCTTCAACCATTTTTTTATCTGTTTCTATTGAAATGCCTGCGGTTGTAAGCATGTCTCCTGTTATAGCAGCATTTGCTCCAGATAAAAAGCATGATTTTCCTTTATCTTTCATAAGTCCTCTTCCGCCTGCAAGTCTTATGAATGCTTTTGGGTTAATTAATCTGTATATTGCAACTATTCTTCTCATGTCATCTTCAGTAAGAGGCTTAATATTTTCAAAAGGAGTGCTTGCTATAGGATTAAGCATATTAACAGGTATTGACATTATTCCAAGTTCTCTAAGCTCTATTGCCATATCTATTCTATCTTCCCAAGTTTCGCCCATTCCCATAATACCGCCGCTGCATACCACCATTCCTGCTTTTTGAGCTCTCTTTATAGCATTGATTTTATCATCATAAGTATGAGTAGTGCATACTTTATTGAAGAAATTTCTTGAAGCTTCTAAATTATTATGCACCCTTCTAAGTCCTGCTTTTTTCATTTTGCTGAATCCTTCTTCATCAAGCAAACCTAAAGAAGCACATACATATCCTTCAGTTTCTTTATTGAGTGTTTCTATTGCATCATAAACTTCATCAATCTCTTTTCCGTATAAAGCTCTTCCTGATGTTACTATAGAATATCTTAAAACTCCTTTATTAAAATCGCTTTTTCCTTGTTCTAATATTTTTTCTTTATCTAGAATATCGTATTCTTCGCAATTAGTATCATAATGAGATGACTGTGCACAGAATTTACAGTTTTCCGAGCATTTTCCGCTTTTAGCATTTATTATTGAACACATATCGAATATATTAGAGCAGAAATATTTTCTTATACTATCAGCCGCAGAGCATAAATCTTCTAATGGTGCTTCAACTAATTGCATAGCTTCTTCTTTTGTTATATCATAACCTTTTATTATTTTATTTCTTAATTCTTCTAAAGATATTTCTTTTTTTAAATCTGTATTACTCATATATTATAATCTCCTATTTATGATAATCTCTTATTTATACTTCCTGAAACTATTTTGTCTATTTTACCGTCCTGAAATTCCGCTACAAGAGCAAAAGTTTTATCTATATCTAGTACTTTTACTATATGTTCTTTATTATTTATATTAATAGAAACTTTTTTCCTATTAAAAATGAGCGTTTTTTATTATTCTTCATAAAAGTTAACATCATTAAAATAATAATCATATAAATTTTCTAATATTTTAGCTACTAGAATATTTCTTATATCGCTTTTAGTATTTGAATTAGCATTATTTTTAGAATTTATTGATGCTGCTATATTGTTCAATTCTTTAGGAAAACCATCTTTAGGGAAATTAACATTAACGCCTATTCCTATAACAGCATAATCCAATTTACCGTCTTCAAAACTGAAAGCTCCTTCAGTAAGTATTCCGCATACTTTTTTACCATTTATAAATACATCATTAACCCATTTAATCTGAGTGTTTTCATTTGAAATTTCTTCTATTGATTTTGACACAGCCATAGCTGCAGCAGTAGTGATAAATGAGCTATTAAAAATCTTTTTCTCTTTTTTTAGATTGAGTATAATGCTCATATATATGCCTGTACCATAAGGTGAGAAGAAAGATTTTCCGTTTCTTCCGTATCCGCTTGTTTGTTCTTCTGCAATTACTACAGTTCCGCTTTCTGCTCCATTAATTGCTAATTCTCTTGCTATAATGTTTGTTGATGCTACTGTTTTATGTATAATGAAATTAAATTTATCAGCGTATTTCAGCATATTATTTTTTATAACTTTTGATGACAATATATCTGTTTCTTTAGATAGGGCATATCCTTTATTTGAAACGGAGTGAATATTATAGCCATCATTTTTTAATGATTTTATTGCTTTCCATATAGCTGTTCTGCTTACTTTTAAATCATTGGCTATTTTTTCACCTGATATAAATAATCCTTTATTTGACTCTAATATTGATATTATATTCTCTTTTATGTTGCTTATCATTTAAACATGATAACATAATTATTATGATTGTCAACCTTAAAATTAAATAAGGTTAACAATTATTTAGTAATTATTGAAAAATATTATTTATTTAAAATTTATTAACCGCACGCAGAGTAAAACTAAAAATATAAGCTAAATTATTCATTCATATTAAATAATATATTAAATTAAATTTAACGTGCGGAGAAAGATTAATAAAATTAAAAAAATCTTGGGCGGGTGTTATAATTATAGAGCAGATTAAAAAAGAAATGTTATGCAAAAATAACAAATTATATTAAAAAGTGAAAAAGGGGGGGAGTGTGATTAAAATTTTAATGGAATATATAAAAAATTAAGTATCAGCGTATATGCTATTAAAACATATACGCTTTTTTAATTAGAATTTTAATATTTATTTAATTTATACGTTTTGATGAACATTAAAAAATAAATTATACCTATAATAGATGGTACAACACTTGATACAGCCATAGAAATATATATTCCAATAAAACCAATACTAATTTCTAATATCATAGATAATATTACTTTAAAAATAATTGAATCTATAAAAGAATTAATAAAAGCCAAATATGATTTTTGAATACCTATTAAAAACTATCAAGCACATACATAAGAGCATATGCTATACCATTAAATGAAGCACAAACTCTTAAATAAAATATAATATCATTTATTGTTTTATCATCACCATTATAAAATATAGATATAATGTTTTTAGCAAATATATGTATAAATATAACAGCTGTCATAGTAATAGAAATATTAAAAAACATAGCAAATATAACAGTGTTTTTTATTTTAATATAATTTCTTTCTCCCATATTTTTTGAAACTAATATACTTAAAGCTTCTCCTATAGACCATGATATCATACCAATAAAAGTATTAATTTTAAGCCCTATAGTAAAACCTGTTATTACATCATATTTATTCATCATTATATTAATAATAAAAAAAGAAATATTTATAATGAGCATTTGAAATATGCATGGAAAAGATACATATATCAATTCTTTTATTATTTTTATATCTATACTAAAAACTATATCTTTTCTTATAAAATATAATGATAATAAAAAACTTAAAGCTTGAGATATTACAGTAGCAAAAGCAGCACCTTTTACTGATAATTTAAAAACATATACAAACAGAAAATCTAATAGTATATTAGTGATAGAAGCAATAATTATAAAACATAATGATACTTTCTCTTTTCCGCTTGATTTTATTACTGATGATATAGAGCTGTATAAGAATATAAAAAACACACCAGAAAAAATTATTCTAATATAGTTATAAGCATAATTAAAAGACTCTTTCGGTACATTCATAAATATTAATATATGCTTAGAAAATATTATACCTAATACCAAAATTATTATAGAAAATAGTGCTGATAAAAATAATAGGGTTGTAATACTTTGTTTATATTTTATAGAGTCATTAGCTCCTTTATATTTAGAGATTATAATAGAGCCTCCTATTGATAATCCTAAAGATACAGAAGTTATAATAAACATAAGTGAAGCACTATTTCCTAATGCTACAACTCCATAATCTCCAACTATATGCGAAATAAATATTATATCTATAATACTATATAAGTATTGTAGTATATTTGAAATAAATAGTATAAACGAAAATTTTATTAAATACATGAAACTTTCCTTGAATAAAGATTAAAAATAAAATGCATACTAAATAAATTAAAAAGCTACAAAGAACCATAGCATAATATTTTTTAGTATGCCCCAAACAATAAATAAAAAAATATTGCTGGAGCTTTATTCAATAACAAGTTTCATATTTAAATATTATTTCTATTTTTATTTAATGTCAATTATATTTATGATTGATATTAAACAAATTATTTAACGCACGGTTAGCCTGATTTTTAATATGATGAAATTTGAACTATAAAAAAATCTATATTTTTAATTTTGCTCTGCGTGCGGTGTGGCAAACACACAAGATAAAAACTATTTTATAAAATTGTAACAATATGCCAACTATAAAAGGTTTCATTTTTATTTTTATATAATAAAATATTTATAAACTAATTATAGTTTTTTATTTTTATCAACTTTTTGTTAAAAGTTAGTAAAAAACAAATTATTTTTACTATAAAATATAACTCATTAGTGCTTAGGAAATAATTATGAATAATGATGAAGAAAAACAATTAAAAAAAATATTCAAAGAAATAAAAAGACATGATGATGGAAAACATGATAATAAAATAATAGAGTTATGTGATGAAGGGTTAAATATTGATAATAAAAATATTGGATTGCATTTGTATAAAGCTGGAGCATTACATAATTTAGGAGAATATAATAATAGTTCAGATTATCATAATAGAGCAATAAAATATTTTAATGATGTAATAAAATTACTATCAGAAACAGAAAAAAATATTAAAGATAATTTAGAAAAATTAAAGTTATATAGTTTATATGCACAAATATATAATAATATAGGCTCATCTTATATGTATTTAGTTGATTATAATAAAGCTCTTGAATATTTTAATAAATCTATAGAATATGGCTTTATTAATGGAGGAGTTTATTATAATAGAGGTGGATGTTATTATCATATAGCAGTCAAAAACAATAATGATATAAATAATTTTCAATCAGCAATAGAAGATTTAGATAAAGCAGAACAATTAGGATTTAATGATAGTAATATTTATTTCTTAAAAGGTTCTTCTTATTTAAATTTAGGTTCAGTAAAAACTGATAATTTTATAGAATATTTAAATAATGCTATAAATAATTTTGACTTTTCAATTAAGTTAGACAATGATAATAAAACAGATGCATATTATAGAAAAGGATTAGCATATATGTATTTGGCTTTATACTCAAATAATAATATAGAATATTTTGAAAAGTCTTTAGAAAATTTTAATATTGCAATAGAGTATAATTCAACAAATGGAGAATATTATTATAATAGAGGATGTTGTTATTATAATTTAGCATTGATAGAAGAAAATATAAATGCTGATAATTTTCAACTAGCTATTAATGATTATAATAAAGCTATGGAATTAGGTTTTAATGATTATAAAATATATTATGGCAGTGGGCTAGCATATATTTCATTAGGTTTATTAGAGAATAATAATTCACATTTTGAAACAGCATTAATAAATTTAAACGAATATATTAAATTTGATAACAAGAATGCAGATGCATATTATAGAATAGGTATATCTCTTAATCAATTAGAAAGATATAAAGAATCTTTGGAATATTTTGACAAAGCTATTTCTCTTAATATTAATGATATATTTTTATATTATTATATTTTTTCATCAAATTTTAATTTACAAAATTATGAAGAAGCAATAGAAAATATAAATAATTTTATAGAATCAAATCCAAATTCAGAAGTTGGCTATTATAATAGAGGACTATGTTGTGTAAATTTGGCTTTACAAAAAGATGAAAATTACAATAAATATTATGAAATGTTTGAAAAAGATTTTAATAAAGCTATAGAATTAAAACCTAATGACGAATTCATACTTTCAAAAATGGGAGGGTTTTACTATCTTTTAGGATATTATGATAAATGTTTAAATCAATTCAATAAAGTAATTGAGATAAATAAAGAAAATGATTCACCTTACTATTATAAAGGTTTATGTTATTATCATTTAAAAAATTATAATGAAGCTATTAAAAATTATGATATATCAGAAAAATATTCTAAATCTTCTCACAATAAATTAAGTATACAAAATAGAAAAATAGAGGTTTTATTAAAATTAGAAAGTAAAGAAAATGATATTTTTAATTTATATAAAAATGTGATATTAGAATTATATAAAAAAATATTTAATGAAAGAATTTTTTATACCTATGATTTATTTAATATTTCATCATCTATAACAAGAGATTTATTATATATAAAAAATAAAATATATATTGATGAAAATAAAATTATATTCAATAATAAAGAAATTATAAATAAATTAATTCTAGATGATTTTTCTAATAAAGAATATTATTACGAAATAAAAAGTAATAGTTTATATAATTATACAAAAGTTAATAAAGATACTTTAAGAAGTATAATGAATAATACTTTGTGGTGCAGTAACACGAAAAATTTTAATGATCCTGTTGATCCTTTTATTAAAAAAAATAGTTATGATAAATCTTATAATTATTTACTTGAAAGAATAAAAATAGCTTGTTTAACTACCCATAATGATAATACTTTGATGTGGAGTCATTATTCTGATAAACATCAAGGTATATGTATTGAATATGATATTAATAATCTTATGGATAAAACTAACATAATTTTAAAAAAAATTAGTTATAATAAAAAAGCGATATCATTTAATTTTATAGAAAATATAAAAAATATAATAATATCATATGACACAAAAAATATAAATAGTTTTTTAATCAGTCCTAATTTTATTAGTAATGCTTTAATAGATAATAAACCATTAAATCATATTATAGAATTATTTATGGTAAAATCAAAAGAATGGGAATATGAAGATGAATACCGTATACTTTTTTATGATGAAAAAAATGAAAATCCAAACGGAACACTTATTAATTTACCAATAAAAAGTATTTGTTTTGGGGTACAGACATCAAAAGAAGATAAAGAACTTGTATACAGTTTAGTAAAGTCTATAAATGAAAAGAACAGAAAGAAAAATACTAAAAAATATAAAAGAATTAAACTTTATGAGGCTCACTTAGATGACAATGAGCTTTTTAAGATTAATATTAAGCCTTATGAACATAATAAAAATAATTAATAATAAATGCAGTCTTTTTGCTTCTTTGGGTCATACACACAGGCACTTCCTACGGTCGCCAAAAGAAGTGGGGTGCGGGGGCTAGTCCTCGCAAATAAATAAAATAATACTAATTAATTTTATATGTATTTATTTTAATAAAAAAGGCATGCATCATAAAATGCACGCCTTCAAAATAATTAGCTCTTATGTTTTTTATATATTATTATACATTAGAATAAACAGCTTCTGTTGAAGCTTCTTTATTGTTCTTTTCTTCTTCCAATGCCTTTCTTTTTATTTTCTGATAAATGTAAATATACATTATACTTGCCATTAAAACTGTAACTATATCGGCTATAGGCTGTGCCCATATAATACCTTTTATGCCGAATAATTTTGTACCTATTAATATAGTAGGTATAAATGCTATCCCCTGTCTGCTTATAGAAAGTATTAAAGAAGGAATTGATTTTCCTAATGCTTGGAATGTGGACATAAATACAAATTGAAAGCCTATTATAGGAGCTATTGAATAACTTGCTACCAAAAATCTCACTCCATAATCAATGACTTCTTCATTATTAATAAATACTTGAACAGAAGCTCTTCCAAATATTAAAGATAAAATTAAAAGTAAAAATCCTATTACTACACTCACAAGACAAGATATCTTTATAGCAGCATTCATTCTCTTATAATTTCTAGAAGCAAAGTTATAACCTACAAATGGCTGAAGCCCTTGAGCAAGTCCAATAAATACCAATACTACAAGAGTGAATATTCTTTGTGCTACACCCAAACCAGCTACTACATTATCGCTATATCCAGCAGCCAAGTTGTTTATAAGTATGTTTGAAGCACTCATAAGTATGTTGTTAATAGAAACAGGTATACCTATTGCAAATACATTTGAAAGTATATCAGACTTCATAGAAAAATCTTTGAAGTTTATTGATAAGAAAGATTTTTTTCTTAAAATATGGTATATGTAGTAAAGAGTAGAACAAGCATTACCAATTATTGTAGCTAAAGCAGCACCAGCAACTCCCATATTCATATAAAGAATCATTATAGGGTCTAATACTATATTTACCACAGTACCAATCATCATACCAATCATAGCTTCTTTTGAAGAACCCTCAGCCCTTACAATTTGACCCATAGCCATCTGATTAACTACAAAAGGAGCTCCAAATGCTACTATTATTAAATAGTCCTTAGAAAATTGATAAGTATTGCTGCTTGCCCCTGATATTTTTAATATGTCTTTCATAAATATCAAGTATACAGCCATAGAAATAAATCCTACTATAATGCTTGCATAAAAAGCAAATGCTGATATTTTTTTTACTAGATTCATAGTCCTTAGAACCTAATTTTCTAGATATGTAAGAACCGCCTCCTATACCAAATATATTACCAAAAGCCATAAGAAGTAAATATATAGGCATACATAATGATACAGCAGCAACCTGATTAGGATCTCCTGTTTGTCCTACAAAGAAAGTATCTACCATATTATAAAAAACATTGACTAACATTCCTAATATTGTTGGAAGTGCTAGCGTAATTAGAGCTTTGTGTACAGGATAATTTTCAAACAATTCGATTTTTTTATCTGTCATACGTCCGACCTCCTATTATAGATTGTTAAATTAGAGAGTATATCAAAATAAAAAAATATATCAAGCAATAAAAAAAAGGAATTTTTGATATTTATATAGATTTTTTTATATTTAAAGTTGTATATAAGCTACATTTTATACATTATAAAGGCTGTAAATTTGTTGTAAATATATTTTATAGAATTAATAATAATTAATTAAAAAACTTAATTTACAAATCCCGCCCTATATATTTGCTGTTTTATTTGAGTTTTTTATTTTTAATATTTTTGCAATTTATATAGAATTTTTAGCACCCGCCCTAAATTTTTAAAAGATAAAAAATGTATATACGCACGCAGAATAAAATTTATTATATTAATAAACTTATAATTTGAATTTTATTATATAAAAAGTTTATTCCACCGTGCGGTAATAATTTTTTAAATTTGTTAATTGTTTTCACCATACCAATCAACATTTCGTGTAAAGTACATTGCAAGAGCAATAACAGCAAATAGCCCTAATGTACCCATGAGTAATGCATAGTCAGTAAGCTGAAGTATTCCAAACAAGAATATATAAATCAAAGACTCTACTATAGCCATTGAAATAGTGTATCTTGGAGATTTTATAATGTATCCTATATATATAGAAGTTAAAGCTGTAACCATTAAGGCACTAAGAAAATAACTAATATTAAAATTGATATGCTCAGATATTGCTAAAAGCAGAAGATAAAATATTGCATTAGCTATTCCTATGAGTATATACTGCACAGGGTGTATACGTTTTTTTGAAAGCACTTCGCATAAAAATAATACAAAAAACGGAATAAATATAAACAATATAGCATATTTTACGCTTCTTGAAGTTTTCTGATAATTGTCATTGAGAAGCAAAAATGATATTAAAACATTATTAGATTCTTGATTACTGTTATAATATTGGTTATTATCTATATTGTTTAATCTATTAGAATTTTCATCGCTAGTCCAATATTTTGTAAATGAAGTATTAAAGCTTGCTATGTTCCATTCAGCATTAAATCCATTATTATTAACTTCCCTTTTTGTAGGTAAAAATCCTCCTGTAAAGCTAGGGTCTTTCCATTTTGAAGAGATTTTAAAAGTGTTCTCAGAAGCTAATGGAGTTATTATAAGAGAGTTTCCTCCTTGAATATCCATTGTAATATTAAAATCAAAACCGTTTAATATACTATCTCTTGAAATAGTGTATAAAAACTTATTGTTAAACATATTTAAATCTATATTAATATTTTTCTCATAATATTTAAGCTCTTCATTTTGATTAATTAATATATTAGGAAGCTTCATAAGATTTTTTTTGTTTCCTATACCTAATATAATCATAGCCTCATCATAAAGTATAATAGTGTTATTTTCATCTAGATTATATATTTCAGCATTATATTTATCGAATCTTCCTGTAATATTTAACTTAGAATTAAAAATAGGAGCTTTAAAAATACCTCTGCTTAAACTTGTCACTTCAACATCACCAGTAACATTATATTCATTAGGCATATAAAAAATATACTTTCTTGTGTAGCCTATTTCTTTAGTATCGCTGTCAATAAACTTTTCCAAATACGGTATAGCAATAACTACACCTTGAATATTGGCACTATCACCAACAGGCTCTATTATAGAAGATATAGCCTCATTTTGATAACGAATTCTATCTTTTACAACACTATTTATAAAAGTCATAGGTATTAAAAGCAATAATCCTAATACCACTATTATTATTATTTTGAATCCTAAAGTTTTAGTTACTTCATTTATATTTTTTATCATATTTTCAGCCTTTTATTTTTTATTAATAATATAAACTAAAAATTTTAAATTTTGTCAATTTTTGTAATTTAGTGAATATTAATTATAGTGTTTTATAATATAAAAATGCAGCCTTTTTGCTTCTTTGTGCCAATACCGAAGGCACTTCCTACGGTCGCAAAAGAACTGGTGGTACGGGGGCTAGTCCCCACAAACAAAAATATAAAAATTATTATTAATTTGATTTAAATACTTCACAGTTGTATAATTTTAATTATTCATTATTTTATTTATTAAAAAATAGGAGCTATATTATGGATTTTAATTTTTATATGCCAAGTAAAGTTATATTCGGTACAGGTTCTCTAAATAAACTGCATAAACAAAAGCTTCCGGGCAAAAAAGCATTAATTGTTACAGGCGGTACTTCTATAAAGAAATATGGTTATTTAAATAGATTAGAAGAAGAATTAAAAAAAGCAAATGTAAGCTATGTTTTATTTGACAAAATTTTACCAAATCCAATAAAAGACCATGTAATGGAAGGGGCTGCTTTGGCAAAAAAAGAAAATTGTGATTTTGTAATAGGTATAGGCGGAGGA
The DNA here is from genome assembly GCF_000325665.1 of Brachyspira pilosicoli P43/6/78. Classification (NCBI taxonomy): domain Bacteria; kingdom Pseudomonadati; phylum Spirochaetota; class Spirochaetia; order Brachyspirales; family Brachyspiraceae; genus Brachyspira; species Brachyspira pilosicoli. The sequence goes on from NC_019908.1 coordinate 2,345,075, forward strand.
AGCAGTATTGACTCTTCAAAATCTATTGCTGTAATGGCTGCTAATGACGGAGATTATTGGGATTATATATTCGGCGGTACTGGTAAAGGTAAAGCAGTTCCAAATGACCCTCTTCCAGTGGTAGCAATAACTACAACAGCAGGCACAGGTACAGAGGCTGACCCTTGGACTGTAATTACTAATGGAAATGAAAAAATAGGTTTCGGTTATGAGAAAACTTATCCTTATCTTTCTATAGTAGACCCAGAACTTATGAAAACAGTTCCTCCTAAACTTACTGCTTATCAGGGTTTTGATGCGTTGTTTCATAGTACAGAAGGATATATTAATAAAATTGCAAGCGATATGAGTGATTTGTTTGCTTTAAAAGCAATAGAGCTTATAGGCAAAAGTTTGGCTGATGCTGTTAAAGATGGAAACAACATGAAGGCAAGAGAAGATGTTGCTATGGCTAATACTTTATCTGGAATAGTTGAAAGTACTTCAAGCTGTACATCAGAACATTCTATGGAGCATGCTTTGAGTGCTTATTATCCAAAGCTTGAGCATGGTGCTGGTCTTATTATAATAAGTAAAGAATATTATACTACAATAGCAAATGCTCATGATTGCGATGAAAAAATGGTTAATATGGCTAAGGCTTTAGGTAAAAAAGATGCTTCTAAGGCTATGGATTTTGTAGAAGCTTTGGTTGATTTACAGAAGGCTTGCGGTGTAGATAATCTAAAACTTTCCGATTATGGTATTAGCAAAGATGACTTGCCAAAAATAGCTAAAAATGCTAGATTTGCTATGGGCGGATTGTTTGAATGTGATCCTCATAACTTTACAGATGAAGAAGTATTAACTATATTAGAAAAATCTTATAGATAATATTTTTTATTAAAAAACATTTAAAAGCTATAGTATTACATTCATTTAATACTATAGCTTTTTTATTATAATTATTTTATAATATTTCTTATTTTTATATAATAAACAATATAAGAATATTAGGAGTTGTTGAATTATGAAGAAAGTAAATAGTTTAGGTTTTAAAATACCATTTGTAATATGTTCTATAGTTGTTTTGATTATAATAGTAATGCTGATATCTTCTGTTAATATAGCAAGCAGCGGTATTAGTAAGAGCAGATTAGGCGGTTTTAACAGCACTATTGCTGGATATGCATCGGTTTTAGATACTTGGTTTGATTTACAGACATCTATAATAAGTACATATTCAGTTACTCCTACAGTTGTTAAATATTTAGAAAATGATGTTAATTTTACTGAAGAATTATTATCTGAGACTATAAATAAATTCAAAAATAATAATCTTTATCTCATTAATTTTGGTATAGCCGATTCTGAAGGAGATATATTTTTAGATTCAATGTCTTCTTCTGCTTTAGGTAAAAATCTTAAAGATTATATTCCAGATGCTTGGAACAGATTTGTTGCTTCAAATACAGATGGAGTTGTATATGCTGATAAACTAGTTCAATCTGAAATTACTTCTAAATGGGCTATGCCTGCTATAAAGCCAGTTAAAGATTCATATAATGTTACAATAGGTTATATTTATATTTTTCTAGATTGGTATATGCTTCATCAAACTCATTTTGCTAATATTGATTTGGGAAAAACAGGAGGACTTTTTATAACTACTGACAAATTATATAATATAATGGATTCTTTATATGAGAATATAGCAGTTATGAAAATAAATCCTATATATGAGGAAGCTTTTAAAAGCGGTAATATAAGCGGTAACCTTACATATAATCTTGGCGGACAAAAAAGAACTGCTGCATATCATAAATTAAAAAATCAGCCTTGGATAATAGCTCTTGCTATGATGAATTATGAGATATATGAACAAAACATGAAATTGATAATAGCTATAAGTATAATAGGAATAATATCTATTGTTATTTTGGCTATACTTGTTAATTTGTTTATAAGAACAATTACTAAACCATTAGAAATAGTGGTAGAAGAGGCATCAAAGATAGAACAAGGTGATTTAAGCCGTTCAGAGCAGCGCATAAAATCTAGAAAAGATGAGATAGGTATTTTATCAAAATCTTTTGTTAGTATGAGAAATAAATTAATAGAAACTATAACAGAAGTTAATGAAGCTTCTAATAATATAGTTAATGCGGCAAAAGAGCTTTCAAGCAGTAATACAGATTTATCAAGAAGAACAGAATCTCAAGCGGCAAGCTTGGAGGAAACTGCTAGTTCTATGGAAGAGATGGCTTCTACAATAAAATCTTCTACTGATTATGCTATAACAGGAAATAATATGATGGTTTCTTCAAAAGAAGCTATAGAGAGTGCCGGAAGTATTATTACAGAAACAACTAAGAATATAGAAGCAGTATACGAAGCTAGCACAAAGATAAAAAATATTACAAAGATAATAGAAGATATTGCTTTTCAAACTAATATATTAGCACTTAATGCTGCTGTTGAAGCTGCAAGAGCAGGGGATCAGGGTAAAGGTTTTGCTGTTGTTGCGAGCGAGGTTAGAAATTTGGCTCAAACTACTCAATCATCTGTAAAAGATATTACTGATTTGGTAGATAATACAAATGAGAAAATAAATAAAGCAACAGAAACAGCTCATCAATCGCAAGAAATATTTATTGACATTCAGCAAAAAATAGATGATACAGCTAAAATAATGCAAAATATTAGTTCTACAGCTATGGAGCAGCAGGCTGGTGTTGATCAGGTTAATATTGCTGTTTCAGAGATGGATACTGTTACTCAGCATAATGCTTCTTTGGTTCAAGAGAGTGCTTATACTTCTGAAGATTTGCTTAATCAGGCAAGAAGTCTTCAAGAGGCTATTAGCTTTTTCAAATTAAGTAGTTCTGATATAAAGATATCAAAAGAAGATAAGCCTAATAAAAAAGCAGATATCCCTCCAAAAAAAGATGATATTAAAAAAGTGAATATACAACCAAAACCAGCTAAAAAAGATGTAAGTATCTCTAGTGATAGAGAATTTGGTGAAACATTTTCTAGTTCTGATAATGTAACTGATGATGGTTTTAGTACTTTTTAATTAATATGATTATTTAATTGCATAATGGGAGATTATATTTCCATTATGCAATTTATTTCTTCTTTTGTCAAATATTCAAACTTTCCTTCTTTAAGTTCATTTAAAAATATATCATTAATTCTTAGTCTTTTTAATATAATTACTTCAAAACCAACTTTCTCACACATTCTTCTTATTTGCCTATTTCTTCCTTCTGTAAGAATTATGTTAAATGAATTTTTTGTTATTCTTTTTGTTTTAGCAGGCTTTAATTTTTTTCCGTCTAAAGATATTCCGTATTCTAACTTTTTTAATGCACCATCTGGTATATTATCATTTACTTTAACATAATACTCTTTTTCGCAATTAGAGTTTTCACCTATTATTTTTTTAGCAAATACACCATCATTTGTAAGCAGTATAAGCCCATTGCTGTCTTTATCTAATCTTCCTACAGGATAAACTCCTTTTAATTTATTATTTAATAGTTCGTAAATAGTCTTGCCTTCATCTTTGTTTGTAGATACAACATATCCTCTAGGCTTGTTTAGTTTTATATATATTTTATTTTTTTCATCTTTATCGCATTCTACTTTATCGGTTTCAGATACTTGTGTTGCAGGATTAAGTATTATTTCACCGTTTACTTTAACTTTACCGTCTTTAATAAGATTGTCTGCCTCTCTTCTGCTTGCTATGTTTAGAGAGGCTATATATTTATTTAGTCTCATATTTTCTTATTTCTTTCATTAAAAAATTAAAAATAATATTATCATAATATGTATTTAAATCAAATGCTGTAAATATTATGTTATTGCAATACGATATATTAAGTTATTGTAAGTTATAATTTTATATTTTATAGTTGACAATTTTTATTATTAATAATATAATTGTGTAAGTTATTGGATATAATTGCTTAGCTATAAATATTAAGGAGAGTGCGCTATGAAATTCTATAGAAGTATGCGAGACAGTTCTCGCTACCTCATAATCATTTGTCTATTCATATGCTTAGGTTCATTTGCTGTTTATGGACAAAGTACTAGTGTTTATTTAGAAACAAGAGTGCTTTATAATTTTGAAACATTAGATGAATGGCAGCCTATATCAAATGGAAGTCGTTTCATGTTTACAGGCGATAGAACAAATGAAAATGGTGTTGTAATGAAATACCCAAATATGAGATTGTTTGCAACTAAACCTTTTGGTATGGGTAATCAAGGTTACAATTCCACTAATTCATTATCAGTAAGTGTATCATTCTTTAGAAAAGGATACAATTTCTTTGATTTAGTACCAACAGTACAAAAAATTATCCCTGGTAAAGCTCAGACTTTTGATGTATGGGTATGGGGTGGAAATTATGATTACACTATGGAAATGTTATTTGAAGATTATCGCGGTTATACTTATACATTGCCTATTGGTTCTTTAAAATATATCGGTTGGAAAAATTTAAGCACATCAGTTCCTGCTTTCTTACCTCAGGAAGAGCCTTATGTTCCTAGAGCTAAAGGTTTAAGATTCTTGAATTTCCGTTTCTGGGCTTCACCTGAAGAAAGAGCTGATAACTTCGTTGTATTATTAGACTATTTCCAAACAGTTACAGATACATTTAGAGAAGCTTATGACGGTTCTGATATAGAAACTACTCTTGGTCAAGAAATCGGCGGAAGTTCTGCAGAGCAGTATTCTGAAGGCGGTGCAAAAGTTGTAGGTGAAGACGGTGGTACTACTACTACTGGTGATACTACTCAACAAGAAGTGCAACAATAAGGTTTAATAAGGAGAAAAAATACAATGAAAAGATTAAGTATTTTGATAACAATGTTGATTTTGACTGTTGCATTTTTGTTGTTCGCACAAGATGCAGCACAAGATAATGGTCAAGAAGGAAATAATTTCGTTACTGAATCTTATACTAATTTCTTAATAGATGATTTTGAATTTGCTAACACTTGGCAAGCATCTATGCCTAGAGATTATGGTGTTATTAGTATAATTCGTCGTGAAGGCGGTCCTGCTGATGTTACTGCTGAAAATGCTGATGCTAATAAATATATTTTAGGTGCTAAAGTAGAGTATTTCAAAACTGGTTATCCTTGGTTTTCTGTTACTCCTCCTAGACCTGTAAAAATCCCTGGTTTCACTAAAGAAATTAGCGTTTGGGTAGCTGGAAGAAATCATAACAATAGAATGAGCTTCTACGTTTATGATATTAATGGTAAACCTCAAAATATTGGTAATGAACCTCTTAACTTTATGGGTTGGAAAAAAATTACTGTACAAGTGCCTGCTAAAGTTAAACAAGAAGATTTTAGAGGTCAAGCTGAACAAGGTATAAGCTTCATGGGTATCAATGTTAAAGTTGATCCTAGAGATTCTTATGGTAAATATTATATTTACTTCGATAACTTGGAAGCTAGAACTGATATGTATTTAGAAACTTATAAAGAAGCTGATGACCCAAGAGATACTTGGTAATTAGAATTCTTTTAGATATAATAAAAGGTGGGGTGTTATTACTTCACCTTTTATTTTTATATAGATTTTTTATTATGGAGAAATTATGATAAATAAACTCTTACTTATAGGATTTGTACTTCTTTGTATTTATGCTATCACTACAAGAATTGTTAATAATAGAAAAGATAAGAATGATAATAATAAAGATTAATTCTCTCTTTTATTAATTTTTATTATTTTTCTTTTTCTTATATTATTTTGCTTATTTTTTCTTTGGGATTCTATATTAGCATCTGCCAAACTTTTTTCTTTGCTTTTGTCTTTATTTTCTTCTTCGCTTTCTATTTCTAATATTACTTCACTTACCTTATTTATTTTCCAAATTAAACTATCATCTACTACTGGTATTATTAATTGATTGAGATTCTCTTTATCAAAATAAACTCCAGAACCTTCTAAAGAAACTAATTTTGAAACTTTCTTAGCATCTATTTTAGAGTATTTATCAAGTTTTATATACATATTATAATGTCCTTCTATCACTGATAATACTCTCACTCTTTTTAGTATCACTTTCAATTTTGCTATACTAAATATATCTTCCATTTCTTTAGGCATTTTTCCATATTTATCTATCATATATTCTTTGGCAGTGTCAATGTCTTCATCACTTTGAGAACGCATTATTAATTTATATACTGATATTTTCTCTTTTGGGTCTGATATATATTCATCTGGTATAAACAAATTATGTTTAAAATCTATAACAGTATCAAAAGTAACTTCTTTTATTTCACCCTTATATTCATTGGTAGCCTCTTCAAGCATTTGAGTATAAAGCTCATAACCAACTTGATAAATCATACCAGATTGTTCTTTTCCTAATATATTGCCAGCTCCTCTTATTTCCAAATCCCTCATTGCTATCTTAAAACCAGCACCAAGGTCAGTATGTTCTGATATGGCTTGAAGCCTTTTATAAGCTACTTCTGTTAATGCTAAGTTTTCAGGATAAAACATATAAGCATAAGCCTCTCTGTCGCTCCTTCCAACTCTTCCTCTTAATTGATAAAGTTCAGAAAGACCTAGTTTATTAGCACTATCTATTAATATAGTGTTTGCATTAGGTATATCAATTCCATTTTCTATTATTGTTGTAGATACTAATATGTCATATTTATGATTAATAAAATCAGACATAATTTTCTCTAACTGAATACCTGTCATTCTTCCATGTGCTACACATATTGAAGCTTTTGGGCATAGTTTTTTTATCATCAAAGCAAATGATTCTATAGTATCTATTCTGTTATACAAATAAAATACTTGGCCATTTCTTTTTAATTCTCTCTCTATTGCGTTTACAACAGTCTTTTCGTTAAACTCCATTACATAAGTTTTTACAGGTATTCTGTTTAATGGAGGCGTTTCTATTATGCTTATATCTCTTATGCCTGTTAATGCCATGTTTAATGTTCTTGGTATTGGTGTTGCAGATAGTGTAAGCACATCAGTTTCAAATCTAAGTTTTTTTAACGCTTCTTTATGTTTTACACCAAATCTCTGCTCTTCATCTATCACTATTAAGCCTAAGTTTTTAAACTTAATATCATCAGATAAAAGCATATGCGTACCTATGATGATATCGCAAGAACCATTTGCTAACATCTCTTTATTTTTTTTAGCCTGTCTTGATGAGATAAATCTATTTAATACTTCTATACGAACAGGGAAATCTTCAAATCTTTTTTTGGCATTATTATAGTGCTGCTGAGAGAGTATTGTAGTAGGGCAGAGTATTGCACATTGTTTACCAGCCATAACAGCTTTAAATATAGCTCTAAAAGCAACCTCAGTCTTTCCAAATCCTACATCTCCACAAACAAGCCTGTCCATCATCTTATCACTTTCCATGTCTGACTTTATATCATTGATAGCTCTTAATTGATCAACAGTTTCCTCATAGTTAAATGAAGCTTCGAAGTCATCTTGCCATTGAGTGTCTGGTCCGTAAATATTTCCATGAACATTAGAGCGAATAGCATATATTTTTATAAGGTCTCTTGCTGTAGCTAAAGCATCTTCTCTTGCCTTACTTTTTATTTTATCCCAAGCACTTCCGCCTAATGCTGTTAATTTTGGCTCTTCTCCGCTTCCAGATATGTATTTCTGTACAAAGTTCATCTGTTCTACCGGTATATAGAGTTTATCTCCTTTGGCATACTCTAATGTTAGATAGTCTTTTTCTTTTCCGTTTGATAATTTACGGGTTAATCCTAAATATTTACCTATACCATAGTTTACATGAACAGCATAGTCGCCTATATTCAAATCAACAAATGTTTCTATTATATTTTTATTTACTTTTGGTATTTTTTTTACTCTTTTTCTTTTTCTTCCAAATACTTCCCAGTCTGCTATAAATATTGTTTTTATATCGTCCTTAATAAAGCCCGATGCAGATTGAGTTGTTATTATATAGAAGTTATTTTTGTTATTAGAGAAATCAAGCTTTTCTTCGCTATCTATTATATTATTTTCTTCTGCTATTTTATTCTCTTCATTATTATCATTTTCTTCTGATGCAATTAATTTTGGCTCTAAATTATCCATTATTTTATAGAATCTTTTTGCCTGGTCATAATGGCTTGTAGAAAGTATAATAAAATAATCTTTCTTTCTATAATCTTTAATATAATCCAAAAACTCTGTTAGTTTTGATTTAAAAGAAACTCCTTCTTCAAAACTAAATTTATGAATATTATTATCCACTATAAAAGGGCTTAAATTAATTGTATTTTTTGCTATCTCTTCAAAATAATTTGTATCTATATAAAGAGAGTTTATATTATCATAAAAAGATTTAAATATATTGTCTATATCATTGAAATTCTCTTCTGTAGTTGATAAAACATTTATAAGTTTATTTTTTAGTTTTAATATATCATCTGTAAATATAATATTTTCATTAGTATAATCAAATATTGTTTGTAAATCTTTATTAAATACTCCAAGTAAGTTTTCACTTCCAGCAAAATATTTACTTTTTTGTATATCATCTTTTAACTCACTATCATTATTTAAAAACTCTTCTACAAGTGAATCTTTGTAAATAGCTTCTCTTACAGGATATATTGTAATCTCTTCAACGTTTTTATATGACTTTCCATCTTCTATATCAAAAAATCTTATACTCTCAACTTCATCATCAAACAACTCTATTCTAATAGGATTATTATAAAGAATAGAATATATATCTATTATACTGCCCCTCACAGCACAAGTTCCAACCTCAGAAACTTCTCTCTCTATCACATATCCTAAATCATATAAATTGAGCCTCAAAGAATCAATATTTAATTTATCATTAACTTTTATATTAATTGTATTATTTTTTAATGTTTCTTTGTTTGGAAGTTTTCTTGAAATAGCTTTTATTGTTGTTATTAAAATAAATTTATCTTCATTAATTAGTTTATATAAAATACTTAATCTGTCTTGCACTATATCTGTAATAGGAGACATTTTAGTAAAAGGTACACTGTCATAATCTGGAAAATAATAATTCTCAATATTATAAAAGTTTAAAGCTTGACTTAAGAGCATAGCTTCATTTTCATCGTCTTTTATAATCATTAAACTTTTGTTTTTATCTTTAAAAAGAGCAGCAAAAAAAAGAGAATCTCCTCCGCCTTTTATGCCATATATATTTTTTACAGTGTTTAAATCAAAAGATTTATATTCTTCGCTGTTTATAAATTTTTCTATTAAGAGATTTGATATTTCAGTATTTTCCATAAATCTAAAACTACAACAAAAATAAATTATTCTATAAATATAAACAATATTTTATTAAATAGCAATATATTATAATATTTGTAATTCTAAATTTTTATTGTATAATTTTATTAATTTTTTGATTTTATTATATTAGAGTTTGTATGTTAAACGAGATAAAAAAGAATATATGTATAATAACTGATATTAATGGTATATATGGCTATGGACATTTTACACGTATGAATCTTATAGCTAATAGATTGGCTGATATATATGATTTTACTTTTTCTTCTATAGATAATGGAAGCGAATTATATAAAAGAGCTGATATAAAAACTATTGAGTTTAATAAGATAGGAGAAATAAAGCCATACATTATAATTGTTGATTCAAGAGAGGTTGAAGAGAAATATATAAGTTATTTAAAAAAGATATCATCTGTTATAATAGTAGATAGTGTTGGAAGCGAGAGGAGGTTGGCTGATATTGTAATAGAGATGCTTCCAAATTTAGATAATTCTAAAGAAGTAAATATTAAGCCATTTATTGCTACAATATTAAATAATTCTATAAAACCTATATATAATGAAGACTCTCCAATACTTGTTTATTTAGGTTTTAATAAACAACTAAAAGATAAAGCTATTCAAATAATTTCAAAGATAACTAATAAAAAATTTGTAGTAATAGATTTTAAAAGAGAAAGTGAGTTTTCTAATATAGAGTATATTGATTTTTCTAAGGATATATTTGCTAATTCATATTCTGGAGTTATAACATATTTTGGGCTTACTGCTTTTGAATGTATAGAGTCAAAGATTCCTACTATTTTATTTTCACCTACTAAGTATCATGATGAATTGGCTAATAAATGCGATGATATATTTTTTAATTTGGGATTTTTTGAAGATGCTGACATTGATGAAAGTGCTAAAAAAATAGAAGCTTTTATAAACGATAAAGAAAAGCAAGATAGTTTAATAGAGAATGCCGAGCAAATAAATACAGATGAATCTATAGAAAGACTAAAGACTATTTTTTCTAATATAAAAGATTTTAAAGATATAAAATGCCCATTTTGTAAAAGCTCTAATATAGAGAGAAAAAACAGAAATTTGGAATCTAATTTATATAAATGTGGTCATTGTAACACTTTATTTAGAAAATATTTTTTATCGCCTTTTACAGATTATTCATCAAAATATTTTGTAGAAGATTATAAAAAACAATACGGCAAAACTTATGAAGAAGATGTTGATAATTTAAGCCGATTGGCAAAGAGAAGAATAGAAAAGATAAAAAAAATAAAACCAAATGGAAAAGTATTAGATATTGGAAGTGCTATGGGTTTTTTTCTTAAAGAGGCTTCTAATTATGGATATATCACTGAAGGTATAGAGATAAGTGAGTATGCTTCAAATTACTGCGTTAATACTTTAAACTTAAATGTGCATAATTGTTCTTTGCTTGATTTTAATTATAAAGAAAAAGAGTATGATATAATTACAGCTTGGTATGTTGTAGAGCATATTTATAATTTTGATAAAATTTTTGAAAATATATTATATTCTCTAAAAGATGATGGTATATTTGCTTTGGCTATGCCTAATGGTTATGGGGTAAGCGGAAGGTTTAATAAAAATTATTATTCTATAGTTCCAAGCGACCATGCATTTGAGGCTAATCCTAAATCTTTGGATATGTTTTTTGCTAAATATTCACTTAAAAGAATTAATTTAGAAAATCAAAGTATTTATTATAATAGATTTACAGATGTATTTAAGATTTTTAAAAACTCTAAACTATCAGAAAAATTATATAAAAAACTCGCACAAAAATTTAATCTTGGAGATACATTTGAGTGTATATATCAAAAGGTAAAATAATATATTGCAATAATCATTTTATTGTTTATAATAAAAGTTAACATATTAATTTTAAAATGGTGAAAAATGGAAGAAGATAAATATATTTTTGAAAAATTAAAATTAAATTTAGACAGAAACTTTCCTGTAGAAAATGATAATCATATAGATAATGATAAAGAATATTCTAATAATAATTTTAATAATTCTAATGATGAAAGTTTAGTAATATTGGAAACAAAAAGAAATATAGAAAAAATAAAAGAGTATTCAAAAGAAATTAATGATGCTGATATTAATCCTGCTTTGGAAGAGATGATTTCTATACTTGATAATATGGTTGCTTATTCTAAGGCCAACAAAGAAGGCGAAAAAAAACTTCAAAAGATAAATGAATATCATCTTCCAACTGCTATAAAAATGCTTAAGTATTATATTGATTTTTGTAATTTACCTGTAAAGAATGATAATATAGAAAAAACTTCTTTAGAGATAGAAGATGCTATAATAAAATTAAATGAAGCTTTAAAAAAAATGCTTCTTGAAATGAATGAAAATAAATTAATTGATATAAATAGCGATATAGATGTATTAAAAAACATGCTTGAAAAAGATGGATTAATATAATTTTTTTTGGAGGTTTTGATTTATGCAAGAAAATAATAATAATTCTTTAAGTTTAGATATTCAAAAAAGTATAGATTCTAAAATCAGTGAGAATGACAATAGCAAAATAAAAGAGTTATCTGATAGTATAAATTTAGAAGATTCTATTTCTATAATGTCTTATGGCTCTGCGGCACAAAATAAAATGGTGCAATTTTCTGAAAATACATTAAGTACTGTGATGAATAAAGATTTGGGAGATATAGGAAACACTATTAGTGATTTAATAGTAGAGCTTAAAGGTTTTGATATAGAAAAAGAGTCTAAAGGGATATTTGGATTTTTTAGAAAGGGTATTAATAATTTGAGCAAGTTAAAAACTAAATATTCTAAAGTAGAAGTTAATATTGACGGTATAATAAAGATATTAGAAAATCATCAAAGAACATTATTAAAAGATATTAGTATATTAGACCAAATGTATGATTATAATTTGGATTATTTAAAAGAGCTTGAATTATATATTAAAGCTGGAAAAGAAAAGTTAAATAATGATATAAATAAAAAAATATTGGAACTTGAAGAAAAAGCAAGACAAACTAACACACCCGAAGATGCACAAGCAGCAAGAGATTATAAAGATTTAGCTAATAGATTTGAAAAAAGACTGCATGATTTAGAGCTAACTAAAGCAGTATCAATACAAACTATACCGCAAATAAGAATGGTTCAAAATAATAATGTAGTGATGAGCGAAAAGATACAATCTACACTTGTTAATACTATACCTTTGTGGAAGAATCAAATGGTTTTAGCTATAGGGCTTCATCATTCTAATGAGGCAGCAAAAGCACAAAGAGCTGTTACTGACACTACTAATGAACTTCTTAGAAAAAATGCTGATATGCTAAAAACTTCTACTATAGAAACAGCAAAAGAATCTGAAAGAGCTATAGTTGATATTGAAACATTAAAACATACAAATGAACAATTAATTTCTACATTGGACGAAGTGATAAAAATACAAAATGAGGGCAGAGAAAAAAGAAAAAATGCTGAAATGGAATTAGTCAATATTGAAAATGAACTTAAAAATAAAATATTAAGCATGAAAGAGTAATTATGATATACTTAAAATATGTTTTTAATAATGAATATAATGGCAATATAGAAAGTTTATCAAAAGAGATGGCTAACAAACATTATAATAAAGATAGTTTAATAATAAAAAGAAATAATAATGGTAAGCCTTATTTTGAAAATGAAGATAATATATTTTTTAATGGTTCGCATAGTAAAGATTTAATTTGTGTTGGAATGTCCGACAGCCTTATAGGTCTTGATGCTGAGTTTATTAAAGAGAGAAAATTTTTTGATATTGCAGGCGAATATTTTTCTTTTAAAGAGCGTAAATTTTTAAAGTCTTCAAAGAAATTAGAAATAGATTTTTTTACTTTATGGACATTAAAAGAGGCTTATATAAAAAAATTTGGTAAGGTTATTTTTGATATAAAAGATTCTATAGAGATAGATTTAGATGAAAGAGTTATATATAATGCTGATAATCTATTTTTTGCTACATTTATTCTTGATGATTCTTATATAATAAGTTTATGCTCTGATATGAAAAATAAAGATGTGATAATAACAACAGATGATTTTAATCTTAATATGTTGTTTTCTTATCCTGTTCTTCCTCAAATAGATATTTCTATATAGTAGTTTAATTTTTAATGCTATTGACTTTTTTTATTCTAGTGTATACAATTATATTACTTGGCGGAGCTTTGAATTTCGCCGAGGAGTTTGAGTATGAAAATAATTACACTAATTTTACTGAATATATTTATACTCTTTAGCAGTAATACACTTTTTTCTCAAGATATAACCTTTAGAGTTACAGGTATATCTGGGGTAGCTTTCATAGAAAAATCTGATAAGTCATTAAGAGTTTTCAGAGGCAGTGAAATACATGAAGGCTATAAATTAACCACAAAAAGTAATACAACAGTAGAGATTACTGTATTAAAAGACGGAAATAATATCGGAAGTGTGTCTTTAAATGAAAAAAGTATTATGATGGTTAATTCTTCTATTTCAGATGAATATTCTTATATATCATTATCTTTACTTCATGGATATTTTACTGTAAGTATAGAAGATGATTATCAAGTACATACAGCAAATGTTTCTTCTATGGTTACATATAATAATGCTGCTGCAAAGATTGAGGTGGCATTTTCTGAAGATGGTTCTACAATTGTCATTCCTATTAACACTAAAGTAAATGTTTATGCTGATAATGATGAACGTATTGTTAATCCTAGAGAGGTTTATATAGCTGAATTTAATGGTAATAATAGAGTGGTAAAACAAGGCAGTGATACAGACCCTTTAGTTTTTTTGAATAACGGCGAAGAAAATGCAAGACTAGATTCTACTTCTACTATAGAAAGCTTAATTTCTGCTATGGAAGATATTTCTCAAAGTGATGCAGCTTCAGTTTCTAGAGTATCTCTTACAGATGTAGATAATGGAGAAAAAGATATTTATGCTTTAGAGATGAAAAGAAATAGAATGATAGCAGGCAATGAAGGATATTATAGCTCTATAGTAAGACTTATTAATTCTGATTCTGTAAGTAAGAATGAGATGATACCTTATGCAAGAAAGTCATTGGGGTTATACAGTGCAAATCAAAGAGCTATTAATAAAATGGATTCTGCATTAACTAGAACACGTGATAAGTTTAACAGAATTAAAAAAGAATTTGACAGCAAAATGTACGGCGTTTCTGAATAATTATAATAATTTTTTTAAGCTTATAATTTTTTATTTCTAATATTTATTAAAAAATCGTTATATTATAAAGGGATTAGATGAGTAAGGTAGTTATAATTAAATGTGATAATTATGATTTGGATATGGTTAAATCTGCAATTAATCGCGGTATAGATTTACTTGGCGGTATAGATTTATTTGTTCAAAGTAATGATAAGGTATTATTAAAACCGAATTTATTAGCAGCGGAAACAGCTGATAAATCTGTAACAACTCACCCTGTAGTTTTTGAGGCTATAGCATCAATTTTGCAAGAGAGGGGCTGTAAAGTTTCTTATGGTGATTCACCTGGAGTTGGGAAGGGAAGCAGTGTTGCTTTGAAAGCTGGTATTGATGAGGTTGCAAGCAGGCTTAATGTAGAATATGCTGATTTTGATGAGCCTGTTGGTGTTAATTTCCCTGAGGGTGTTCAAGAGAAGAGTTTTACTGTAGCTAAACCTGTTACAGAGGCTGATGTTATAATTAGTTTGCCAAAATTAAAATCTCATGCTTTAACTGTGATGACTGGTGCTGTAAAAAACCAATTTGGATGCATACCAGGTTTTAGAAAGGCTGAATATCATTTGAAGCTTCCTGATTTTGAAGATTTTTCTACTATGCTTTTGGATTTAAATAAATATGTAAATCCAAAATTATATATAATGGACGCTATACTTGCTATGGAAGGTAACGGACCAAGAAGCGGTAATCCTAGAAAGGTAAATGCATTATTATTTTCTACTGATGCTGTTGCTTTAGATTATATTGCTTCACAGATTATATCTTTTGATTATAATAATATACCTACTATAAAAATGGGTTTTAAGCATAATTTCTCTAACAAAGATGATATAGAAGTTTTGGGAGATGATATAGAAAGTATTAAGGTTGTTGATTTTAAAAAGCCGCATAAAAGAATAGGCATAGGAAGAAGTTTGATGAAGTTTGCTAATTTTCCTATTGTGAAAAAGATATTTTCTTTTATTATACCTAAGCCTGTTATAGATAAAAATAAATGTGTAAAATGCGGGGTATGTGTTAAGGTTTGCCCTGTTACTCCTTTAGCTTTAAACTTTGATAAAAAAGGTAAAAATTATCCTCCTGAATATTATTATGATAAATGTATTACTTGCTACTGTTGTCAAGAATTATGTCCGCATAAGGCTATATTTTTAAAAAGAAAGTTTTAAATTGCTTGAAGTTTAGTTAATATTATGGTATCATTATACTATATATAATAATAAGTAGAATTTTTTTTAAAAGGTAATGATAAATGGAAAATATTAATATAACTAAAATAATGGAGCTTCTTCCGCATAGATATCCTTTTTTACTTGTAGATAAAGTAATAAGCATAGAAGAAGGTAAAATACATTCTCTAAAAAATGTTACTTTTAATGAACCTCAATTTACAGGTCATTTTCCAGAAAGTCCTATAATGCCTGGTGTTTTAATGGTTGAGGCATTGGCACAAACTTCTGGAATATATTGCTATATGAAATTATTAAAACCTGAAGAAATTGGCAATAAATTTATGTTTTTTGCTAAAATAGATAATGTTAAGTTTAAAAATCCTGTTATACCAGGAGACGTAATGGATATGTTTGTTACTGTTGAGGCTTTTAACGGAACTTTACTTAAAACACATGGTGAAGTTAGAGTAGGGGATAGTTTAGCTTGTTCTGCTGATTTAGGATTATTTTTAGTAGATAGAGAAGCTATGAAGATTAATAAATAATTAATAATAATTGGATAACAAAAAGATGAAAAAAGATATACATGAAACTGCTATTATTTCAGAGTCTGCTAAAATAGCGGATAATGTAAAAATAGGTCCTTATGCTGTAATAGAAGGCAATGTAACTATAGGAGAGAACACTGTAATAGGTGCTCATAGTGTTATAAAAGAATACACTAATATAGGTAAGAACAATATAATTCATGATAATGTTGTTTTGGGTGATTTGCCTCAGGATATACATTTTGATAGGAATACTGTTACATTTTTAGAGATTGGTGATAATAATGAGATAAGAGAGTTCGCCAATTTGCATAGAGCATCAAAAGAAAATGCAAAGACTATAATAAAAAATAATTGTTATATAATGGCTACTGGGCATGTTGCTCATGATTGTGAGATTAATGATAATGTTATTATATGTAATGGCGCTTTGGTTGCTGGACATGTAAAGGTAGGAAAGGGAGCTTTTATTTCTGGTAACTGTGTTGTGCATCAATTTTGTTCTATAGGCGAATATGCTATGATTAGCGGAATGTCTGCTGTTGGTAGGGATATTTTGCCATATGCTTTAACTGCTCATGCTGGTGAAGCTATTATATATAAACTTAATTTAGTTGGAATGAGAAGAGCTGGTTTTACTTCTGAACAGATTAGTCATGCTGAAGAGGCTTATGATATGTGGTATAATTGGAATAAAACAAAGCAAGAGTTTTTAGACACATACTTAAACGATAATAGTTTAAATGATATAGCTAAAAAAATAGTTGTTTTTATATCAGAGTCTAGAAGAGGCATAACGCCAAGAAAAACAGTATAAAAGATAGTAAATAAAATATATATGCGAATATTTATAGCTACAGGAGAAGTATCTGGCGACATTCAGGGAGCCTTGATTGCAAATGAGATAAAAAAATTAGCACCTCAAACCATAATAGATGGATTTGGCGGTGTTGAGATGAAAAAGGCTAATGTTAATATTTTATCTGATATGTCAACATTATCTACTATGGGTATATTTGAAGGTATTAATCCAAAATTTGCTTTCAAAAAACTTGGAGCTTTCAATATATTAAAAGAGTATCTTAAAAATAATAAAGTTGATGTAATGCTTCTTGTAGATAATCAGGGAGTTAATCTTATATTGGCTAAATATTGTAAAAAAAATAATATTCCTTATATTTATTACTTTCCGCCTCATGTTGGTATATGGGGAGAATGGAATGCTAAAAGATTATTGTCTGCTAAAAAAATAATTACCCCTTTTCAATTTGATTATGATGTTTATAAGAAGTATAATTGTAATGTGGTTTACAGCGGGCACCCTTTTGCTGATATTAATTATAATAGGGAAGTATCTCCATTAAATATGGATAAAAAAGAATATACTGTTGGTGTATTATTTGGAAGCAGGTATCAGGAAATTAAAAAACTTGCTCCTGTGTTTATCAAATCTATGAAGATACTTAATGATATGCTATTTGGAAATATAAGGTTTATTATACCTGTTGCTTATCCTGAATATAGAGAGCCTATAGAGAATATTATTGATAATTATAAAGATTTGTTAAATGGAATATGTTATTCTGTGATAGAAAATAAAGATGATGTTTATATATATTCTGATGCTCTTATAATGTCCAGCGGTACAGCTAGTTTGATAGCAGCTTGTTATGGAAAGCCTATGGTTATATGTTATAAGATATCTCATTTAACTTTTTTGCTTGGTAAGTTTTTTACTAATATAAAATATGTTGGCATGCCTAATGTTATGCTTAATGAGGAAGCTGCTCCTGAACTTCTTCAGAGAGATTGCAATCCAAATGCTATTAGCAGTCATATAATAAAATATTTAACAGATAAAGAATATTATGATAAAACTAGTTCTAATTTAATTAGGGTAAGAGAATTACTTGGCGATAAAAATGTATTAGAACGTGTTGCAAAAGAGATTATTAATTAAAAATGATAGACGATGATTTTTTTAATAATATAGAAGAATATATAAAAAAAACTGATATAGAGTTTGATATTCTTTTTGTTGATTCAATCACTAAAGATAAAATTGCTTTATTAGTAAATAAGATATTAATAAAATACAAAATAGAAAAATATTATGAAGATGTTATTTATATATTAATGGAGCTTATTACTAATGCTATTAAGGCTAGATATTTACATTTAATTAGTTTAAAAGTACTTAATGAAATGTATCCTAATTATTCTTTAGATGAATATTATAGTAATCCTGATATAATGAAAAAATATTCTGATATATTTAGAGATGATGAAAGCAGAGAAAAATTAAAAAATATATTAAAAAATGAAAATAAATTTCTATCTGACAATAACAATAATATAGATAATTTTTATAATGATGTTTTATTATTAAATGAAAACACTAAAAGCAAATTTATTATAAAATTATTTATTCATATCACAAAAAATAATGTAGAGTTTGATATAGTTAATGATTCACCTCTTATTATGCTAGGAAGAACAAGAATAGATAGTAAGAGACTCACTTTTAAAGAATATTATAATAACGATATGGTGGAGAGTTTTTTCTTAGAACAATTAGATAATACTGAAAGTGCCGGTTTTGGTTTAGCTTTATGCGACCTTAGATTATACAATATAGGTCTTGAGCCTACAAAACATTTAGAAATATATAATGACAATAATAAAACACATTCAAAATTAATAATACCTATAAAAGGCGTATTTAGTCATTTGATATTTCATAATAAATATTAAAGTTCTTGAGTGATTTCTTCTATCTTAAATATCTCTAATAAATCACCTTTTTTGATATCATTAAAGTTTTCTATAGAAGCACCGCATTCATATCCAGTAGCAACTTCTTTAACATCATCTTTAACACGTCTCAAGCTAGATATTTTACTAGTATAAATAAGTACGTTATCTCTCATTACTCTAACACCAGCATTTCTTTCTATTTTTCCGCTAGTTACATAACAACCGGCAATAGTTCCAACTCTAGGTACATGGAATACATCTCTAACCTCAACAGTACCAATATCCACTTCTTTTTTAAGTCTTTCAAGAGAACCTTTCATAGCATTTTGTATAGATTCTATTGCTTCATAGATAATGTCGTATCTCTCTATAGGTATTCCAAGTTTCTCAGCAAGTTCTCTAGCCTTTCCAGAAGGACGAACTCTGTATGCGATTATTATAGCATTAGAAGCATGTGCTAAGTTTACATCACTCTCAGTAACAGCTCCTGATGCACTATATATTGAAACAAATCTTATCTTATCACTTTGTATTTTGTTTAGAGCATCTCTTAAAGCCTCAGCACTGCCTTGAACATCTGCTTTAATTATAACCTTAAACTCTTTCATAGCATCTGAAGCTATTTTCTCATAAAGGTTTTCTAAAGTAACTTTAACATTAGCCTTCAAAGCTTCCTGCTGTTTTAATTGTACTCTCTTATCAGCTATAGCTTTAGCCTCTTTTTCATCAAGCATAACATTGAAAGATTCACCAGCTTCAGGAGTCTTTTCAAAACCCAAAACTTCAACAGGTGTAGAAGGTAAAGCCTTTGTAACTCTTTGACCTAAATCATTAACCATAGCTCTTACTTTACCAACAGAAAGTCCGCAAACAAAATAGTCTCCGATTTTTAAAGTACCATTTTGTACAAGTACAGTACCAACAGGACCTCTTCCCTGGTCAAGCGAAGCCTCTAATACTATACCAATAGCTTCTCTATTAGGATTAGCTTTTAATTCTAGCATTTCAGCTTGAAGTATTATAGCTTCCAAAAGGTCATTAATTCCTTGTTTAGTTAAAGCACTTACACCTATATATTGAGTATCTCCTCCCCATTCTTCAGGAGTAAGACCATGTTCAGATAAAGCAGCTTTTACTTTATCCATAGAAGCATTAGGTAAATCCATTTTATTAACAGCAACAATGATAGGTACATTAGCTTCTTTAGCATGGTTTAAAGCTTCCAAAGTTTGAGGCATAACACCGTCATCTGAAGCAACAACAAGTATTACTATATCAGTACTTTTAGCACCTCTTGCTCTCATCATAGTAAATGCAGCGTGACCTGGAGTATCAATAAAAGCTATCTCTCCGCTAGGAATTTTTACTTTATAAGCACCTATATTTTGAGTAATACCGCCGCTTTCTTTAGAAGTTATATTACTATGTCTTATAGCATCAAGAAGCGAAGTTTTACCATGGTCAACGTGTCCCATAATTGTTACAACAGGAGGACGAGGTTTTAAGTCTTCTGGTTTATCTTCTTTTATCTCTATAGTAGCTTCTTCTTGTAATGATATAACATTAACCTTACAGCCAAAATCATCAGCAATAATTGTAGCTGTATCAGAGTCAATTATATCATTAACTCTAGCCATAGTACCCATACCCATAAGTTTAGATATTATGTCTGAAGCTCTTAAGTTCATCTTTTTAGCTAAATCTCCAACAGTGATAGTTTCCATTATGCTGATTTCTTTTTCAACACTTGCAAGTCTTTGTTCCTGCTGAAGTTTTTTAGCTTGTAATTTATTAAATATTTTATTTTCTTGTCTTTGAGCAGCTTCTGCTTTAGAATCTTTTTGAGAAGACTTTTTATCGTACTCTTTTTCTTTCTTCTCATAATCTCTTTTTTTATTATCTTTCTTATTATCTTTTTTGAATGATACCTCTTCTACAGGAGGCGGAGTAATTTGAGTGTTTTTATATTGCTTATCTCTAGAGAAATCTCTATTGTTTGATTCTTTATTAAAACCTTTATTATCTCTTTCTCTATTATTATTGCTATTATCTCTGTTATTATTAAATTTATTATTATTAAAAGGTTTTCTCTGCTCTGGAGTTTGAACATTTTCTGTTTTTGCAGAGTCTTGTTTTTCTGTTTTATTATGTATAATAATTTTTTTACTACAACTTTTTTTATCTTTTTAACAGTAGCACTAGCTTGACTTTCTTCAGTATTATTAGAATTATTAGATTTTTTGTTAATAATTACTTTTTTAGGTTTATTATCAGAAGATAAGTTTTGTTGATTTTTGTCATTACTCTCATTTATTTGAGGCATCATTTTCCTTCTTTTTTAAAGTATTCACTTGCAAGATAAATTATATATTATCTTACAAGTGTTTATTTATATTTATTAATTTGTTGCTCTAGGTAATAAGTTATTTGTTACTTGTCCTTGTGTGTTAGGCATAGTAGTAGGAGGTACTATAGTTGGTTCTCCTAATACAGCATTGTTTCTTTCTATTACTGCTTTGTCTTTTAAATCAATAATTTCTCTTTGAACGTTTTGTTCTGCATAAACTCTTTTATAAATATCAGCTATATATGGAGCTGTTTGAGTATTATATTCTGTGATACCATATTGAGCTAATTGTAATTGGTCTTTTGCTTGGTCAAAGAATGCTTTAGCTTGCTCTGGAGTTGGAGCTGGTACATTGCTTGCTGCTTGTTCTATTAATTTTTGATAATAGTACTGAGCTTTAATATTTCTGATAGTAGCATCTATTGTAGATTTAGCTTCTTCTGTTTCAAAGAATTTATCTGTTTCTGCTTTTTTTAGCAAAAGTATTTGGTTAATTAAATCTTCTGCGTAGTTTTGTTTATATCTATTATCGCTCTCTATCATAGCTATTTGTTCAGGAGTTGCTCCTTGTGCTTTCATAGAGTTTAAGAATACTTTATAATCTTTATTAAAATTAGTTTGATTTATTGTAAAATCATCTACTTTTAAAACCCATTCACCTTCACCGCCTTGAAGATAAGCTAATGAATCTGAAGAGTTAGTAGTTTTTGTGTTTGAACAAGATACAAAAAATATCGATAAAACTATTAATGATAAAAATACTTTTTTAATATACATAAAAAATACTCCTTAATTTACAATACAACTTAATAGTTGCAATAGTTTATCATATATGTATTATTAGTGCAAGCTATTTTATAAATATTTATTTCTTACCAGAATACATATTTATCACTAAATTATTAAGTTCTTTTTCTAATATACCATACCAAATAGATTTTCTTCTTTTTAGAGCATTACTATCTAAGGCATATTTCATTAATTTATTATAAGTTTCATTTGCTTTTTGCACATTTTGAAATATAGGAACATGATTAGCAGGAAATATCTCTGTTAAGTTCATTTCTATTTCTTTTTTAATTACTATATCATATATAGGTAAAACTTTTTCGTAGCCATTGCATATACTCTCGGCATATTCTAATACCATAGGGTCAAAGTCAGGAATTGTTTTCAATAGTTTTATTATAAGAGCAAAAGTATCTATAGCTTCTTTATAATTTTCTTTAACTACATAAGCTCCATTTGCACTATTGCATAAATCATATATAGTTTTATTATCATAAGCAGATATATATTCATTAACTCTTTTGTTGATTTGAAATTTAGGCATAGAGCTAACTGCTTTTGAAATCAAATCTAATATGCTTGTAAATAATCTCTGCTTCCACAAATTTCCTTTTATACTTTTTACAAGTTCTTCCATTTCATTAAAGAAAGCTTCTTTATATTTTTCATTAGGATTAAATATTGCTTCAACTATAGGAATCTCAGTTCCCTTAAAAGATATCATACCATTATCATAGAAAGATATAATATTCTTTTCAAATATTTCACTTTTTACTTTGCTATTTTCTTTAAGGAAGTTAAATTGCAAATTTTTTGTAACAATTATTTTAGTATCTTTTGGAGATAACATATTTGCTCTAGCTTGCATTCTTGCTGCATTGTTAATAAGAAAACCAGATAAATCTCCATCTTCTGTGATAATAAGAGAATTATTGCTCATTCCTCCAGCTATACCAGCACTTACTTTGAACTCTGGAAATATTGAAGTATCTATATCAGGACATTCTGTTAATATTCTTTTTTTGCTCAAAGCTCCAATAATAGCCATAGTAGCACTTAATGCATCAGTTGCCGATGGGCACATCATTACTATTTCATCGCCCTGCTTTCTGTGAGATATAACATTATAAAATCTTGTAAGTTCGCTTATTTTATTTTGAAGCAAATCATCTAAAGCATGCATCTTAGAAAGGTTGTTTTTATTCTCTTCGCAAAATTTAGTATATCCATGAATATCAAGCATTGCTATATAAATATCAGCTATAGTTAAACTAAGTTTTAAATCTCCAGCAAAACTATATTTAGGATTTTCTATAACAAATTGATCCCACAATTTTGGATACATTTCTTTATCCAAGTTATTAAAGAATCCCCAATTAATTTTTCTTATAAGATTAAATAATCCTTTTAAAATATTATTATGATCATTAATCTTCTCAAAATTAACATTGCTAGCATAAGTAAATATTTCTGAAAAAGTTCTTATTTTTCCAGATACTATTTGTTCGCTTAAATGAGTGTATAACTCATACTTTGAAGTGGTGGGGGTATATTCTTCTATAGTGTTCACATTGTTTCCTTAAAAAATATTAATATATATATCAAACCCATTTAAAACTTTAACTTATAAATAAAAAAAAGCAATAGTTGTTACATCATAATTTTATGTAAAAAATCTAGCATATATTCCTGATGGAAGTATCAAATCAGTATTTTCTATAGGAAGAGCTATTTCTCCGCTTTCAAAAAAACCATTATTTTTAATTTGAGTTTGCAAAATGTTTTTAAGAGATATATGAGAAAAACTTGCAGTATAGCAGTTAATTAAAAATAGAATAGGGGAGGGAGATAATAGTTTAACGCATTCTTCTACCAATCTTGTTAAACTTGTCTCTATTTGCCAAAGCTCTCCATTAGGACCTCTGCCGTATACTGGAGGGTCCATTATAATAACATCATATTTTCTCTCTCTTCTCACTTCTCTTAAAACAAATTTAATAACATCTTCTATAATAAATCTTACTTTTTTATTTTGAAAATTATTAATTTCGATATTTGTTTTAGCATGTCCAACAATTTTTTTTGTAAGCATCAACATGCACTATTTCATCACAATCTGCATAAGCACAAGCTACAGTAGCTCCTCCTGTATATGCAAATAAATTAAGAGCTTTTATTTCTTTATTTTTATGAGTAGATGATTTTTTTTCTTTGATTTTATCTATTATAAATTGCCAATTAACAGCCTGTTCAGGAAAAAGCCCAATATGTTTGAAGTTTGTGAACTCTATTTTAAATGATAAGTCTTTATATTTTATGATAAAGTTTTCTTTTGGACTGTTAATATATTGCCAATAACCGCCTCCCTTATCAGAGCGATGATATATGGCATCTAAATTATTCCATTTATTTAATTGTTTTTGCCAAATAATTTGAGAATCAGGACGCGATACTAAAAATCCTCCTATATTCTCAAATTTTTCGCCATTTCCAGCATCTAAAATTTTATAATCTTTCCAATCTCTTGCTACAATCATACAGTCTATTATTTTTGATTATAGTAAGTTACATCATTACGAACTACAACTATATCAACTCTTCTATTTAAAGCTCTTCCATCTGGCAAATCATTAGACGCAACCGGTCTAGTATCAGCATAACCCGCAACAGAATATTTATTTATATCTAACTTTCCTGTTTGGTCGCTTTCAAATAATTTTTCTAATACAACAATAGCTCTTGCAGTAGAAAGCCCCCAGTTGTTTCCAAACCATTGTTCTGTAATACTTCCTTCTAATATTGCACCAGAGTCTGTATGACCTTCTATTCTAATATCATTTGGTAATGTGCTAAGTACTGAAGCTATTTTTATAAAAGTTTCTGTATTATTTTGAGTGTTTACTATATTTGTAGAAGCTGATTCAAAATATTGGTCTGCTCCTAATGTGATAACAAAACCTCTTTCATCTTCAGATACTCTTACTTTATTGTTTTTTATTTCTGATTCTAATACTGATACTGCTTTATCCACACTTCTGCCCATAGAGTATCCTCTGTCCATAGCAGGCAAAGCATCTACATTAGCACCACCAGCAACTAATTTACTCTGCGATAAAGTAACCCCTCCAGATAAATTACCGAAAGAGCCCTGAAAAGCAGTAGCTAATAATTGCATAGTAGAATCACTAATAGATTCAGACATAGTAGAAAGCAGTAATACGAAGAACGTAAGTACCAAAGTAACGAAGTCTCCATATGTTTGAAGCCATAATGGAGCAGAAGGACCTGGTACTTGTGCTTTATCACCAGCTTTTTTAGCTTTTTTACCAAATTTAATAGTAGCCATTATATATCCTTAAATTATTTATCTGTCTCCAACCTGCTCATTAACTTTTTGACGTTGAGGAGGAGGTAAGAAAGATACTAATTTATCTTTAACAATTCTAGGGTTATCACCAGCCTGTATAGATAATATACCTTCAAGCATAATGCTCTGTACAATAGCCTCAGAAGCATGTCTTGCAGCAAGTCTACCAGCTATAGGCAAAGCAAAACCGTTAGCGATAACTGAACCGTAGTAAGTAGTAATAAGTGCTACCGCCATACCAGAACCGATGGCTTCAACACCACCGCCGCCGCCCAAACTTCTAAGCATGATTACAAGACCAATTAATGTACCAATCATACCCCAAGCAGGATATAATGAAGCAGCATCTTCAAATACCTTTCTTACTGTATCGTGTCTTGCTTCTACGTTATCTATTTCTGTATTCAAAATATTTTTTACTAGTTCTGGGTCTGTTCCGTCTACTACAAGCTGCATACCTTTTTTAAGAAAGGGGTCTGAAACTTCTTGTATATCATCTTCAAGTACAAGCAAACCTTCTCTTCTTGCCTTTTCAGAAAAGCTTATTAAAGTAATAATTATTTGTGCTTCATCATAGTTAGGTTTGTTCAAAAGAACTTTTATTGCTTTAGGTACGCCCAATATAGTTCCTATGTCATTTGCAACAAAAAGAGAAGTAGTTCCTCCTAAACCTGTTACAACTGCCGAAGCAATGTCCACCATGTGACCAACATTACCACCACCTGAAATTATACCAAATAAATTGATACCTATAACTAATAAAAAACCTAAAGGTACTATAATATCCATATTTTTTACTCTCTAATATTTTATTTATTTTTTATTTTCTTTCTAATCTTCATTACCATAGAAAGAAGGTTTTTTAGTAGAATCTTCATTTACTATTCTAGTTCTATATTCCACTATTCTATTTAATACAGTTTCATAACTATCTTTAGTTAGCACTTTTCTTCCAGATAGCATAGTGATTACCAAATCAGGAGTTTCCTCCATAAACTCTATTTGATGTGGATTAATATATAAAACGCTTCCGTCAAATCTAGTTACATATATCATAATATTAAGAAACTCCTAACCATTATATTATACTAAAAAAAAACAAAAAGTCTAATATTTTATTTATCTCTTAAGTGCTATAACTTCTTGAAGCAACTGGTCAGCTGTAGTTATAGTTCTAGCATTAGCTTGGAAACCTCTTTGAGTTACTATCATATCAGTAAATTGTTCACTTAAATCAACGTTAGACATCTCTAAAGTACCAGCTTTAATAGAACCTCTTCCTTCAGCAGCAGCAACACCAATATTAGCAGCACCAGAGTTATTGCTTTCTACAAATAAAGTGTCTCCTGCTTTCTCTAAACCGCCAGCATTTGCAAATTTAGCCAAAGCAACCTGTCCTAAAGTTTTTCTATTTCCATTTGTAAATACGCCAGTAATTTGACCGCTGTCATCAAAGCTGAATCCTTCAAGCATACCCATAGTATAACCATCTTGTTCTATAGCTTTAGTTGTAGAAGGTGATTCAAATTGTGTAATACCATTAAATAAACCAACTTCTCCCATAGTAAGGTTAATAGTTTGATTTACTTCTCCGTCTGTACCTGTATAAGTGAAAGATACATTAGGCATTAATACGCCTTCAGTTTGAGTATTAGTACCATCGCTTACAGAAATTAAAGAACCAGCATCATTGAATACTAATTGGAAAGTATTATTTCCTCCATTTTCAACAGGGTCTCCGGCAGAAACACTTACGCTTCCTTCTGTTGCTTCTGGTATTTCTATTACCATATCCCATCTATTAACATCTGTTCTATTAAATGTTGCTCTTAATTGACGAGGTATTCCTGTAGAATCATAAATAGTTAAATCTGCTTGGTGAGTATCACTATTTTTTTGTAGGTTACAGAAGAACTTAGTGTTTTGTGTAGCACGTGCTGGGTCTTTTGAACCTACTGGTATAATTAAATCTTCTACGCCGGCAGCAGTATTTAATTCCATCATTCCTGTTTCTGGATTAAGTACAGCATTCCAACCTTGTACTTTATAACCATTTGAAGGGTTAACTAAATAACCATTTTTATCTATAGAGAAAGCTCCGTTTCTTGTATAGTAAGAACTATTTCCTTTCTTCTCAATAAAGAAACCTTCTCCTTGAATAGCTAAATCTGTATTTACACCAGTAACTTGTAAAGCTCCTTGTGTATGTATTGTATCTATAGTAGCTACCTGCATACCAAGACCAACCTGCTGAGGATTGATACCGCCTCTATCTTCCTGCGGCTTAGCTGCTCCGCTCAAAGATTGGCTTATCATATCCTTGAAAGTTACTCTACCTTTTTTAAAACCGTATGTATTTACATTGGATATGTTATTACCAACAACATCCATTCTAGTTTGGTGATTCTGTAATCCAGATACACCTGCAAATAATGAACGCATCATAAGGCGAATTCCTCCATAAAGTAATTATTATTGTATTTATTAAATATTTATTATTTTCTTATAATATTTTCGGTATAATTAAAATTTGCTTAATATTTTTTTATTAGCATTTAATTTTTATAATCTAAAAATAATGAGAAAAATTATTGTTTTAATTAATTGATAATAATGATAAATAAAAATCTTTCTTGAAATGTTGTAAAGAATAATAACTTTTTGAACATAAAAAAAAGATGCTACATTTCGCAGCACCTTTTAAAAATAATACTTTTCATAAACCTTTTATATAATTAATCATCAAATTGCTGTCCCATTAATGATCCATCAGATGATATAAACATTTCCATCATGTTGTTGAGTTTTATTTTATAATTTCCCCACTCTTTTTCTACACTTGTAATCATAGCTTGAGGATATGTCTTTTTTACTGTGTTAGCAACAGCTTGAGGCAATACACTGAAAGGTACACCGTTATATTCTCCGTCTATATTTACCCAGTCGCCGTTAGTTAAAAAATCTATACTAGCACCATTTGATAGATTTACATCGAATTTTCCGCCGTCTCTTTCTACTTTCCATATTTGAGCATTAGGGTATATTTTTTTTATGAATGTTACAGCTTGTTTAGGCAACGCTGAAGCTGGAACTACCATATCAGCAAATAAAATTGATGTAGAAAAAATTGCTAATACTATTAATGAAGATAATATTTTTTTTATCATATTAAACTCCTCTATAATTTACTGCTATATTTTTTATATACTTGTAAATTATCTTTACAAGATTAATATAAACAAAATTTTAATTTATGTCAATATCCATTGATATAAATAGTGATTATAAATAGTATTTTTGTTTAATATATTAATTGACACTAGTATTTATTATGATATAATTGTCGGAAAATTACATTTTAAATATCAATAATTATAAAAACTTATTTTTATAATTTTATTTAAGTAGTCCTTAATGAAAAAAAATTATTTATATTTTATCTATTTATATTATCTTTATTATTAATATTTATAATATTAGGAAGTATTTTAGCAAATAAAACAAGAGTTGGATATCTTAATATAAATTTAAATATAAATAAAACAATAGAAATAAATAATTTATCTGAAAAATATAATAATCTACAAGAAAATGAAAAAATCAATATTATTAAAATAAATGCAAATGAATATTACTATGATTGTAGAATGGAGTTCTATGATAAGGTATTTAGATATAGTGATGTATTTAGTCTTATTATAGATTCAAATAAAAATCCTGATTATGTTAAGTCAATTAATATGCAAACAGGAGGAAGGAGAGCTGGATATTTAATTTCCACAAAAATTATAGATGATAAAAAAATAGATAATATTTATTATAAATTAAGAATTAAGCCAATATATTATTCTATACTTATTATTATGATTGGTATATTAATGATTTTTAATACTAATATTTTTAATGTTGTATTAAAAAAATTTAATAAAGATGTAGAAATAAAAATATATATTATTGTTATATTAGGATATTTATATTTAATAATTCCATTTATTATTTTTGTATTCTCTTGGACTAGATATATAGTATCTATACCTGTAAATATGATTATTTTTTATATTTTATATTTAATGATAAAAGATAGTATTATTAATTATAATAAAGTTTACAAGATAAATATTATTGTTTTTATTGTAATGATAATGTCTATAATATTGTTTGTATTAGTATCTGGGATAGGTGAAATATTTGAGCAGTCTATAGATATGCTTAGGGGAAGAAATCCTATTTTTAGAGATTTAATTAACTTTTCTTGGCCTGTAATATATACAAAAAGCGGATATGCTATTGTGTATTATATAGGTCATTGGATTGTACCTGCTGTATTTGGTAAATTTTTTGGACTTACTGTTGGAAATATGTTTTTAGTTTTATGGAGTTCTATTGGAATATTTATTTCCATAATATTAGTTTTATATTATCTAAATATTAATAGAAGCAGATATATATTAATTGCATTGTTGTTATTTATATTCTTTTCACCAATTGCAGAAATTCATACATTTAGCAGTAGAATACTTTCTTATTACAGCTCACATTTGCAGGATTTACAATTATTGTTTAATCAGGCAATAGCTATTTGGGTAATGAGTTCTTTATTTTTAGTACAAAGAAATTCTTCTAATTTTGCTTTTTTAGGGTTATCTGTTATATTATATTCTCCATACGCTGTTATAGGCATATTGCCATATATGATAGTAAAAACTTTAATAGATTTAAAAGAAAATCTTTTGCTAACAATAAAAAATATTTTTAGTTTAAAAAATATTTTTTCATCAATTACTATATTTCCATTATTAATGTTTTATTTTTCTTCAAATAGTGTAGGCTCATCATCTTCTTTAAGATTTCTATTATCAGAATATAATGCTTTAGAGTTTTTGTATTTTTATATTTTAGCATTTGGACTTCATTTGTTTTTAATATTTAAAAATAATAAGAATAATTATATATATTATGTATCTATATTTATGTTATTTGCTGTTGCTTCTATAATGTATGGACCGGATCAGAATTTCCATAGAGTTAATATAACAGCAATATTTTTTATTTATGTATTAGTCGTTGATTATTTAAATAAAAATGCTAACATTAAAAGTATTAGAAAAAACATTTTAATATTTCTTCTTATTTTATCATCTCTAGCTTCTTTAACAAGTATATCCAATAGCATATCCTATTTTGTATATGGAGGAGTTACAAAAGAGCTTGGAAGAGAAACTTTTAATACAGATGAAAATGATTTCGTGCTTAATACAGTAACTTCAAAAAATTTAGATAAATCTATATTTTTTAAATATATTGCTAAAAATAAAAAATAATTATTTATATAAAAAGTTATTCTGTTAAATCTACTTCTATATTTGAAATTTTATTTATTATTTCATCGTAACTCATTTTTGCAAGAGAACTGTCACTTCCGCAAGCTATATATAAATCATCAAATCTCTTCATGCTTTTATCAACTAATACGGTAATTCTTTCATCTATTCCAAAAGGACATACTCCTCCAAAAGTAAAACCTGTTAAATTATAAGTGTCTTCTGCACTTGCAAAATTTGTTTTGCATCCAAAATATTCTTTAGTTTTTTTTGAAGATATTTTTTTATCACCTGATGCTATTAACATAAAAAAATCTTTCTTTACCGGTTTTAGTAATATAGATTTTGCAACCTGACCTTTTTCAATATTTAAAGATTTAGCAGCATCTTCAACTGTTTTGGTAGCTCCTTTCTCTTCAAACTCTTTATGTTCTATGCCAAGTTCATTTAAAACTTTTAATACTTTTTCACTAATCATAAATATTCTCCATTTAATTTTGTTTATGCTCTTTTAAAAATAATCCTATTCCAAATAAAATTATTATTATACCAATAAGCTGATTAATACTGATACTCTCTTTTAATATAAAATATCCTAATATACAAGCACCAACAGCCTCTCCTAATATGGTCATAGATACAACGCTAGCAGAAAACCATTTTAAAAGCCACATAAACACCACATGCCCAAGCATTGTAGATATGAGAGTTAAACCTAATATATTAATCCAAGTATATAATGGATATCCAGTAAGAGGTGTATTAGTAAATATTACTACAAAAAATAAAAATACAGCCGATGCAAAATATGTTAAACCTGTGTATGTGAGAGCGGATAATCTTTTTCTTATATATTGCCCAAGTAAAAAGTTAGCACTAATGAGCCCTGCTGATATAAATGCTAAAACATCTCCAATTAATGCAGTGGTGCTTACTTGAAAATCTCCCCAGCCTATTATAACAGAACCTATTATTGCTATAATAAAACCAAGTATTGCTAATTTGGTATATCTCTCTTTAAAAATAAAATAACCTGCTACTATAGAAAATAATGGCTGAAGCGTTACTATTACGGTAGAGCTTGCAACTGAAGTATATTTTAAAGATTGGAACCATAATGAATAATGACCTGCCAATGCTATGCCTGATACTAATGATAATAGAAAATCTTTTTTACTTATTTTTTTTAACTCTTCTAAATTTCTTATTAGAAGTATAGGCAAAATTATTATAAAAGAAAATAATAATCTATAAAATGCTGTTATTGAAGAAGGGGCATTAGCAAGTCTTGCAAATATTGCAGACATTGATAATGCTGTTACTCCAACAAATAAAAATATACTTTTTCCCATTACTATAAAAATTATATATTAATAATTTATTTTCTAAAAATTATAATATTTTTTTTGTTATTTTTCAATAATCAAAATATTATAAATTGTATTATTATTAGATTGATTTTTTTACTTTATAGTGTATGATTTATATATAAAAATTTATTTAAGAGTACAATTTGAAAGTTAGATTTTTGGGAAGCAGAGGCTCTATACCAACCCCTGGTACTAGTTTCAGTGAATACGGCGGTAATACGTCTTGCATACAAGTTATAGATGATGAAGGAAACTATATTATTCTTGATGCTGGAAGCGGATTAAAAAATCTTGGATATTATGCTCTTAAAAGTGAAAAAAAAGAAAGTATTATTTTATTAACACATTTCCATTGGGACCATATTATAGGAATACCTTTTTTCGCACCATTTTATTCTAATAAATATAGCTTTACAATATACGGCCCTAAAGATAATCATGAGGAAATGTATGAAACAATTAATAATATATTAGCTAAAGATTATTTTCCTATCAATCTTGAGCAGTTTGGTGCTTCTATTAAATTTGAACCCTTCTATGAAGGTAAAAAAATAAATTATGGAAATATGACAGTAGAAGCATTATGGGTTAATCACCCTTGCTATACTTTATCATACAAAATCACTTCTAATGATAAAACTTTAGTATATTTGACAGACCATGAACCTTATAAAAAACGTCTCCATATACAGCACCCATCATTAGACCATTATAATAACAATGCTAATTTGCTTCATGCTAGGCTAATAGATTATGTGAGAGGGGCTAATGTTTTAATTATAGAAGGGGAGTATACAAAAAGCGAATATATTAATGGGCATGTTGGCTGGGGGCATTCCACTTTAAATGATGCTATACAGGTGGGTCTTGATGCGGAAGTGCCTTATGTTATTATTCACCATCATAATCAAGATAGAACTGATGCACAAATAAAATTGATTTACAATAAACTTTTAGCTTTTTTAAGAAAAGAAAATATAGATTTGCAATTGGCTTTTGCAAAAGAAAGTTCTTATATTATCATTTAAGTATATATAAAGGAAGCAAAAGAACTGCATTTTTTGGCTAAAATATTTGTATTATTTATTTTATAAATATTTATAAGATATAAAGCTAAAGTATTTGTACTTTTTGCTACGAGAAAAAGTTGAATAAAATAAAAATCATATAATAAAATATAATTATTTATGTATAAAAAGTTTTAGAGCAGAGTTGTTATAAATTAATCTATTCCTAATATCTCAACGCCATTTTTTTTAATTAAAACAGTATGTTCAAAATGAGCGGCAAAAGAGTAGTCGGCTGTAGATATAGTCCAACCATCATTTTCTATTATATATTTATCAGAGCCTTCAGTTATCATTAATTCTAATGCCAAAACCATATTCTCTTCTAGTTTTACATCATTATTTGGGTGATAAAAATTATATATATAAGGAGCTTCATGATACTCATATCCAACACCATGACCTGTAAGAGATTTTATTATGCTGTATCCATATTCATTTACTTTTTTTTCAACTTCTCTTCCATAGGTGCTTAAAAGTATATTGGGTCTTAATTTATATATAGCATGTTCTAAAGATTCTTTACAAGCTTTAATTAATTTATATGCTTTTTTGTTTGTTGAACTTAATTGATTGCCTTTAACAACCATAGTTCTAGCACAGTCAGCATAGTAGCCGTTATATTTAACTCCTATATCAATGCATATAATATCGCCTTGCACTAATATTTTTTTATTTGTTGGTCTGCCATGTGCTATTTCATTTCCTATTGATATGCTTGTAGAAAAACCATATTCAGGCACTTCTAAATTGGCAGGGTATGCCCCTTTAGATTTTATAAATTTCTCAACGTCTTTATCTATTTTTGAAGCTCTTGTTCCTGATAGAGAATATTCAAAAGCTAAGTCTATAGCTTCTTGTGCTATTTGAGCTGCTTTTTTAATATTTTCTATGGCTTTTTCATCTTTGATAGAAGGCTTTACAATATCTGTTGTATTGCTTTTAATAAACATTATTTTTTGCCTTACTATTTTAATGATTTAGGTGTAAATATTCTTAGAAGTATAACCAAAATAATAGCACCCAAAATAGCAGACGATAGGTTAATATTAATATAGCTTACTATTTCAGTTAATCTTGGCAAATAATATGAACCAAGCAAAGCTCCAATAGTAGCTATTATAAACATCATAACCCAGCCGCCGAATACTTTTATATGCAAAACATTATAAAAAATTAAGCTTATCACTATTCCTATTAATATAAAAGCAGCTACTACTATCAAATATTCCATTTTTACCTCTATTATTTATTTTTGATATATATATTAATATCAATTTGAAGAAAGCCCTATAAAGAAAGATTTTAATTGAGCTTCTTCATCTTGTATAGGTATAAATATCATATGAGAAATATTTTCTCTATCTTTTTCATCAAATTTAATTTTTAATGATAATGAAGAGAAAGGATCTGACACATATAATGTTTTTCTAGATGATAAAATCTTTTTAAATAAAGCTTCATTTTCATCTATTTCTAATTTGTTTTTAGTATCTTCTGTAAGGTTTTTAGAATCTGATATTTTGTATATTCCATTTTCATCTTTAGTAAGCATTGCAGAATGTAATACATTAAGTCCGGATTTTTCTTTTATCCACTCTAGCATTTCATCTAAACTTTTATTTACAAACTTCTCACCTTTAATTGCTTTAAGAATATTTTTCCAATTTGAAGTCATATTATCTTTTACTTTTTCTTCTGCATCTTTATAATCTTCAGGCATAGGCGGTCTTTTTTCTTCAGGGTCATATAATTCACTGTCTATTAAATCTTCTGTATCAAACACATCATCTTCACTTGCTTTTTTTATTACTTCATTGCTATCATAGTTATGTGATTTATCAAATTCGTTTTTATCATCATCAAATAGAAAATCTTTATTAAGAGCAAGATTAAATGAATCTAGAGAAGAGAAATAATCATCTTCTTTTTTGCTAATTTCATTATCAATCATAGAGCCATGACTTATCAAAATATCCTCCTCATTATCAGAAATAATATCATCTATACCTCTTAAAATATTTTTATCTTCATCGTTTTCATCTAATACATTATCTAATGTAGGTACATAATCTAATTCCTTATCTTCTTCAGATACGGTATTTATATTATTATCTAAATTATCTATATTTGGTATTGAATTATCATCAACCTCTTCTTCTAAATCTTCATCAATATTATCTATTTTAATAGTTTCATCATCAATGCTATCTTCTATATCTTCTAAATCTTCAATATTTTCTATATTCAAATGTTCATCATTATCAACTTCATCAAGATTGTCAACTTTAATAGTTTCATCATCAATGCTGTCTTCTATTTTTTCTAAGTCTTCGATATTTTCTATATTCAAATGCTCATCGTTATCAACTTCATCAATATTGTCAACTTTAATAGCTTCATCATCAATGCTGTCTTCTATTTTTTCTAAGTCTTCGATGTTTTCTATATTCAAATGCTCATCATTATCAACTTCATCAACATTGTCAACTTTAATAGCTTCATCATCAATGCTCTCTTCTATATCTTCTAAGTCTTCAATGTTTTCTATATTTAAATGCTCATCATTATCAACTTCATCAAGATTGTCAACTTTAATAGCTTCATCATCAATGCTGTCTTCTATTTTTTCTAAGTCTTCAATATTTTCTATATTCAAATGCTCATCATTATCAACTTCATCAAGATTGTCAACTTTAATAGCTTCATCATCAATGCTGTCTTCTATTTTTTCTAAGTCTTCGATATTTTCTATATTCAAATGCTCATCGTTATCAACTTCATCAATATTGTCAACTTTAATAGCTTCATCATCAATGCTGTCTTTCTATTTTTTCTAAGTCTTCAATGTTTTCTATATTCAAATGCTCATCGTTTATCAACTTCATCAACATTGTCAACTTTAATAGCTTCATCATTAATGCTGTCTTCTATATCTTCTAAGTCTTCAATAGCTAATAAATCTTCTTTGCTTATATTATCTACAGCTTTTTCTATATCATCTAAATTAGGCAGCTCTAATTTGCTTTTTTTATCAATGTGTTTTTTATTTTTTGATTCTATATTATTTAAATATTCTATATCTTCATTTAATGTATTTAAATCATAATTAAAATCATCTAAATTATTATCATCATCAAAATTATTGTATTCATCATCTTCTAGAATATTATCATCTGATGAATATATACTATCGTCTTCTATATCTGAAGCATTTTCTGTTTGCAATTTTTTTCTTTCATATAAAGCACTAGATATTAAAAATATTAATGAAGAACAAAGTATAATAAGTAAAATATATTTTAAATATCTTTGTATTATAGGCACATCAAGCTCTAGTATTCCTACATTAAAATTATATATATCTTTAACATTGCTTGAATGTAATATATATGAATAAGCTCCTATATTTATTACTCCAGGATTATTCATATATTGATATAATGTATCTCTTGAAATACTATTAATATTTATAGAAGGATTATAATATATTACACCATTTGGTATAAGCAAGAAGTTTAAATTGTATGAAGTATTTTCAAAAATCTTTTTAAATACACTTGCTACAATATATCCAACTTCTAATCCTTTTTCATTTTTAATTGGTTTAATAAAATAAACACCATCAAAATCTTGGTCAAAGAAAGCTTTTTTATCATTTATTTTTAATGCATTAAGGTTTATGCTTTTTCTATTATCCGGAGAAGAAAATACAGCACGTCCATCAGAAAAATAAAGCCCAACAGTATCAAAAGCATAATTACCGCTTCTAAAAATAGATATAATTCTATTTTTTTCATCTTCATTCATTCCATTTAATACAACATTTTGAAGCAATGAAGGAAAATTATAACTTTCTATTATTTTATCTAATCTATTATCATAATCATTTATAAGGCTTAATATATTATTTTGGCATATTAGAGATGTTCTATCAAGCTTTTTAGTATCTATATCAAAAGCATCTTTTTTTAATCCAAATACAAAAGTAATAAATAGAGCAATAATTATAGCATTAAGCAAAATAGCTATATATACAAAAATAGAAATATTATTATGTCTATCAAACATAAAAAACCACCTATATTATTTTTTAGTTATACTTTTTCTAGCATCTTCTTCTGCTTTACTTATTATTGAAGATAACATCTTATCAAAAGCAGCAAATACATCTTCTGTTCTTTTAGTATCTATATTTTTTATTTTTTCCTCATCATTATTTTCTATACCATATGAATTATATATATCCATATTAATATTTTCTTTTACTTCTTCTTCCTCTTCTATTTTTTCTTGTACGTTTTCTATTTCTTCTACATCATCATTTATCTTTTCTATTTCTTCTTTTGAATTAAAAATATTTTCGTTACTATATTCATTATATGATAATTGTAAATCGCTTTTAATAATTTTTCTATCTCTTATATCTTCATTATTAAAATATTCATTATTATTAGAATATTCAGCATTTAAAGAATAGTATTCATCATTATTTTCTGATTCTTGATAATTTTGATATTCTTCTTCAGATTCTTGAACTAAAGCTTTTATTTCTTCATCATTATTATTATATATATCATCTTCATCATTTTGAACACTTTCTATTTTGTACTCATCATTATTATATTCGCTATTATATTCATCATACTCTTCTGTTTTGTAAGTTTCTTCTAATGTACTGTTATCATTATATTCTAATATTTCATCATCTATTTTTTCTTCTTCTACAAATTCTATTGAATCTTCATTTTTGTCATTTTCTAATTCTTTATCAACTTCATTTTCTATATAGCTTAATGAATAAATATTATTGAGATTATCTTCATTTTCTATACTTATGTCTTTTATCTCTTCTGTTATTTTTTCTTCTGCATTTATCTCTTCATTATTATCTTTTGCAGGATCATAGTTATTAAACTTTATCATGCTTACAATATTTGATATGTCTTTTGCAATATTGAATTTATTTTCTTCTTCTTTTTTATTATTATCAAAATATTTTTCTGGTATTTTATAATGAAGTTTTTCTATTATAGGAGGCATATCATCTATTGCAGTAGATTTAGGTATATCTGCTTTTACTAAGCTCTCATCTATAAATAATTCATTTTCTCCTTTAACACTCTCCAAAAAATCTCTATGAGTTTTAATTTGCATCAAGTATTTAAAGAAGTTAATTATTCCAGTTAATATTAATTGGAATAATAATATAAGTAAAGCAGTAACAGCTAATACTATTAATTCAAAATAATTAGGATACTCTTTTCCTATCATAGATACAGATAGTGAATCATTAACTATAAAACTAGGTTGTTTTTTATAATAAGCAAATCTATTAATAACGCTAGATACTTTTTCTATAGATTTTTCTCCTATAGACTCTCTTACATTATAAACTAAATCTCTAGAATCGCTTATATAAAGCCTTTTGTCTGCCACTTGATAATACATAGCTATATCAGAAACATAAGAATAATCATTTCTTGTAGTAACAATAATTTCACCATATTTATTTTTAATATATTCCATTATATAGAATGCATTTTCATTTTCAGCATTTAATACCAAAGAGCCTTTATTTTTTACTTCTTTTAACAGATTATCCTGTAATTCTATAGGCCAAGATTTATGATTAGCCGAATACAAGTTTAGTCTCATTTTGCCGTCTATAGAAAAGACTGTCATGCTTCTTAAATAAGGGTTTTCCAAAGTCATTTTATAATAATCATTTTTATATTTTTCTAATTCTGTTTTAGAGTAATTTTTGTATGGGTTATAATCTTTTAATATATCAGCTGTTTGATACATGCTATAACCTACATAATCTGATATAGATTGAGTTATTAAGTTTACCTGGTATTCTGAAACTGTATTTCTTTTTATTTTTAAGTTAGTAGCAAATTTATCCATCATTTCCATCATCATATCTAGATAATCATTAATTAATACAGATACTTTGCTGTTTTGAGGCAATACAGTGTTGCTTGCCACTCTTGCAAACATAGCAACTATAAAAATCATTAAAAATGATATCATCAGACTAAGAAGTGTTTTAATAATTTTTTGCTTTTTATCATTATTCATAACTCTAACCCTTATATACTACTATAGCTATATCTTTTTTATTATTATATTTTATCGGATAAAGAGTTTTTTACTTGAAAACTTTATTTCGAAAGGATATTTGTTATTTTTATATATTTTTATAAGTTATGAAACTCTGGTATCATTTTATTGTATGTGCAAAATTGTTTAAATCCTATATTTTTTAGAATTTCTTTTGCTTCGTTTATATGAAATCCCAAATGACTAGGCTGATGGCTGTCGCTTCCTATGGTTATAATGTTTCCTCCTAATTTATAATATAATTTTAATATATCTATAGAAGGAGTTGTGTCTTTTAAGCCATATCTTGTATAAGAAGTATTAAACTCTATTCCTTTACCGTCTTCTATCACTATTTTTAATATATCTTCTATAATAGGTTTTACTTTTTCAAATGGGTATATTCCTTTTTTATCATATCTTATAATTAAATCTAAATGCCCTAACACTGAATAATTTTTAAAACTTTTTACAACTTCAAGCATCTCTTTATAATATGCTTCATTATATTCTTTTTGAGTTTTATCTCTTTGAAAATCTTGTGTCCAGAATTCTTTATTATCTACCTGATGAACAGAGAATATAATAAAATCAAAATCGTATTTTTTTAAAAGAGCTTCATATTTATCAATAGTATGAGTTTGTATTCCGCATTCAAGACCTGTTTTTATATTAATTTTTTTTGAGTATTTCTCTTTTATTTTATTAATATCTTCTATATATTTAGGATAATTAACATTGGTGATAGTGTTTTTATCTTTTATTTTAATTTCGTCCCAATCTTTTTTTATACCATAATCTACATGGTCTGTAATGCAAATATCATCTATATTTAGTTTTATAGCATCTTTTATAACTTCTTCTAATGGATAATTAGAGTCATCGCTAAACTCTGTATGTACATGATAATCTGCAAGCATATTAATAATTCCTATTTTTTACTTTTACATAATTATATATATAAATTATTTTCTTGTATATATTTTATAATTTTTTTAATAATTAATTAGTAAAATAAAAATTAGGTATCAGTATATATAAATACCAATACCTAATCAAACAATATTATAATAAAAATTATTATAATGTTTTCATGTCTATTACATATCTGAACTTAGCTTGTCCGCTTGTAAGTTTTTGATAAGCTTCATCTATTTGGTTAGCTGCAATAATTTCAGTTTCTGGGTATATTTTGTGTTTAAGAGAAAAATCAAGCATTTCTTGAGTTTCTTTAATACCGCCAATCATAGAACCATAAACTTTTTTTCCGCCTGAGAATATTAATCTTGCCAAATCTATGCTTTGTTTTAATTCAGCAGGAGGAAGCCCAACAATAGCCATCTCTCCGCCATATTTTAATAAGTCAACATAATTATTAACATCATATCCTGTAGGAATAGTAGATATTATTAAATCAAAACGAATAGGAATGTCTTTTGTAGAAGTAAATAAATCTTTTGCTCCCATCTCTAAAGCTTCTTTTTTCTTTTTGTCGTTACGAGCAAATACATAAACATCAGCTCCCATATTAACAGCATATTTCACAGCCATAGAACCAAGTCCGCCAAAACCAGCAACACCTACTACATCGCCTTTTTTAACGCCAGAGAATTTGAGAGGTGAGTATGTTGTAATACCAGCACATAAAAGCGGAGCAACTTTTTCCATTGGTGCATCTTTTGGTACTGTGATAGCAAACTTTTCACTTACTACTATGTTGTTTGAATATCCGCCGTAAGTAGGCTCATCGTTGTGAAAATGGTCTTTACAGTCATAAGTAAGTACAGTTTGACCTCTTTCGCAAAATTGTTCATGACTTCTTTTGCAAGCCTCACATTCTCCGCAAGAGTTTACCATACAGCCTACACCTGCATAATCACCAACTTTAAATTTTGTAACATTTTTTCCAACAGCTACCACCTTTCCAGCAATTTCGTGACCAGGCACCATTGGATATATTCCTTCGTGCCACTCACTTCTTGCAGAGTGTATATCACTATGGCATATTCCTGCATACATTATCTCTATTAAAATATCATTGTCTCCCATAGAGTGCCTTGAAAACTCAAAAGGCTTAAATGTATCAGTTTTGCTATGAACAGCATATCCTTTAGCATTTATTCTCTTTCCAGAATTAGCTTCTTCCAAGTTTTTTTCTAATAACATGTATATATACTCCTCATTATTAAATATGTTTTATTATAGCATTTATTATAACATTGAAGTGCACTCTAATGTCAATATTTTTATACATTAAAATGCATGAGATTTTGTTAGTTCTTATTGAATATAAATTATAGTATATTATAAAGTTTTAATTTTATTGAAAATATAGTCTTTTTGCTTCTTTGGGTCACCAAAAGAAGTGGGGGGTGCGGGGGCTAGTCCCCGCAAATAAAAAATAAAAAATAAAAAAAATATTTTTGATAAACTTAAAAATTTTCAATATATATAAATTTTAAAATATTTTGACAATTTGGCTTTATTCAGGTATATTATTTTTAGTAATTTTTTAGGATAAATATATGTATAAAATTAATGGTGTTCTATATAAACAAAATTGTTCATTAAAAAAATATAATACTTTTAGAGTAAATGCTAAGGCTCTTCATTTTTATATGCCTGAAACTATTAATGGCTTTATAGATTTAATTAAATATTTAAATGATGCTGATAAAAGATATATTATTTTAGGCGGCGGGAGCAATGTACTTTTTTTGGATAAGGTAATAGAAGTTCCTATAATACATACAGGATTTTTTACAAGAATAGAGCAGACTAGCAATAATATTTTAGCTTATTCTGGGGCTAATGTTATAGATGTTGTAAAGTACGCTTATAGAAATAGTTTTACAGGTTTAGAGTTTTTATATGGGCTACCTGGAAGTATTGGGGGAGCGGCGTACATGAATGCCCGCTGTTATGAACATTCTATATCAGAGTTTGTAGATAGTGTTGGAATTATAGATGACAATATTGAATATATGCATATAAAGGCAGATGAATGTAATTATGCTTATAAAAAAAGTATATTCCAAGATAAGAAATATATTATAATAGATGTGAGGCTAAAATTAAATAAGGGCTTAAAAAAAATAATAAAAAAAGATATGAACAAATATATAAGAGACAGAAAAAATAAAAATCAATATAAATATCCATCAGCAGGAAGCACTTTTTTGAATGATTATGAAACTAATATGATAGCGGGTAAGGTAATAGATTCACTTAATATGAGAAACACAAGGGTAGGGGGTGCTATGGTTTCACCTTATCATGCTAATTTTATTGTTAATTATAATAATGCTACAGGAAGAGATATTTTTGAACTAATGAAAAAGGTGAGAGAAGAAGTTTATAATAAAATAGGTATAAAGTTAAATGCTGAAGTGCGTATTATAGGAAATGATGAAAATGAAGTTTTTTGATAAAAATTTTAATAATTATAATGAAAAGCATTTATATTATATTGACAGTGCTATAGAAAAAGCCAAAATACTTTATGACAGCTGTATATGCTGCGGACATTTATGCAAAACAGATAGAAATAATAACAAAATAGGAAGATGTAAGATTTTTGAAGACACTAATCATATAAAAGTAGCTTCTCATACTTTGCATTTTGGCGAAGAGCCTATGCTTGTTGGAAATAATGGAAGCGGAACTGTATTTTTTTCTAATTGCAATTTATCTTGCGTGTTTTTGTCAGAATCATCAAATAAGCTCCGAAGGTATAGGGGAGATTATAGATTTAGATAAATTAGCTTCTTATTTTTTAGATTTAGAGAGAGAGGGAGCTAATAATATTAATCTTGTAAGTGCAACGCATGTGATTTACTCTGTATTAAAGGCTTTAAAAATTGCATTACTAAATGGCTTAAACTTGCCTATAGTTTATAATACAAATGGTTATGACACCAATGAATTATTAGATTGCTTAAATGGAATAATTGATATTTATTTGCCTGATTTAAAATATTTTAATAATGAAAAAGCTATAAAATATTCCAGAGCAGAGAATTATTTTGATGTTGCAATTAATGCTATAACTACAATGAAAAATCAGGTTGGAGATTTAATTATAGATGAAAATGATATTGCAAAAAGCGGCATAATAATAAGGCATTTAGTTTTGCCAAACAACGAATCTGATTCTTATGATATATTAATAGAGCTAAAAGAGAGGGGTTTTTTAAATAGTTATATTTCTTTAATGTCGCAGTATAGTCCTGAGTTTATGGCAAAAGATTATGACAATATTAATAGAAAACTATATGTTAAAGAATATAATGAAGTATTAAACTTTGCATTAGATTTAGGTTTTGAGAATATATTAGGTCAAGAGATGGAAAGCAGTGAGAATTATTTACCAGATTTTAGAAAAGATAAGCCGTTTGAATAAAAAGAAATAAATGAATAAAAAATGGAGCGGGCGAACGGAATCGAACCGTCATCTTTAGATTGGAAGTCTAAGGTAATAACCATTATACGACGCCCGCAATTAAAGTTTAATTATTATAACATACAGATAAAAAAAAGCAAGCTATTTATATTATTATTGCTAATATTTTATTGATAATTTTACTAATTTATTGTAATATGGTTTTACTGTTTAAGAATAATTTTAAATAACTGGGGAAAAAATGAAAAAGATAATATTAGTTCTATCATTTATTTTAACTACAGTAGTTGCTTGTTCTAGTACACCTAAGGCGACTACTCCAGAAAACACATCTGGTTTTAATACTGAATTAAATCTTCCAGATGGTGTTAGGGTGAGAGAAACTCCTAGAGGAAAGGTATTAGAGCTTTATGACCCTAAAGCTAAAAGCGATGTTGGTAAGCAAA
Source organism: Brachyspira pilosicoli P43/6/78 (assembly GCF_000325665.1). Taxonomy (NCBI): domain Bacteria; kingdom Pseudomonadati; phylum Spirochaetota; class Spirochaetia; order Brachyspirales; family Brachyspiraceae; genus Brachyspira; species Brachyspira pilosicoli. The sequence continues at coordinate 2,389,364 of NC_019908.1, forward strand.
CTGGAATTTATGAAGTAAAATTCCAATTCGACAAAGCTGTAGAAATAGGAGAGTATAAACAAGCTTATAATTTAGTTTATACTATATTAAACAATAATCCTGAAATAAGAATTATGGTAGAAGGTAATTCTAGTAAAGAAGGTAAAGCTCCTTACAACTACAATTTGTCTGTAAGAAGATCTGATACTAGCTATAATTACTTAATAAAATTAGGTACTAAAAATAACAGACTTCTTAAAAATGCTTTTGGTGAGGGTCTTCCAGAATATCCTACTTTAGAAGCTAATAGAAGAACTGAATTTATAGTAATAATGAATGAAGCAGATTTAAAAAAGTATAATGACTTTGCAAAAACTGTCGATGTTAATAAAGAAAATTAATATCTAAGGTTTTGGTAAAGGCTATGAAAAAATTATTATTTGTTTTTGCTTTATTTATTTTTGTAATATCTTGCGGTACTACTCCAGAAATGGCGCCTGCAGAAAATGCAGAACCTGTTGCTTTGGCTGTACAAGAAGAACCGCAAGCTGTTGCTAATACTGGTGAACTCTATCTACCTCAAGGTACTTCTATAAGAGATTCTCAAAGGGGAAGAGTGTTTGAGACTAATCCTAAAATAATATTTGGATTTGCTAAAACTACTATGCCTGCAAATGCTAATGTTGCTTTTGCTCAAGTAATAGAGTTTTTAGATAAGAATCCTAATGTTAGATTAGTAGTAGAAGGACATACTAGCAATAAAGGAATAGCTTACCCTTATAATTACAACTTATCTGTTAATAGGGTAAAAAATGCTAGAGCTTATTTGGTTAATAATGGGGTTGATGCTAATAGATTAATTGAAAAACCGCTCGGCGAAGCATTGCCTGAGTCTAATGTTCAAGCTAATCTTAGAAGATATGAGTTTATCATTATTGAAAATCAAGCAGATATGGATAAATATAATAGTTTTGTATCTACTCTTGATGTGAGAAAGGAAACTGTATATACTGGAAATTAATTAATTTTTATGTATATAATTAGAAATCAAACCTCCTTCTTTCTGTAACAAGAAATTAGGAGGTTTTCTAAATTTAAGTAAAGGTATTATGTTTTATGAAACAATTTGTTATTTTGTTTTTATTAATTATTTCTTTTAATTTAATTGCAGAAGATACTAATCAATCTTTATCATCATCTACTAATGCAGCTACTACAGCATCTAGTTCAAGTGAAGGTTATATAATAAACAGTGAATTAATGGATACTTTTAAATATGGTACTACTTCTCAAAAAATATCAGCTATTTCCAGAATAAAAAAGACTAAAAATGAAAATGATATATCTGCTATGGTAGAATATTATCCTAATGAAAAAAATAATAAAATAAAAATAGAGATAATAAATTTCTTTAAACAAAATGTTAATGATAAAGGAAAAACTATAATAGATTATGCTATAGTAGATGAAGATGATAGTGTGAGAAAAGAGGCTTATTATTTATGTTCTATTTATCCTGATATAAAATATGAGTCAAGTATTATGTCTTCTATTAGCAATGAATCTGGACTTATATTAGACAGTATGATAAATGCTTTAGGTTCTATTAAATCTACTTTAGCTTCAGATTATTTGGCTGAGAAATATACTAATGATGTTATTGGCTCTAGCACAAAGATAGAGATATTAAGATATTTTTCTGAAACAAAAGATATTAAAGGCGAAATTATTTGCAGAAATGTTGCACAAAATACAGGTGAGCCTGCTTTAGTTAGATATATGGGAATAGTGGCAATGGGGGCTTATCCTAGTGCTGAAAATTATGAGATATTACAGAAGATATTAAAAGAGGATTTACCTGAAGTTACTGCGAGGGTTATTTATATACTTCCAGAGTACAGTGCTTATGGGGATATTAAAAAAGATATTGTTGAAGCTTGTAAAAATGATAGTGAATCAGTGAGAATATATGCTATTAAGGCTTTGAATAATTATAAAACAGAGCCAGAGATTCAGGAGCTTTTACTTTATAGACTTCAAAATGATAATTCTGAAAATATTACTCTTGAGGTATTAAATCTTTATAGTGATTCTATGCCTACAGGAGAGATGTTTGATGCTATAAAAAAATTAGCGGACTCTTCTGCAAACAAGAAAATTAAAGATAAAGCAAAATCAATAGTAGAAGGTTCTAATAATACAACAACAGAGACAACTACAGCTAATGCTTATTAATGTTTATGATTTTGAAAGAGATTGTTAAAGAGTTAGAGATTATTTTATCGGATATTGCATTTTCTGGTATAGATAATGTTGACAGTTCATTTGTAGGAAAAATAGAGCTTCTTGAAAAAAAAGCTATGGAAAATAAAATAACTAATCTTAGTAATTTATTAAACGATTTTATAAACTCAATTAAAGATTATAAATTAGAAGATTCGAGAGAGAATTTACAAAGAGTTTTTATAAATGTTTCTAAATTAGATTTTTATATAAAGAATGCATCATATTAAAAAAACTATTTAAAATTTTATAATTTAAATAGGTTTTTATAATTATAATACATTTAAACAAGTATATTTATTGTTCTTTTTCCCGCAGCTCGCACCCATACCTAAAGGTACTCCTTTCAGTCGCAGGCACTTCCTTCGGTCGCGGTGCGGACTTCGTCAAAAGAACCAAAAAGTGCAAATACTATAGCTTTGTATGTTTTTGAATATGTATAAACTATATTGTAATACCAACATTTCAAGCTAAACAATTCAGTTCTTTTGGTTCTTTTATACCAATAAAAGAACTGGGGGTGTGGGGGCAAAGCCACCACAAATAAAAAACTTAAAAAATATTTTTTACCAATTCAATAATTTTTATATTCAAAACTAATTATTTCTTAATAGTTTTGTTGCCTATAGTAGCTTTTTCTTCGTTCTGTTTATTATCTTCTTTCGCTGTCATCATAACAGAATTATTAATAACCGCATCACCATTTCCATTATCTTCTGAAGGTCTTACTATTTGAGCTTTATCTGCTAATGATGATTTGAATATTTTTGTAGCTTCATCTTCGCTTTGATTTTCCATAATTGTAGCAGTAGCAGCAGATTCTGAAGCCATTAAATCTCCGCTAGAGTGCACTATCATAACATCTTCAGGTCTAACAGTTATAAGTCCGCTAGCAGTTCTAACAGCCAAAGCAACTCCAGTGTCATTTTCCATAACCATCTCAACAGGTCCTAAAAATCTATTTCCAGCCTCGTCCATTACCTCAACACTTTTACCAAGCATAGAATAGCCGCTTTGACTAGAATAAAATGTTTTCATAGATTCTAAGTTTTTATTAACTTCAGTCATTTGCTCTACAGAAGAAAACTGTGCAAGCTGTGCTATCATATCTCTGTTATCCATAGGAGACAATGGGTCTTGATGGCTCATTTGCACTGTTAATAGTTTTAAAAAGTCATCTTTACCTAAAGAGTTTTTAGCAGGGTCTCTTTCAAAATTATGCTGCAAGTTAAAAGCTCCAACTTCTTGCTTTAATATTCTTATTTCCTTATCACTCATTCTTAATGCTTCTGCTGATATCATAATTTTTTATCTCCTAAGTTATTTTTTATTTAATTATTTTTTATATTAATAAATTCAATTTTCTCTCTGGAACTATATTGTAATTTTGTACGCTTACAACCTCTTCTTCTATGTTGTCTGCTCCAAAGCCATTTAAATTATTGTTGCTGCCTCCAAACTCAAACTCACCATTTTCATTAGGCATGTCCTGTCTAAGCATTACATCAAAACCTTCAATATTTATTCCAATCTCATTTAAAGAGCTAATAACAGTATCTAGGTTTTTTGTAAATATGTCTTTTATTTCAGCATTATCTACAAATATTTTTCCTACTAAATTGTTATCAGCGTCCATACTTATTTTTAATCTCACCTTACCTAAATACTCAGGATTAAGAGACATTAAAACTTCACTCTTTCCATTATTAACAGCAACCTGTGCCTTCTCTACCAATTTTGACATCAAATCTTGGAATCTAATCATATTCTCAGCAAGGCTGTTAGTATTTTGTGTTTTAGATACATTGTTGTAGTGATTATATCCTTTCAAACTAGAAGAAGAATCTTTCATGTTAATAATTGTAAGTTCGCTTCCTTTTTCATCGGATATAGTGTTATTTAAATTGCTGTTATTATTTTCTTTAGCCTCTTGCAATCTCATCTCTCTTTTATCAGCAACATTATTATCATCATTGCTTATAAAAGTTTCTGCAGAATCGTTAACTATTTCATTATTATTATTTTCTTCTATTTTTGCATCTATTTTTTCTATATTATTATCTTGTGATTTTTTAGAAGTTTCTTCTATGCTATTATCTTCAACTTCTACTAATTCAAATATGTCTGATAATTTTTCAACATTATCATCATCATTTTGATATGATATAGCAATCTCTTCCAAACTTTCTAAAGCTATTATTAAATCAGTAATTTCTTTTTTATCTTTTTCATCTAATTCTTCTAAGTTAATATTTTTTAGCTCTTCTTTGATATCATCAATATCTTTAATCAATGAAGATAATTTCTCTTCATTAACTTTACTGTCTATATTAACATTTTTTTCTATTTGTGCTTTTTTATCAGCCTTGTAATTTTCTATTATGAGGCCTGCTTTATCAATTAATTTTTTTGCTTTTTCTTTAGAAGACATTATATCTTTTTTAATTTCATTGTTATCTATATTTTCAGCGTTTTCTATATTTTTATCTTCTTTGCTATTGTTTTCTGATATTTCTTCTTTTTCTTCATTATTTACACTTTCTTTTAATTCACTACTTTGAGCTTCATCAGCGTTATTTTCAATGTTTTCTTTTCTTATATTTTCACTATTTTCAACATTGTTTTGAGGATCTTCATCTGTTATATTATTGTTTTTATATAAACTATCTTGATAATCTTCTTCTTTTTCTATAGATTTATTTGTAGCACTTTGAGAATAAATATCTTCGCTATTTTTTGCCTCGTCTAACATTTTAGCGAAACTATTATCATCATGTATATCATAAATTGTATTATTTTTATTAGCAGATATATTGCTGTCATTAAAAGATAATACATTGCTAACTGAGCTTATCATAAACATAATCCTCTTAAAAAATAAAAATCATATCATTTATTATGCTCGGAAATATGGAATTTTACTTTATAAAAAAATAGCATGCCTATAAAAATTAATTTAAATAAAAAATTGATATTATTGAAATATATGTGCTGTTTGAGAAATGATATTTGTGCCTGTTTCAAATGCTAAGAAAGGAAATTTTCCCATAATACCAGCTACTATATTTGAAGGAGGCATTGTTGATAATCTATTATATTCATTTACATGTGTATTATATGCTTCTATTGCTTTTCTCTCTTCCTGTATGATAGGTCTCATTGTTCTTAAAGCTTCCATATAAAATTGATTTGTTCTTAAAACAGGGTAGTTTCTTGCTGTATAATCTATTTTATTAATATTTTCTTGTATTCTTGCTTGAATATATTGAAACTCTTGAAAGGTTAGGGGTTTTTCTATTAATTTGTCATCTATATCTATTTTACTTAGTCTTGTTATATAATTACTTAATGAAGAGATTGTGTATGCATCTAATCTTGGTATTTTTGATACTGCATTATAATATTGTATAGAGGCTGCTCTTTTTTTTGAATAAATATCTAATATATTATTTAAATATTCTCTTGATAATTTCTCTTCAGTGAGAATAGATTTTTTTATAGAAGTAGTAGTTACTATCATAAATATACTAATAGCTACAACATTAACTATTACAAATATTATAGCTACAATGGAACCTTTCATCAGTTTTCCTTAAATATTATTTAAACAATAAAACAATTATATATAAATAAAAGTAAATTGTCAAAAAAATATACTTATACTATTTTTTTAATGTTGATTTTATTACTTCTATATCACTTGATATATCTATAATATTACTTTTGTATATTGTATTTAATATTGTTTTTAAGTTTTCTTTCATTGCTATTATAGAATCCGTTATATCATTTTTTAATTTATCATTATCTTCTTCTATTTTTGATTTTTCTAAATCTATATATGTGTTTATTATTTTTACTATTGTAGGTATATTATATTCTAAAAGTTTTTCTAATTCTTTTGCTGCTATTTTATTATTAGTTGTATCTTTTACAGAGATATCTATTATATTTTTATATATTTCATTTAATTCTTTAATATTTTCTTTTATTTTATTATCTGTAATTTTCATTGAGGCAGTATTTATAAGTTTATTATATTTTAAAGCCTGCTTAATAATATTAGTTTCTTTTTTGCCATTAGACAAATTATTATTAAGTTCTATTTTATTGTATTTCTCATCGAACTCTTCTTCTGTCATGAATGTAAACTTTAATAAATCTATAACACAAAGAATTGTAGGTATAAAAGTCCAGAAAAATAAAACATGCAGTATTCCTCTTTTAGTTTGCCCAAGATAAAATTTCTGTATACCAATACCGCCAAGCATTATAGACAATGCCGAATATACTATAGCATATGCTCTTTTTTTCATTTAACTATTTTACCATAATTTATAATTTTTTAAGAGAATGATTTATATTTATTTATATTAAATTTTGTTACTCTTTTATAACCGGTTATAATTCTAAATATTCCATAAAAAAATCCAAGTCCATAAAACATATGAGTTATAAAAAACATAAAAGGGTATATAAATATCCCTACAAATTTATTTATAATTCCTTTATCTTTAATAGATTTAATTATTCCTGCCAAAATAGTAATTACTGAATATATAATAAATGGAATAAAATATAATGCTATATAATTAATTTTTGTATGTAAATAAATAGCTAATATTATTGGTAATAATATAATATAAACACTAAAAAAAGCAGGCAATGTAAATATTAGATTTTTTTATTAAAGTTTTTATAAAGCTGTTCAAATCTTCCTCTTCCATAATTAAGAAGCATTTTTATATATGATTTTAAATTTCCTCTAGGCGGTCTTCTTACTATTATTTCAGGGTCATACATTAGTTTATATCCTAAAGAAAGTATTTTATCAATTAATGCATTTTCTTCGTTTGGGTATAAACTTTCATCAAAAAGCCCAGCTTCAAATATCACATCTTTTCGTACAAACAAATTACAAAGTATTACATCTCTGTCAGTTCCTTCTCTATATGTAGAAGAGTTTTTACTATATCTGTTTGCTATAGGCCCCACAGCATAATAAGAACGCATACAAGAATCAATATATCTTTCTTTTGTATTTGAAATAATATGAATAGCAGGTCCGCCTACAATAGCTACTTTTTCATTGCTTTCAAATATTTCTACAGCTCTTTTTATATTAAGCGGGTCTACAAGAGAATCATTATCTATAAAATATATAATATCTCCAGAAGCTTTTTTTAAACATTCATTTCTTTGCACGGTAGGGTGAGTGCCTTCAGCCTGAAAGATTTCTATATCATTTTTATTATAATCAGATAGATAAATTCCTACTAAAGTACTTTCTATATTTTCACCTATTCTATGAGGAATAATTACAGTAACTTTTAATGACACTTATATTTACATCCCAATATTTCTAAAATAAGCTGTTCTTAAATTAGCAGCCATCTCCTCAGGGCTAGTAGGATTGCAAGGAGCCCAAGCACCTGTTTCTGATGAAGCATTAAATTTCTGTTTTTCTTTGCTTCTCATAGGAGGGAAGAACTCTATATGATAACGCCATATATCATTATAATTAAATCCATCATTTACAGGAGCACTATACATACACATCATATAAGGAAACTTCATGTCAAATAAAGTATCTAATGTAGTAGTAGCTTTTTTTAGAATATCTGCCAATGATAGAGATTCTTTTTCATTAAAATCATTTATAGCTATAATATTTTTTTTAGGCATAATCATAATACCATAAGGATATTCAGAAGCAAAAGGAAGAAAACATACAAAATCATCATTTTCAAATATTATTCTTCTTCCATCTTCAATTTCTTGTTCAAGCATATCAGCAAATAGATTTCTATTTTTTACATTATAATAGCTTGAAGCCATATCAATTTTTCTTTTAATTCTTAAAGGTATCCAGCTATAACCATATATCTGTCCATGAGGATGCGGCATAGTAACACCAACAACTTCACCCTTGTTTTCAAAAGGCATAATGTATTTTATTTTTTTATTTTCAGCTATTTTTACCATTCTCTCTTGCCATAATTTAACGAGCTTTAATATATGTTCAACAGGTAATTCTGGAAGAGTAGTATTATGGTCAGGAGAGTATAAAATTACTTCGCATTTTCCTATAGAAGGTGCAGTTTTAAAAAGTTTACCATTATCAACATCATCAGGATAAGGTGGTTCAAAAGATAGTGCAGGAAAGTCATTATCATAACAGAGAACATCATAACTGTCTGGTACCTTACCACTTCCAGGACAAAAAGGACAATAGTCTTTAGGCATTTGCGGACGAGCTTGCCTATGACTTGCTATCATAACATAATCACCAAGTAAAGGATTATAACGTAATTCTGCCATAATTAATATACTCCTAAAATCTTTATTGATTATTAATTATATATCTTTTTTTATAATAAGCAAATATTTTATATTTTTATTTATTATAATATTTTGTTTCAAATGTTTTGTTAGCAAAGAAATATATGTGTAAATTATATTAATATTATAAAATTTATATTTATTTTAAAGAATTGTTTTTACTGTGAAAAATATACGAGGTTTTATATGCAGTATGTTTCTTATACATACAAAAAATAATAGTATTTTGGGGAATAACTATGTTAAAAAAAATTTCTTTATTTATCTCATTAATGTTTATCTTTTTTAGTTTTGCAAACGCTCAAACAGCTAAATCTACATTAGACGGCATGATGCAGTCTTATAATGGAGAGATGAATGCTTCATCTATGTATGCAGAGTTTGCTAAAAAATCACAAAATAAAAGCGTAGCAACTATGTTTAAAGCTGCTTCTGCTGCGGAGGCTATACATGCTAAACTTTTAAATGATATGGCTATATCTAATAAATTAACTACTAAGCCTTTAACTGCTAAAATTGATCCTGTTAAAACATCTACAGATAATGAACATTTAAAAGCTGGAATAAAAGGCGAAACTTATGAATACACTAAAATGTATCCTGCTTTCAGTAAAGTAGCTATGGCTGAAGGAAATAAAGATGTTGCTAATCTAATGAATATGATAGCAAGCGTTGAAAAAACTCATGCTCAGTTATATGATAAAACTATGAGAGATTTAGCTGCTGGAAAAGGATTACCTGAAGGTTATTATGTATGTCCTGTTTGCGGATATATAGAAAAAGGAAGCTCTCCAGATACATGTCCTATTTGTAATGCTGCTGGAAGCACTTTCCAAGCTTTTTTGAGCTAAAATTATAAATTCTTGTTGAATTAATAGCATTGGCAGCATTATTGTTGCCAATGCTTTTTTATATAAAAAATTATTTGTTATATACTTTATACTAATAATAGAGTACATATAATATTTATTTTATTTATATTAATTAATTATATTTCTTTTTTAATTGACAAATTATCATATTTTTATTATAATTACATGGTATGATTATTGATTTTGCTGTAAACAAATTGATAGTAGTCTTTTCTTACTTATCCAAAAAATATACAAAACATATAATGTAATCTTTTAAATTCTATAGGTTATAGAATCCATTTCTATTTTTCATATTAAAAACATTAGGAGTGTATGCTATGTCTAATAATTATTTGCCTGAAATTTTTGAAACTTTTAATGATGCCCGTAAAAAAGGCTTTATTACAATGAAAGAAGAGAAGGATAAAGGAAAGAAAGTAGTTGGTACTTTTTGCACATATACGCCAAGAGAGGTAATATATGCAGCTGATGCTATAGCGGTATCATTATGTTCTACCAGTGATGAAACTATACCAGAGGCAGAAAAATATTTGCCTAAGAACTTATGTCCTTTAATAAAATCTAGTTATGGTTTTGCTGTTACAGATAAATGTCCTTATATGTATTTTTCAGACATTATAGTAGGGGAGACCACTTGCGATGGTAAGAAAAAAATGTATGAGCTTTTGGGAGAGATAAAAGATACACATGTTATGCAGCTTCCATATTCAAAAAACGAATTTGCTGTTGCTCTTTGGAAAAATGAGATTAAAGAACTTATAAAAAAATTAGAAGAAAAATTTAATGTAAAAATTACAGAAGATAAATTAAAAGATGCTATAAAGTTATGCAATGAAGAGAGAAAAGTAATAAGAGAGTTTTTTAATTTAGGTAAATTAGTGCCTTCTCCTATAAAGGGAAGTGATATGCATGAGGCTTTGCAATCATCTAATTATAAATTTGATAGAAAGCTTTATATAGAAGAGATAAAAAATCTAGTTGATACTTTTAATGATAAATATAAAAAAGGTGAATCTCCGTTTAATAAAAATACTCCAAGGATACTTATTACAGGCTGTCCTACTGGCGGGCTTGTAGAAAAGATAGTGAAACAGCTTGAAGAGGTTGGGGGTAATGTTGTATGTTTTGAAAGCTGTGTTGGCACAAAGAATTTTGAGATGCTTGTTGATGAGAACAAAGAGCCTATAGAGGCTATTGCTGAGAGATATTTAAATATACCTTGTTCTGTTATGAGTCCTAACAATGAAAGAATGGAGATTATAAAAAGATATATTGATGAATATAAAATAGATGGTGTAGTTGACGTTATTTTAAGTTCTTGCCATACTTATGCTGTTGAAGGTGAAAAGATTAGACGCACTGTAGAAGAATGCGGAAAGTCATATTTACAAATAGAGACTAATTATTCTAATAGTGATACTGCTCAGCTTAGAACTAGATTAGAAGCTTTTGTTGAGATGCTATAAATATATTATTTTTTTATTAATAAATTTTAAGTTATGGAATTTAAAAATGATATATTTTGACAATGCAGCTACTACATTAAAAAAACCAGACACAGTTGCTAAGGCAGTTTTTGATGCAATAAACAGTTTTGCAAATGCTTCAAGAGGCTCTTATGAATTATCATTAAATAGTGAAAGAGTTATGCTTGATACAAGAGAGAAAATAGTTAAACTTTTTAATGGATATAGCCCTAATTATGTTGCATTTACAAGCAATTCTACAGAAGCATTAAACACAGCAATAAAAGGCATATTAAATAAAAATAGTCATGTTATAACCACCTCTCTTGAACATAACAGCGTTTTAAGACCTCTTTATGAAATGCAAGAACTTGGAACAGAGCTTACAATAATAAAATCAAATAACAAAGGCGAACTAAATTATAATGATATAGAAAAAAGCATAAAACAAAACACTAAAGCAATTATTTGTACGCATGCTTCTAATGTTGTAGGTGATATTTTGGATATTGAGTTTATTGGCGATTTATGCACTAAACATAATATATTATTTATACTCGATGCTTCTCAAACAGCAGGAAGTATTAATATAGATATGAAGAAAAACAATATAGATGTAGTATGTTTTACTGGTCATAAAGGTTTGATGGGTCCCCAAGGAACTGGAGGATTATGCATAAAAAAAGGCGTAGATATTAAGCCATTAAAAACAGGAGGCTCTGGAATAAAAACCTATTCAAAGACACACCCAGAAAATATGCCTACAAGACTTGAAGCGGGTACATTAAATAGTCATTCTATAGCCGGGCTTAATGCTGCTTTAGAGTTTATAGAAAATGAAACTACAGAAAAAATCAGAGATAAAGAAAGAGAGTTAGCTGATTGCTTTTATAATGGAATTAAAAACATAGAAAACATTAAGCTTTATGGAAATTATAATACAAAAAAAAGAACTTCTATAGTAGCTTTAAATATTGGAGATACGGATTCTGCCAAAGTGTCTGATATATTATCAAGCAAATATAACATAGCAACTAGGTCTGGAGGGCATTGTGCACCTCTTATGCATGAGGCTTTGGGTACTGTTAAGCAGGGCATTGTGAGATTTAGCTTTTCTTATTTTAATACATTTGAAGAGATAGAAAATGGAATTGATGCTGTGAGGGAGATAGGTAAAAGTTTATAAATTATATTATAAAACTACTAAATAAAATTTTAAAATTCAAAAATGAAATTAAATAAAAAGTAAAATTAAAAGGAAAATAGAAATGTATTATATTGGTATAGATATAGGTTCAACGGCTTCTAAGGTTGCTGTTTATGATGATAAAAAAAATGATTTTGTAGAACTGTTTATGATTCCTACTGGTTGGTCTGGAGTGGAAGCTTCTTCACAAATATTAAAAATGCTTGAAGAGAAAAACATAAAAAAAGAAGATTCATATTTTGTTGGTACTGGTTATGGGAGGGTTGCAATAGAATATGCTGACAAAACTATAACAGAGATTACTTGTCATGCTAAAGGAGCTAATTTTTTATTTTCAAATTTAGACGGCACATTGATTGACATAGGAGGGCAGGATACAAAAATAATAAGCATAAAAAACGGTAAAGTTGACAATTTTATTATGAATGATAAATGTTCTGCAGGCACTGGTAGATTTATAGAGTTAATGGCTAATTCTTTGGGTTGTTCTATATCAACACTTCTTGAAGAGGCTCAAAAATGTGAAAGCACTGATGTTGTAATAAGCTCTATGTGTACTGTATTTGCTGAAACTGAGGTTATAGGTCTTAAGGCTAGCGGAAAAGAAAAAAAAGAGATTGCTTATGCTATAGTAAACTCTGTTGCAAATAAAGTCTCTTCATTATGCGGAAAGTTTAAAGATGATACTTATTTTCTAACTGGCGGATTATGCATGTTTGATTATTTAGTTAAGGCTTTAGAGAAAGCTTTAGGCGGAAAGGTGATAACAGATAAAAGAGGGCAGTATGCTGGTGCTATAGGTGCTGCTATAATAGGATTTGAAAAAAAATCTAATAATAAAATAATTAACAATACAAAAAATAATATAGCAGAAAATAATGAACATAATAAAGAAAAAAGATTAATAATAACATTCAATACCACAACAGATGTTATGAGGGCAGAAAAGACTTTCAAAAATGTTATGGCTCAAACCAATGAAGTATTGGGGAATATTATATCTATACCAAGTGAAATATCTGCAGGGTGTGGCATGTGTTGGGAGAGTGAAGTTGTTTTTGAAGAGAAGTTAATTAATATATTAAAAGAAAATGATATAGAATATGATAATTGCTATAAGATAGAAAAATAGTTTTTTATTTGCGGTTGTTTTTCCACAGTTATTTTGCGATAGGCACCTACTTGGTACGATCGAAGGTAGTCCTTAAGGCGACTGAAGGAAGTTCTCGTGGTGCGAAGGCGGGAAAAAGTTGAATAAAAAACTTATACGATAAAATTTTTTTAGTTTTTATTTGTTGGGGCTTTGCCCCCACGCCCCCACTTCTTTTGTTGCCACAAAGAAGCAAAAGGGCTGCATTTTTATCTAAAATAAAACTATTATCTTATACTTTATACATATTCTAAATATACAAAAATAAAATATTTTCACTTTTTTGTTCTTTGAGGAAGTCCTCAGAACGTAGCTACGGGAAAAGAACAATAAAAAAATTATAGAATATTATTGTTTCAATATATTGTAAAAAATTTTAATATAAAAAAGCAGCTATTAAAAAATAATAACTGCTATTAATTTACAATTTTTTAGTTACAATCAATATCCACATAATCACCTAATTTAAAATGATTACTAAAATCTGCATATTTATCTAGTGTTTTTCTTTTTATAAATTTTCCATGTCCTTTAGTGCCTACAAACTTATTATCCTTACATACAATTTTTCCTCTTGATATAACTGTATCAATAGAACATAAAAGTTCAATTCCTTCATAAGCAGTATAATCACAAGCCCCATGCATATTTGTTTTTGTGATAACTGATTTTTTATTAGGGTCTATTATAGTAATATCAGCATCGGCATTTGGAATAATAGCACCTTTCTCTGGATAAAGTCCATATATTAAAGCAGGGTTATAGCATAAAGTTTCAACGAATTTATTAATACTTATTCTTCCTTTCATAACTCCTTCAGAGAACATCAAAGGATATCTCTCCTCAACTCCGCCTGCACCATTAGGGCATTTAGTAAAATTATCTTTTCCTTTTATTTTATCTGTTTCATAATTAAAAGGACAATGGTCTGTTGCTATTACCTGAATATGTCCGTCTGCAATAGCTTTCCATAATCTGTCAGAGTCTTCCTGTTTTCTTAATGGAGGAGACATTACAAATTTAAGTCCGTCTTCTCTGTCATATTCTTTATCAGTTAAAACTAAATACTGAGGACAAGTTTCTGAAAAAATATTTTTGTGTCCCAAAGCTCTAGCATTAACTATTTCATCAACACTTTTTGCTGCAGAAGTATGAACTATATATACAGGAGCATTTCCCGCTATAACAGATAAATGTATAATTCTATTAACAGCCTCTGCTTCTGCTTCAGGAGGTCTGCTTATAGGGTGATAATGTACAGAAGTTTTTCCCTCTTCAACAAATTTCTTTTTTAAATATTCTACTACATAATGGTTCTCAGCATGAAAAGCAGAAACTCCATTAAGCTCTTTCATTTTTTTAAGTACACGCACAACATTATCATCTTCTATTTTATAGTTATAAGTTAAATACAATTTTGTACTTTGTAAGCCTTCTTCTTTTGCTAATACTTCAAGCCCATTAAGAACATCTTCATCAACATGCTGCAAAACTCCGTGAAAACTATAATCAATAACAGCCTTATTATCAGCAAGAGTATGATAATATTTTAATTGATGAAACACATCGCAGTCTTTAGGTCCAAAGCCCATATGATCAACTATAGTGGTAGTGCCCCCGCAAGCAGCGGCAACAGTACCAGTATAAAAATCATCAACAGCTCTGCCAATTCCTACATCTATATCCATATGCGTATGAACATCAATTCCACCAGGCATTACATACTTACCTGAAGCATCAATTATTTCTGCTCCTTCGCATTTTAAATCAGTACCTATTTTAGATATTTTTTCATCTTCTATTAATATATCAGCTTTATAAGTTTCTGAAGCATTAACTATAGTACCATTTTTTATAATAATTTTCATAGCACTTCCCTATAATAAAATAACAATTTAATTATACTAAAAATTTTATTAATATCAATTTATAAATTAATATATTATAGAAATTAAAGAATTATGATTATATTGACTGTGAATATTTTGTAATATATAATCAAATTGTATATATGGGGGTATATATGAAAAAAGTATTTGTTATATTATTCTTGTTTAATATTCTTTTGTATTCTAAAACTTTAGATGAATTGTTATTTTCTGCTGTAGAAGATAATAATATAAAAAAAGTTCAATCATATTTAGAGCAAGGTGCAAACTGTAATGCATTAGATTCTTATGATAGAACAGCTTTAATGAATGCTTCTGTAAGTGGATATAATGATATAGCAAAATTGCTTATAGAAGAAGGTACTGATGTCAATATTCGAGATAAAGCAGGTGCTACAGCATTAATGTATACTGCTAGAGATACAAATTATGAAATGGTTGAATTTTTATTAAAAAATGGTGCTGATGTAAACATTAGAGATACAGAAGGAGATACTGCATTATATTATAGTATTGAGCATAATAGTCGCGGACAAAAAAATGAAACAGAAAATGCTATAAAAATACTTAATTTATTAATAAAATACGGTGCTGATGTAAATACTAAAAACGATAAAGGAACATCTCTTCTTGATGTATCCTATAGAATTTCAGAATCTTTTGATAAAAATAAAGAAATGTTTAAAATATTAGTTGAAAATGGTTTTGATTTAGAGTCAAGAATAAAGGCGGATAGATCTGATTATGATTATACTCCTTTAATGATTGCTGTTTATAAAAAAGATTATGATATGGTTAAATATTTGCTTGATAAAGGTGCCAATCCTAATACAGCAAATAATGAAAAGAAAACTGCTTTAATGATTGCTATTGCTAATAATAATTTTGATATTTCAAAATTACTTATACAACAAGGTGCCAATATAAACACAAAAGATGAATATGGTTATACAGCATTAATGAGAGCTGCTATGATAGGAAGCTATGAAATGGTTAAATTTTTATTAGAAAATGGTGCCAATATAAATACTAAAGATAATGATGGAAACACTGTATTATATTATAATATTTACTATGCTGGTTATGGAGAAGAAGAAAGACTAGAAAATGCTAAAAAAATATTTAATTTATTAATAAAATATGGTGCTGATGTAAATACTAAAAACAATTATGGAGCATCACTTCTTAATATATCTTATAGAGCTTCAACAGCATTGGTACAAAATAGAGAAATGTTTAAAGTATTAGTAGAAAATGGTTTTGACTTAGAATCAAGAATAGATGGTGGGGAGCATTCTCCTGATGATTATGATTATACTCCTTTAATGATAGCAGCTGCAATAAATGACTATGATATGGTTAAATTTTTAGTTGAAAAAGGTGCTGATGTAAATGCCAAAACACATTCTGAATATAGCTCAGTAGAAACTCCTCTATTACTCTCATTAGATTATGAACATATTGAATCTAGATATGATGAAAATTCATCTGTTGCAGAATATTTAATAAATAATGGTGCTGATATAAATGTAACAAATGAGGATGGAGAGACACCTTTAATGTATGCTTCCAAACTTCATAATATAAAAGTGATAGAACTTCTAATACAAAAAGGTGCTGATATAAATGCTTTCAATAATTATGGAAATACAGCCTTAATATATGGTGTAAATAATTTAGAAACAGTAAAATTATTAGTTGAAAACGGTGCAGATGTAAACTTTTATAAAGGAGGAAGTACTGCTTTAATATCAGCATGTGAGTATAGTCATGAAAGAAATATAGATGTAATAAAATATTTAGTTTCAAAAAATGCCAATATAAATGCACAAGATAATAAAGGAGACACAGCTTTAAATAAAACTCTTGATACTTCAGATGAAGGCAGTATTGATATATTAGACTTTGAAATAGCTAATTTTTTAATAGAGCAAGGTGCTGATGTAAACATAAAAAATAAACGAGAATATACTCCTTTTATATATCTTGGTATGGGTGAAGGTAATTTTAATAATAAAAGTTTTCAGGAATATCGTATAAAATTAGCTGAAGTTTTATTAGAAAAAGGTGCAGATATTAATGCCAAAGATTATAATGGATACACTTCTTTAATGTGGGCTTGTGCATCATCAGGATCAAGGTTTGCTGAACCATATGTTAAATTTCTAGTAGAAAAAGGAGCCGATATAAATATAGAAGATAACCATGGAGATACTGCTTTAGATATAGCAGAGAATCTTAAACTTAGAAAAATTGTAAGTATTTTAAAAAAAGCTCAAAGAGCTCAAAGAAATAGAAACTAAATTTTTATAATTAATTTTCTAATTTTATATTTTAGTAAAATAAAAACTTATAGAAGTACAGAAAAGATACAATAATTTTTACAGATTAATGAATATGATAAAATAGAAGTATATTTATATGACAAATAATACTTGAGGAAGAAAGAAGATTAGGTATTTAATAAGGTTAAAAAATAAAGCTATAGTTAAAAATATTAATTTAAATCTTATCAGTGAATTAAAAGAATTGAGTATAGAAAAATATAAATAGTATTAGATATTAAATTAATTAACATATTTAAAAAATAAAAACCCCCTGCTTATTTCAAACAAGGGGAATCATTATATTTTATCAAGCCCAATTTTATGATAATTCATAATAAGCTTGAATAAATAAATAGATTTTTAGTTGTAAAAATATATTTTATGCTTATAATGTGTTTGGTTGAAGGGTATATAGGAAGGAGAATTAAAATCCTTCCATATATACTCTTTTATAATAAATAATAAATAATAAAAAACTATTATGAATTAAATCCTTTATTGCCAGATATAATTGTCGTTAACTGTAAGTGATAGTTTTATTTTAGATTTAATTGCTTCTACATTACTATCAAATACATATGAATCATTTCCAGGCTCTATCTCAAATGTTGCAACTAATGGTGAATTTCCACTAGCATTACCTCCTGTAAATATTGAACGACCTATAGTAGTTTTGATTTTAAATTTACTTTTATCTAGGCTCTTTAAGCTATTTAATACTTCAGTTTTTACATTGTCTGCAGAAACTCTACCAGAAGCACCTGTACTTTCTACAGATAATGTATCGCCTGAAAAATTTCCGCTAGAAAAAGTAAATATAGCGTTATTTACTGGTGAAGTTTCTGGTATATTTTTTAACCAAGCCTCTAAATCAGATGCTTTTAATATTGTTTTAGTTTCTTCAGGTTTTTTATTGCCTGTATCCTCTGTAGTGCCTGTATTTTCTGTAGTTCCACCTCCAATATCACCAGTACCAGTTGTTTTTTTGTTGTTACAGCTTATGCTGAGTAATGATAAAGCCATTACCATTACAAAAATGGATAAAATCTTTTTGTTCATAGTACGAACTCCTTTTAATAAATTTTTTTATTATAAACATTAATAATAATGTTTATTGCTGAATAATTGACATCAGAATATTGATTTATTATGTTAAGTATATTTGTGAAAATGATATTTATGTAATAATATACTTTTCTTAGTGTATTAATTAATTTATGCAACACAAAAAGAGTTTGCAGTTTTATTATAGTTAGTATATTTTTAGATTTTTTATTATTTAAAGAATACTGATTGCTGATTGCTGATTGCTGATTGCTGATTGCTGATTGCTGATTGCTGATTGCTGATTATCAGTTATATTTGAAGATATTCTTATATTGTTCATTATGAATATATAATATTACTTTTTTATTTTTATGTCAATATTTTATTTGTAATTTTTTCATATTTTTCATATTTTTTATAATACTTTTTAAAACATATATATGTAGATATATTTTCATTAATAAATTATATAAATAAAAATATCATCTTAAATAAAATAAAATTTAATAAATTCTCTTTTTTTAAAAAATAATGTTTATAGTTTATTCGTATGAACAAAGTAGTTTTCTATTTTGTTCATACGAATAAAATGAAATTTTTAAATACAATTTTAAGCAAGCATAATAAAAAAATAGTATTAAGTAATACTAATTATGTTTTAAATTAAGATAAATACATGTTTTTTGTATAAAATGTAGTTTTTATGAAGTGTATACGATGGATATAAACTCTTTTATACCAATATTGAAAGGTACCTTGCCTACGGCACGCAGAGCGTCGGTAAAAGAAGTGTGGTACCTTATGGGTACGCTTTGCAGGTGGCTAGTACCAACAAATAAAAAACTTAAAATTTTTATTTAAAAAATAAATTATCTATTATATAAATAGATCATAGCAGTAAGCACAGCTCCGCCCAAGTTTCTTGCCTTGTCTGAAATAGTAAAACAGTTATCATATTCAGATTTTCTAGGGTCAATATCTGCTATTTTTAATCCATTGTGTACTTTAAAACCATCTCTTATAATGCCTCGCAAAAGCCCTTCAAAAGGTGCTATTACTTCTATTTTTTTGTTATCGTTGTTTATATATGCTATAACTTCTTTTTCTCTCACAAAATCGCCTATGTTTTTTATGTTTTCAATAATGCCGTCAGAGCTTGCATGTATTACTCTTTCAGCTTCTTTGCCTCCAATGTTTCCTGGTATTCCTGTGTTTGGTATAGCTTCGCCTTCTAAATACATTCTTCCAAGATTGTGGCCTCTCATAGTTTCTATAACAATATCGCAGTCTTTGCCTGCAGTAAAACCAGGTCCTAATACTATAGTATATTTTGCCATAGATTTATTAGTGCCTAGATTTTTTTTAGCGATTATAGCATCAATTAAAAATGTTGGTTTTATATGATTTAATATTTCACAGTTAGGGTCAATAAGAATAGGAATTTCTTTATAATCTTTATTTGCAATTATATTAAGAGCCTCTTCATAGTTTTTTACAAGTACAGCTTCAATATCTTCTACTTTTGTTTTACCATCATAAACAGCTTCAGATAATGCAACCTTTCTTCTTATAGCAGAGGGGTGCTGCGTCTCTAATATAATAACTTTGAAATGAGCCTTATATAGAGAGTACACAACACCAGTAGCTAAATCACCAGCTCCTCTTACAATTACAAGTTCATTATTAATTAAACTCATAAATTATCTTGAATAAGGAGTATTTTTAAGCGGCAATTCTGTTTGGAACTCGCCGTTAAATTTATAATATGCCAAAGCAACAGCAGGGGCAGTAGGTATACTAGAAATCTCTCCTATACCAGTAGCACCATAACCATAAGGAACACCTTCTTTTTCTATAATAATAGATTCAACATCAGGTGTCTTATCAGCTCTGAATAATCCCAAAGTACCGAATTTTACTTTAGGAACACAATTTTCAAGCGGGAATTTTTCTGTTAAAGCATAACCTAAAGACATTACAACTCCGCCCTCAATCTGTCCTTCTAAAGCTATAGGGTTAATCGCTTTTCCTATATCATGAGCAGCAACTACCTTTTGTATTGTACCATCTTCATTAAGTATACATACTTGAGTAGCATAACTATAAGCCACGTGAGAAACAGGATTAGGTTTATCCACTCCCATTTTGTCAGTTATTGTGAGCCATTCTCCGTAATACTCTTTTCCTTCCAAGTCTTTTAAAGTTTTGCCGGAATCTAAATCTTTTTTAAGTTCTTCACAAGCTCTCTTACAAGCCTCACCTGTAATAAGTGTTTGTCTAGAACCTGAAGTAGTACCAGAATCTGGAGAAGTTGCAGTATTAGGCTGATGAACTATTATCTCATCATCATTTAAATTTAGAGTTTCACCTGCTATTTGATAAAGTACAGTAGCAATACCCTGACCAATACAAGAAGCAGCAGAATATACATTAACTTTTGAGTCTTTTATTAATAAACGAACTCTTCCAGTATCAGGAAGCCCAACACCCACACCAGAGTTTTTCAAAGAACAAGCTATACCTACATATTTGTTGTTGTAGAATATATCTTTAACAGCCTCTAATGTTTCAACAAGACCAGTAGAATCATCTGCTATTTGATAGTTAGGAAGTACCTGACCAGGACGAATAGCATTTCTGTATCTTATTTCCCAAGGGTCTAAACCGCACATTTCAGCAAGCAAGTTTATATTCATCTCTGTAGCAAAACAAGATTGAGGAACACCAAAACCTCTGAATGGTCCAGTAGGAGGGTTATTAGTGTAGAAAGATTTACCCTCTATATCTATAACATGATAATTATAAGGACCAGCAGCATGAGTACAAGCTCTTTGAAGTACAGGTCCGGATAATGAAGCATAAGCACCGGCATCAGTTATTAAAGTAGCTTTCATAGCTGTAAGTATACCGTTTTCATCGCAAGCAGTAGTCATATCTATGCTCATAGGGTGGCGTTTAGGGTGCCAGTTAATACTTTCTTGTCTTGTAAGTTTAAATTTAACAGGTCTTTTTGTTCTATAAGCCATTATTGCAGCATAGTGCTGAACGCTCATATCTTCTTTACCGCCGAAACCGCCGCCTACATACTTATTTTCTACTACAACCTTTTCAGGGTCTATTCCCAAAGCCATAGCTACTTCTCTTTTTGTATCATAAACACTCTGGTCGCTTGAATATACAAATATACCGTCACCATTAAAAGGCATAGCAACAGCAACCTCTGCTTCCATAAATGCATGCTCTGTCCAAGGAAGTTCATAATGTCTTGTAACTTTATATTTTGATTTAGCTATTACTTCATCAGCATTGCCTTTAACTAATCTTTCATGAGTAAGTAAATTGCTTTCTCTATCTTCATGAACTAAAGGAGCATTTTCTTTCATAGCTTCTTCAGGGTTTCTTACAAGAGGTAACTCTTCATATTCTATTTTTACTAAATCTCTAGCTTTTTTAGCAGTAGCTTCATCTTCAGCAACAATCAAAGCTAAACCGTCAGCAATAAATCTTGTAGTTTCGCCTTCTCCAATAAGCACGTCCCAGTCATGGAAAATATGACCAACTTTTTTTGCTCCAGGTAAATCTTTAGCAGTGATTATATCAACAACGCCTTTTAAAGCTTTTGCTTCGCTAATATCTATTTTTAATATTTTAGCTCTAGGGTATTTAGTTCTAACAGCAACACCATAAAGCATACCTTCTATTTCAACATCATCACAATATTCACCAATACCAAGTGCTTTTTCTTTAGCATCCACTCTTACAATGTTTTTATCGCCTAATTTTACTTTACCTTTGTATTCTTTAACATCAATATTTTCTCTAATCATTTTAGCTGCTAATTCAATAGCATCAATGATTTTTTTGTATCCAGTACATCTGCAAATATTGTTTTTTATAGCAGCAACAATTTCAAGTCTTGTAGGGTTATTATTTTTATCAATTAACCCCTTAGCACATATCACCATACCAGGTATACAGAATCCGCATTGCACAGCACCAGCAACTGCAAAAGCATGAGAATAAACATCTTTTTCTCTTTGAGTAAATCCTTCTATAGTTTGAACAGTCTTTCCTTGAAGTCTTCCTATAGTTTGTATACAAGCTTTAGTAGGTTTTCCATCTATTAATACAGTACAAGTTCCGCAAGCTCCTTCAGAGCAGCCGTCTTTTACTGATTTACATTTACAATCATTCCTAAGAACGTCCATTAATTTTCTATCAGAGTCAAAGCTCATTTCTTTGCCATTAATTATAATCTTGGCACTTTCACCCATTATTATACCTCCAATTTTAATAATATATTAACAAAATAAACATAACAATGAATTATAAAAAAATCCATTGTTATGTTATATATAAAATATAATAATTAAATTATTTTAATATTAAATATTTATAATTATTAAATACGCTATCAACTATGCTATAAACTCCATTAAAGTTTTTAGAACTTCCAGCTTTATAAGATTCTTCTTTGCCGTCAATTCTAAGTTTAGCATTTCCTTCTTTATCTAAGAATAAGAAACCATCATTTTTAGAGTTTTTCATATCATCTGCAGTAGCAAATAATGTAAACTTATCTTTATAAGGAGCAGAACTATAAGGACAGAATGTTTCACAGTTACCGCATTCATTACACATATAATCAACGTGTATAATTTGTGATATTTTAGCTCCGCCTTCAACTTTAATTGATACATTTGCTCTGTTAGGACAAACCTCTGTGCAGCTTTCACATATATAATCACAGCTTAAACATCTAGTAGCTTCAGGGTCTTTTGATACCTCTTTTAAGTTACCTTTTTTGCTGTAAGAAATCTCTTCAGTAGAAACAGAAGCTAAATCAGGAGCAATTGCTTTTCCTAAAATAGATTCAGCAACAACTCTAGCATCTCTTATAGCCTCAACTATAGTAGCAGCACCATATAAACCATCACCAGCAACATAAACATTTTTAATAGATGATTCATTATTAGCATTGCATTTTGGCTTGCCTTTATCATCAACATCTATACCGTTAGATTTATAGAAGTCAGATTCAATTTGCTCACCAATAGAAGCTATTACTGTGTTAGCAGGAACTTCTACTGTTTCATTAGTTTCAACAACGTTTCTTCTGCCTTTTTCATCATAGTCAGATAATTCCATTTTTTTACAAAGAAGTTTGCCGTTTTCTAATTTAACAGGTGCAAGTAGTTCCATAAACTCAACACCATCTTCTAAAGCTTCTTTTAACTCTTCTTCATGTGCAGGCATATATCTTTTAGTTCTTCTATAAACTAATCTAACATTTTTTACACCCTTATTTTTCTTAGCAGCACGAGCAGCGTCCATAGCAGTGTTACCGCCTCCGATTACTACTACATTCTCACCTAATTCAACATTACCATTAGTTTTATTGAATTCTTCTAAGAATTTAAGAGCATTCATAGATTCACCTGCTTCAAGTTTTAAAGGCATATTTTTATGAGCACCTATACAAACAATAGTGTAGTCATAATTTTTAGCAAACTCTTTTATATCTTTTATCTCTTTGCCAAGTTCAAATTTAACACCCATTTGTTTGCATAAACTTATATCATTTCCAATCTCTTCAGCTGTAATTCTAAATCTTGGTATAATATTAGCAACTACACCACCAGCTTTTTCTCTCTTATCAAATACTGTAACTTCCACTCCAGCACGAGCCAAGAAGAAAGCAGCAGAAAGACCAGCAGGACCAGCACCTATAACACCAGCTTTTTTACCTATAGAAGGAGCAGCTTTTAATGTGCCAATTACTTTGCTGTATCCAGCTTTAGCAGCTTCCAATTTGCAAGCTCTAATACTTACAGGCTCTTCATAGAATTGTCTAGTACATTTATCCATACAAGTATGAGGACATAATATACCAGTAGCAAATGGAAGAGCATTTTTCTCTATTATTACTTTGAAAGATTCTTCATATTGTCCTTTAGAATTAAGTCTTATATAAGTAGTTAAGTCTTGATGTATAGGACAAGTTTCCATACAAGGAGCTATATAACAATCAACTAAAGGCACTTTTTTATTAACTTTTCTGCTTGCAAGAGGTTTAATAGGCTTAACATGATGCTTGCTTTTTTTACCCCATTCAATAATTTTTTCTGTCTTAGCAACATCTACTTTTGTAAATGCCTTAGGGTCTTTAAGGTTTTTAGCTATTTGCTCTCCTCTTTGATAACCGCCTGTTTTTAAGAAAGTAGTAGCCATAGTTACAGGCCATATTCCTGCATCTATTACATCATTAATATTAAAATAATCACAACCACCAGAATATGATATTCTTAATTTTCCGTCAAAATCTTTACTTAATCTTGAAGCTACTGTCATAGAAAGAGGGAATAAAGACTTACCAGACATATACATCTCTTCAGATGGCAATTCTTTTTGCTTAACATCTACAGGGAATGTATTAGTAATTTTTACACCGAATGAGAGTGAATTGTCTTCAGCTAATTTTTGAAGTCTTTGAAGCATAGGAACAGCATCGCTATACTGCAAGTCATCATTAAAGTGGAAATCAGTAAATGATATATAATCATAACCCATTTCATCTAAAGTTTTTCTAGCATAATCATAACCTAAAAGAGTAGGGTTACATTTTACGAATGTGTTCAATTTTTTTTCTGTAATTAAATAAGAAGCTATTTTCTCTATTTCTGTAGGAGGACAGCCATGAAGAGTAGATAATGTAACAGAATTACAAATATCAGCATTAATTTTATCAATATCTTCTTTTTTGAAGTTTTTAAATCTGCTTATATTATTAGTAAGCCATTCTTTACATTCTTTGAATATAGGAGTGTTTGAAGCATTTTTCATGCCTTCAATAAAGTTATCAATTTTTTCAGTTTTAATGCCTTCATAATCATAACCAACAGACATATTAAACTGAAAACCGTCCATCTCTCCTAAATCCCATTCTTTAGCAATTACTTTTAAAGCAACCCAAGCCTTAACATATTCATCAAAAGCTTGAGGTACATAAAGCTCAGTAGACCATTCACAGTTATAACATTCATCATTAGCAGTGATACAAGGTTTAGCAACACATTTGCTTAATTCTTCACCGTCCATTTTTTGTACTGTTTTAAGTTCAAAGAATCTGCTTCCTGTATAATAAGCAGCTATTATATTTTGAGCCAACTGAGTATGAGGTCCTGCAGCAGGTCCTATAGGAGTTTCTAATTTTCTTCCAAAAATTTCATAATATTTAGCTTTATCAGCTTTGAATGCCCTTGAAATACCAAATACCTTACCAGATTTTTTTTCTTCCAAAACCCAGTTCATAAGGTTTCCAAAAGGAATAGGGGTCATTACATCACTCATTTATAATCCTCCAATTATATTAATTAATACTGTTTTAAAAAATTTAGAGTAATGGAGCAAAATACACCCCATTACTTGAAATATAATATATTTAAATTATTTGTTAATTTGTTTCCAAAGTTTAGCAGACTCTTCTCTTATTTTAGCATAAGCAGCATCTTCATCAATTTTTGTAAGTTTTCTGTCTCTCATCAATACTTCACCGTTACAAACAGTAGTATTAACATGTCCTCCGTTCATACCAAATAATATATGTCCGTTTATGTTTTTATCGCTTAATTCTGTGTAATTTTTATAATCCATAATAATAACATCAGCAGCAGCTCCCTCTTTAAGTACGCCTAAAGGAGTATCGAAGAATCTATTAGCTATTTTAGCATTATTTTCAAATAGCATTGTAGGTAATTCGCCCCAAGCAGCATTAGGGTCGCATAAATGATGTTTATGAAGTACATTAGCAACTTTGTATGATTCTATCATATCATGAGTATATCCATCAGTACCTAAGCCTGTTAATATGCCTTTTTTCATCAATTCCATAGTAGGAGGACAGCCGCAAGCATTACCCATATTAGATTCAGGGTTATGAGAAGTCATAGTGTCAGTTTCTTTTATTAAATCCATTTCATGAGGATTAACATATATACAATGTACAAGTAAAGTATGAGGACCAAGCACTTTCCAATCAAACAATCTATCAACCACTCTTTTTCCATGGTCTTTAAGACAAGCATGTAAATCTTCTATACCCTCAGCAACGTGAATATGGCAGCCTATACCATCTGGTAAATCTTTCATA
The DNA here is from genome assembly GCF_000325665.1 of Brachyspira pilosicoli P43/6/78. Lineage (NCBI taxonomy): Bacteria > Pseudomonadati > Spirochaetota > Spirochaetia > Brachyspirales > Brachyspiraceae > Brachyspira > Brachyspira pilosicoli. The sequence goes on from NC_019908.1 coordinate 2,416,078, forward strand.
CAAGCTTCCATAGTTTTGTCAGAAATAGTGAAAGAAGCATGCATTCCCATCATACCTTTAATCATATCTGTTTTATCAGCCATAGCATGCTTAATAAAGTCAAGATTTTCTTTAATAGAAGCCTTAGATTTAGCCTCTCCGTCTCTGTCAGAAACTTCATAACATAAAGAAGTACGAACTCCCATAGTTTTAGCAGCTTCTTCTATAGCAAACAATGAGCCTTCAATATGCCCAAAGCTAGCATGGTGGTCAAATACTGTAGTAACACCATTTTTAATAGATTCTATATAAGTAGCCATTGCACTTTGTTTAGTTTGCTCTAAAGTAAGATTTCTATCTATAGTCCACCACATACCGTCTAATATTTCTAAAAAGCCTTTAGGGTTATAACCATTTATGCTGAAACCTCTAGCCATAGCAGAGTAAATATGTTCATGAACATTTATAAATGCAGGCATAATAATGCTTCCTTTAGCATCTATAAACTCAGCATCTTTATATTTTGCTTTTAAATCTGAAGTTTTGCCAACTTCTTTAATTAATCTTCCATCACAAAGAACTGCACCGTCTTCTATAAATGGTTTAGCAGAATCTCTAGTTATTAATTTACCTCCGCCTATTAATAGCATATATTCCCCCTAAAATTTCATATTTTTATAATTTATAATCTATATTTTAATAGGATATTAAAAAAAGTTGATTTGTCAACGAATTTGTATAAAAAATTCAAAAATTTTTAGATTTTTTGTTGAAAATCTAAAAAAAATTAGTATACTATAAACGTATCAATTAATGAAGTTATAGATTTTAAGTATATAGTAGCTTTTTATAGGATATTTATGAGTTCTAATATAATACTAGAGACTTTAGTAAGCGTGGCACATGGTATAGCAAGGCAATTTGGCAACAATTGCGAAGTTTGTATTCATGAATTGAAAGAGGAAGATTTAGAGCATACAATTCTTTTTATCATTAATGGCGGTATTACAGGCAGAAAAGTAGGCGAAGGTGCTTCAAATGTAGTATTAAAGACTATAGAGAAAATAAAAAAGGGAGAACCTATAGTTGACCATTTATCTTATCTTACAAAAGCATCAAATGGCAAAATATTAAAGTCTTCAACAGTATTTATAAAAGATATGGAAGGAAAATATAGATATATACTTTCTATAAACTTTGATATAAGCAGTTTTATTCCATTTAAGAGTGATTTAGATTTATTGCTTCAAACAGAAGATAAATCTAAGCTTGAAGAGATACCAAACAGTGCTCAGGAATTAATGGAAAAGCTTATATTAAAAAGTGAGGAATTGATAGGAAAACCTGCTTCTATAATGAATAAAGATGAAAAAATAAAGGCTATAAAATTTTTAAATGACTCTGGAGTATTTTTAATAACAAAATCCGGAGATAAAGTATCAAATCATTTTGGAATAAGTAAATTCACTCTATATAATTATATAGATTCAAAAAAGGAGGAAGTAAATGAGTGAGCTTAAATGGGCAGAAAATAAAATGCCTAAGTCAGATGACAAAAATTTACCAATAATGTCTATTGAGGAAGTAAAGAAGGCAAAAGCTTTTCATCAAAGTTTCCCTCAATATACACAAACACCATTATCTGAATTAAAAGAAATGGCAAAATATTTAGGTTTAGGAACTATAAAAGTAAAAGATGAGTCATATAGATTTGGTCTTAATGCTTTTAAAGTATTAGGCGGTTCTTACTCTATGGCTAGATATATAGCTCAAAAAATGGGAAAAGATGTAAGCGAATTCCCTTATGATGTATTAACTTCAAAAAAATTAAAAGATGAGTTCGGTCAAGCTACTTTCTTCTCAGCTACAGATGGTAACCATGGTAGAGGAGTTGCTTGGGCTGCTAATAAATTAGGACAAAAATCAGTAATTTTTATGCCTAAAGGCTCAACAGAAACAAGATTAAAAAACATTCAAGCTGAAGGAGCTACTGCTACAATAGAAGAATATAACTATGATGAATGTGTTAGAAAAGCTGCTGCAGAAGCTGCAAAGGTTCCTAATGGAGTAGTTGTACAAGATACTGCTTGGGAAGGCTATGAAGAGATACCTGCTTGGATTATGCAAGGTTATGGTACTATGGCTTTAGAAGCTGATGAGCAATTTGGCGAAAGACCTACACATGTATTTGTACAGGCTGGTGTTGGTTCTTTAGCTGGTGCTATGGTTGGATATTTTGCTAACAAATATAAAGATAATCCTCCTGTAATGGTTGTAGTAGAAGCTGAAGCTGCTGCTTGTTTATATAAAGGTGCTGTAGCAGGAGACGGAAAAATAAGAATAGTTGAAGGCGATTTAAATACTATTATGGCTGGACTTGCTTGCGGTGAGCCTAATATTACTTCTTGGGATATACTTAAAAATCATGCTGATTGTTTTATAGCTGCTGAAGATGTAGTTGCTGCAAGAGGTATGAGAATGCTTTCTGCTCCATTAAAAGGAGACCCTCAAGTGGTATCTGGTGAATCTGGTGCTGCTCCTTTCGGTGCTTTGGCTACTATAATGCTTAATGATGAATATACTGAATTAAGAAAAAAATTAAAACTTGATTCTAATTCTAAAGTATTATTATTCAGCACAGAAGGCGATACTGACCCAATTAGATGGAAAAATATTATTTGGGAAGCAAAAGAGAGATAATAATTTTTTATATATATATAATTTTAGGGAGAAATAAAAATGAGTGCTATTTCAAAAGAACAATTTGAACAAATAAAAGCAAAAGCAGAAGGCTATAAAGCTGATATGACTAAGTTTTTAAGAGATTTGGTAGCAATTCCTAGTGAATCTTGTGAAGAAAAAGGTGTAATTGAAAGAATTGCTGAAGAAATGAAAAAAGTAGGATTTGACAAAGTTGATATCGATCCTATGGGTAACGTTTTAGGTTATATGGGTACTGGTAAAACTTTAATAGGTATAGATGCTCATATAGACACAGTTGGTATAGGTAACAAAGACAACTGGAAATTTGACCCTTATCAAGGTTATGAAAACGATATCGAAATAGGCGGTAGAGGAACTTCTGACCAAGAGGGCGGTATAGTTTCTGGTGTTTACGGTGCTAAAATAATGAAAGATTTAGGTCTTTTAAGCGACAAATATCAAGTTGTTGTTGTTGGTACTGTACAAGAAGAAGACTGCGATGGTTTATGCTGGGAATACATCTGTAAAGAAAGCAAAATTAAACCTGAGTTTGTAATTTCTACTGAGCCTACTGACGGCGGTATCTACAGAGGTCAAAGAGGTAGAATGGAAATTAGAGTAGATGTTAAAGGTATTTCTTGTCACGGTTCTGCTCCAGAGAGAGGAGATAACGCTATTTACAAAATGGCTGATATACTTCAAGACATCAGAAGCCTTAACGAAAATGATGCTAAAGATTCTACACCTATCAAAGGTTTAGTAAAAATGTTAGAAGAAAAATACAATCCTCAATACAAAGAAGCTAACTTCTTAGGAAGAGGTACTGTAACTGTTTCTCAAATATTCTACACTTCTCCAAGCAGATGTGCTGTTGCTGACTCTTGTTCTATTTCATTAGACAGAAGAATGACAGCTGGCGAAACTTGGGAAAGCTGCTTAGAAGAAATAAGAAACCTTCCTAATGTAAAAAAATATGGTGCTGAAGTATCTATGTATAATTATGAAAGACCATCTTGGAAAGGTTTAGTTTATCCAATAGAATGTTACTTCCCAACTTGGGTAATACCTGAAGACCATGCTGTAACTAAAGCTTTAGAAGAGGCTTATAAAGGTCTTTATGGTACTGAAAGAATTGGACCTACTCCAGAAATAGAAAAAGAAAGAAAAGCTCGTCCGCTTACTGACAAATGGACATTCTCTACTAATGGTGTATCTATAATGGGAAGAAATGGAATACCTTGTATAGGTTTTGGTCCTGGTGCTGAAGCTCAAGCTCATGCTCCTAATGAAATTACTTGGAAACAAGATTTAGTTGTATGTGCTGCTATGTATGCTGCTGTACCTACTATATATTGTGCTAATAAATAATAAAAATATTAATTAAATAAAAATAAAAATAAAAGGATAGAAAAATATGGGTATACAAAAATATATTTCAAAACTCGATAGCCTTGAATTTGGAAAAATGTATAAAAATGACTTTTTCCTTACTTGGGACAAAACTTTTGATGAATTACAAGCTGTTTGGACTGTTGCTGATGCTTTAAGATTTTTAAGAGAAAGCAACATATCTACTAAAGTTTTTGATTCTGGTTTAGGTATTTCTTTATTCAGAGATAACTCTACTAGGACTCGTTTCTCTTTTGCTTCTGCTTGTAACCTTTTAGGTTTAGAAGTACAAGACTTAGACGAAGGTAAAAGCCAAATCGCTCATGGTGAAACTGTTAGAGAAACTGCTAACATGGTATCTTTCATGGCTGATGTTATAGGTATCAGAGATGATATGTATATTGGTAAAGGTCATGAATATATGAAAGAAGTTTCTGAGTCTGTAAGACAAGGTTACAATGATGGTATATTAGAGCAAATTCCTACTCTAGTTAACTTACAGTGTGACAGAGACCACCCAACTCAAATGATGGCTGACTCTTTACACTTTATCCACGAATTAGGCGGATTAGAAAACTTAAGAGGTAAAAAAGTTGCTATGACTTGGGCTTATTCACCTTCTTACGGTAAACCTCTTTCTGTACCTCAAGGTGCTGCTGGTTTATTCACTAGATTAGGTATGGACGTTGCTTTAGCTTATCCAAAAGGTTATGAGCTTATGCCTGAAGTTGAAGCTATTGCTAAGAAAAATGCTGAAGCTGCTGGCGTTAAATTAACTATCACTAATGATATGGACGAAGCTTTTGAAAATGCTGATGTTGTTTATCCTAAATCTTGGGCTCCATTTGCTGCTATGCAAGAGAGAACAGACCTTTATGGTAAAGGCGACACTGACGGAATAAAAGCTCTTGAAAAGAGATTATTAGAGCAAAATGCTAAACATAAAGATTGGTGCTGTACTGAAGAAAAAATGAAGAAAACTAAAGACGGAAAAGCATTATACTTACACTGCTTACCTGCTGACATTAATGATGTTAGCTGTAAAGATGGTGAGGTTGCTGCTTCTGTATTTGACAGATATAGAGTACCTCTTTACAAACAAGCTAGCTACAAACCATATGTTATAGCTGCTATGATTTTCTTATCTAAATTCAGAGACCCTCAAGCTATATTAAGCAAATTAGCTTCTGACGGCAAACCAAGAGTATTTGGTTATTAATAATTAAAAAATATAATGGTAAGTGTCTATAAATAATAGTGCTTACCATTTTATATCTTTAATATTGTGAAAAAAGGAACTTTTTTGATAATATTAAAATTAAATTAATTTTGTTTTTAGGATATAAAAATGGAAAATAAAAAAAGAATAGTTATTGCTTTAGGCGGTAATGCTTTGGGAGATACTCTTGCAGAGCAAATGGAAGCTGTAAAAATAACTGCTAAAAACATAGTAGATTTAGTTGAAAATGGCTGTGAAGTAATAGTAGCACATGGTAATGGTCCTCAAGTTGGATTTATCAATAATGCTATGAATGAATATACTAATAATCATAATACTGGAAATCCTATACCTTTATCAGTATGTGTTGCTATGAGTCAGGCTTATATTGGTTATGATTTACAGAATGCTATTATGGAAGAGTTTTCTAATAGAAATATTACTGTTCCGCCAATAGCTACATTAATTACACAAGTAGTAGTTGATGAGAATGACCCTGCTTTCAAAAACCCTACAAAACCTATAGGTCAATTTATGACTAAAGAAGAGGGTGAGGCTAAGGCTAAAGAATTGGGCTGGACAGTAAAAGAAGATGCAGGAAGAGGATACAGAAGAGTTGTTGCTTCTCCTAAACCTGTTGCAATTGCAGAAAGCACTGCTATTAAAGCTATGCTTAATGAAAAGGCTTTAGTAATTTGCTGCGGAGGAGGCGGTATACCTGTTGTAAAAAGAGGCAATCATTTAAAGGGTATGGCTGCTGTTATAGATAAAGACTTTGCTTCTGCTGTACTTGCTAAAGAACTTGATGCTGATATGCTTATCATTTTAACAGCTGTAGAAAAAGTTGCTATTAACTTTGGTAAACCTGATGTTAAATGGCTTGATTCTATGACTATAGAAGAAGCTAAAAAACATTGCGATGACGGTCAATTTGCTCCTGGTTCTATGCTTCCAAAAGTACAAGCTTGTATGCAGTTTGTTGAAGCTACTGGAAAAGAAGCTATGATTACTTTGCTTGAAAAAGCTAAAGATGCTATTAATGGAAAAACTGGTACTAGAGTAAGAAAATAATTTTTTTGTTAATTAAACTAGGTTTCTTATTTAATTATATGTAACCTAGTTTAATTAAATAATTTGATTTCCTTTGATATGATTGTTATAAATAAATTTGATATTGAAAAATTTTTTTTATATACTATAAAAGGCTATTTAAAAAAATAGTTAATACTCTTTATTAAAGGATAATTTTTATTTATGAAAACTTTTATTAAAGAATTAAAAACATCTGTTCCTAGGGTAGACGCATTAGATAAAATAACAGGAAAGACTAAATATTTAAATGATATTGATTTTGGAAATGAAGTTCTATATGCCAAAATTGTGCATTCCACAAAGGCTAGAGCTAAAATATTAAAAATCAATATACCAGAGCTTCCTGATGGTTATTTTACTGTTGATTATAAAGATGTTCCTGGTAAAAATGCTGCTACTATGATTATATCTGACTGGAAACCATTTGCTGAGGATACTGTAAGATATATTGGAGAGACGATACTTCTCATTGTAGGGCCTGACAAGAATATAGTATATGATATAGCTGAAAAAGTAAAAATAGAATATCAAGATTTAGAGCCTGTATTGAATATTGAAGATTCCAAGAAACTGCTTGGAGGTGCAATATACGGTGATAACAACATATTTATTTCATTCAATGCGGGATATGGTGATGTTGATGAGGCATTTAAAAAAGCAAAGACTATAATAGAAGAAACTTATTATACACCATATCAAGAACACTTATATATGGAAGTTAATGGTGCTGTTGGAGTATGGGAAAACGGTAAAGTATCAATTTACTCTTCAACACAATGTCCATATTATGTACAAAAGGCTGCTTCTCCTGTGCTTGGCGTTGAAGATGTGAGGGTAGTAGCTCCGCCTATTGGGGGAGGATTTGGAGGAAAAGAACATTATCCAGATGTTTTAGCTTCAGTAGTTGCCGTTGCTGCTAACAAAGCCAAAAAAACTGTAAAACTTATATTAGACAGACAATTTGACATGGCTTATAGTGTAAAAAGACAGCCTGCTCAAATAAAAACAAAAATAGCTCTTGATGAAAATAATAATATTACTGCTCTTGATGTTGTATCAGACATGGACGCTGGTGCTTATGAATCAAGCTCAAGGGTTATTATGCAAAGATGTACTTATACTGCTGCCAATGTATATCATTTTCCTAATGTTAGAGTTGTAGGAACATTATATGCTACCAACAATGTACCTAGCTGTGCATTCAGAGGATTTGGCGGACCTCAGGCTATATTTGCCATAGAAAGAACTATGGATAATATTGCAAAAAAAATAAATGTTGATCCTATAGAACTTAAAAAGAAATATTTCGTTAAACAAAATGACCCAACAATAACAGGAGGTATATTCCACGATAATATAATACTTCCTAAAATGCTTGATTTAGCTTTAAAAGAATCTGATTATGAGAGAAAATCCAAAGAGTATAAAAACTCTATGTATAAAGGAATAGGAATATCTTGTTTCTTGCATGGATGTGCTTTTACTGGAAGCGGTGAAAGAGATATAATAAAAGCTAAATTAAAATTAAAGAAAAAAGGAAATAAAGTAACAATACTTACTTCAAATACAGAAATAGGTCAGGGTCTTCATACTACATTTAGAAAAATAGCTTCATACAATTTAAATATTCCATTAGAAGATATTGACATAGCTGAATATGATACTGACATTGTTCCAAATACTGGTCCTACTGTAGCTTCACGTTCTGTGATGATAGTAGGATATTTGATACAAGAGGCTTCTAAAAAATTAAAAGAAAGATGGAACGAGTCTGATGAAATAGAAATAACAGAAGATTATAAACACCCTACGCATTTAGTAGATTGGGATACTAATACTTTAAGGGGAGATGCTTATCCGAGCTATGGACTTGGAATAAATGTTGTTGAAGTGGAAATAGATAAATACACATTAGAAGTAAAGATTGTAGGAGTATGGGCGGTATTTGACTGCGGATATCCTATAGATGAAAAGATTGTTGAGGGGCAGATAAAAGGAGGAGTTGCTCAGGCACTTGGCTGGGGAGCTTTAGAGAAGATAGTAAATAAAGATGGAAAATTCCTTCAAGTAAAGATGTCAGATTATATGATACCTACTTCTTTGGATTTGCCTGAAATAAAAACTTATATAATGTGCGAACCTTATCAATATGGACCATTGGGTGCTAAGGGAATAGGGGAGATAACTTTTGACGGTGCTGCTAGTGCTTATGCTTCTGCTATGGAAAATGCTTTGAAACATCATTTTACAAGCATACCTATATTACCAGAAAATATTGCGGAGGTGTTGTGATATGGCTATAAGTTTTACTGTTAATAATAAAAAAATTAATACAGAATTAAATCCGCTTACTAGATTAATAGATTTTTTGAGAGATGAATTAAAACTTACAGGTACTAAAGAAGGCTGCGGAGAGGGTGAATGCGGTGCTTGTGCTGTTTTGATGAACGGCAAGGTTGTTAATTCTTGTTTAATTCCTATAGCTTTATGCGAGGGAAAAGAAATTTTAACTATAGAAGGTTATACAGAAACAGAGAAAGGAAAAATAGTAACAAAAGCTTTTATTGATGAGGGCGCTGTGCAATGCGGTTTTTGTACTCCTGGAATGGTGATGTCAACAGAGGCTATTTTGAATGATACAAAAGGAAATCCTACTGAAGAAGAAGTTAGAAGAGGGCTTTCTGGAAACTTATGCAGATGTACTGGTTATGACCATATAGTTAATGCTGTATTAAGAGCTTCTGAAATGGCTTCAAAGGAGGGTAAAAAATTATGGTAAATACTTTGACAGCTAAAAATATTAATGAGGCTTTGGAATTAAAACTAAAGCATAATGCGATAATTTTTGCAGGCGGCACTGATTTAATGGTAGAGCATTTAAGAGGAAGCAATTTAATAGCTAAATTTGAAAGACCTGTGTTATTCATAAATGAAATAGATGAATTAAAAGGCATAAAAGAAGATGAGAATAATATCATAATAGGGACATTAACTACATTTGATGAAATAATAAAATCTCCTCTAATTCCTCAAGTATTAAAAGATAGTGCTTTGGGTATAGCAGGACCTCCTATTAGAAATATTGCTACTATTGGAGGAAATATTTGCAATGCTTCGCCTTCTGCTGATAGTTTGCCTTCGCTTTATGCAATGGATTCAGTTTTAATATTAAAAAGTAAAGACTCACAAAGAGAAGTAAAAATAAAAGATTTTATCACTGGTGTAAGTAAAACTACAATAAAAGATGATGAAATACTTACTCATATTGTAATACCTAAAAAAAATTATGAATATTCTTTTTACAAAAAAATAGGCACAAGAAAAGCTAATGCATTATCTAAACTTGCTATATGTGCTTTAGTTTGCAAAGAGAATAATAAATATAGATTTAAAATAAGTTTTTGTACTTTAGGAATTACAGTTACAAGAGATGAAAGTATAGAAGAGAAGTTTGCTGTTTCAGATATCAGTGAATGGAAAAATAAAATAAAAGATATACAGGAAGCGTATTCTTCTATTATGAAACCAAGAGATAGTGCAAGATCAACTGCTTTATATAGAAAAAAATGTGCTTTAAATTTAATAGAATATTTTTTGGAGGAAGCACTAAAAAATATCTGTTAATTTAAAAGATAAAAACAATTTAACAAATGGAGAAGAAATATGAGTATGAATGAAAAAACTCAAAGCGCCTTGTTTGAATATGAAGGCGTTCCAAAAATGACTCAAGCTTTCCCGCTAGCTATTCAACACGTAGTTGCTATGATTGTTGGTTGTGTAACTCCTGCTCTTATAGTATCATCTGCAGCTGGTCTTAAAAGCGGAAGTCCAGAGCAAATATTATTAGTTCAATCTTCATTAGTATTTGCTGCTATTTCTACAATAATTATGGTTTTTCCTATACCTATAACTAAGAATTATCATATAGGTGCTAGACTTCCTATGATTATTGGAGTTAGTTTTGCTTATGTATCTACTATGCAGTCTATTGCTAGAGGTCCTGAAGGCACTGGTCTTGGTGTTAGAGGTCTTGCAATCATTTTTGGTGCTCAAGTAGTAGGCGGTATTGTAGCTATAATATTTGGTTTAGCTGTTGAAAAAATTAGAAAACTATTTCCTCCTTTAATTGCTGGTACAGTAGTATTTACAGTTGGTCTTTCATTATATCCTACAGCTGTTAGATATATGGCTGGCGGAAGTACTTTATATAGCATAAACGGTGAAGTTGTTCCTTTTGGTTCTTGGCAGTATTGGACTGTTGCTTTCATTACTCTTATCGCTGTTATTTTCTTCAACCAATTTACTAAAGGATTTTTAAAATTAGCTTCTATACTTATGGGATTAATTATTGGTTATATAGCAGCATTTTTCTTTGGTATGATTAATTTTACAAGTGTTATTAATGCTGGTATTTTCCAAGCTCCTAAACTTATACCTTTTGGAATAGAGTTTGACCCTTCTGCTGCTATTGCTATAGCACTTTTATTTGCTGTTAACTCTGTTCAAGCTATTGGAGACTTCTCTGCTACTACTTCAGGCGGTATGGGAAGAATGCCTACTGATAAAGAATTAAAATGCGGTATCACTGCTTATGGTATTACTAATATATTATCTTCTGTATTTGGTTGTTTGCCAACTGCTACTTACAGCCAAAACGTTGGTATAGTTGCTACTACTAAAGTTGTTAATAGAATAGTATTTTTAATTGCTGCTATTATAATATTAGTTGCTGGTTTATTCCCTAAATTCTCAGCTTTACTTACTACTATACCTTCTTGTGTACTTGGCGGTGCTACTATAATGGTATTTGCTTCTATTGCTATGACTGGTATTAAATTGGTATTTACTGAAAATATGGGTCCTAGAAATACTTTAATAGTAGGTCTTGCTGTTGCTTTAGGTATGGGTACTGTTCAAGTTGGAGGAGCTTTAGATACTTTCCCTGCTTGGGCTAAAACTGTATTTGGAAGCAGCCCTGTTGTTATAGCTACTTGTGTTGCTATTATATTAAATGTTATTCTTCCTAAAGAAGAAAAAAAATAATTATATAATTTTAGACAATGGGATTTAAAGCCCATTGTCTTTTATTTTAAATCTTCTCTTTTATCTATATCTATTAACTTCATTTCATCTATTGTATATAAAAAAGTATCATTAATATTTTTCTTTATAATTTTTGATGCTCCTTCATCATTTTCTAGTTTTAGAATATCATCAATATATTTAGAAGAAAAAATTGCAGGGTTAGAAACTCTGTCTTTTGTAAACATAGCTCCTATATTTTTTTGACTAAAATAAAAATACTTTATCATATTAAATATATCATCACTTCCTAAAAAAGGCATGTCGCATACAAAAAAAGCAAAACTGTCAGAGCCTTCTTTTATTGCTTCTTTAAGTCCGAGTTTTATTGATGAGCTTATTCCAGCATTATGATTGTTATTATAGATAACAGAATAATATTTATTTTCAAACTCTTTATTTATTATTTCATCATATATGCTTACAACAATTATAGAAGTTTCTAAGTTTTTTAACTTTTTATATTTTTTTAATAATTTTACTACATTAGATATTTTATCAATTGTGTTTTCAAACAATGTTTTATTATTAAGAGAATTAAATTTATGAAGTAATTTGTTGCCGTTAAAACGTTTGCTATTTCCAGAAGCAAGAATTATAAATGCAGTTTTTTTATAATTAATATTTTTATCTTGTGTAAAATCATTTAAGTATAATTGAATATTACTGCATTTATTTTTTAATTTGTTAATGTAGTATTTGTTTGCAATAAATTTGATAGTTTCAATATCTACAATTTTATTTTTATCTATTTCCTTGCATAAATTGTATCTAAAACAAACTTCGTAAAATTTTCTATTTAAAGCATGAAGCCCCATTATTATAACTATTTTAGAAATTTGTCCTAATAATACATCAGGTATAACAGGCTCATTTTCATTAGGTATTTTTATAGGATAATGTTTTGCTCCATCAGCTTCTATTAATATTATGTCAGCATATTTGATAGCATTATTTAATTCATCATCTCCAGCATACATTAGCTTTTTTTCATCATATTCTTTACCAAGTACTATTATATTTTTCTTGTCAAATGAATGAGAATTAATACTGTCAGTATATTCATTTGGTTTATAAATTTTGTTGTGGTTGTTATAATAACTTTTTTGTCTTTTTTATTTTTTGCAACTTTTTGATAAGTTTTCTATATATGTAGTCTTTCCTCCAGCACCGCATACTAATATTATTTCAGGCATATTATTTTTTTATTTTCCTTCTATTTTCAAATATTGCTCTTTTTAATATTAGCTCTGCTGCTATGCTTACAGCTATCTCTTCTGTAGATTCTGCTCCTATTTGCATACCTATTGGAGCATGAACTTTTTTTATCATTTCATCTGTATATTTTTCTTCTTCTTTTAATCTATTATGTAGTGCAGCTATTTTTTTACTGCTTCCTATCATTCCAATATAATAAGCATTTGTTTTTAGAGCATTTTTTTCTACTATATAATCATAACTATGTCCTCTAGTTACTATAATTATATAATCTTTTTCTGTGATATTTATTTTATTAAATACATTCTCATAATCATCTACTATAATTTTGTATGCATTATAAAATCTCTCTTTATTTGCAAACTCTTCTCTGTCATCAATTACAATACAATTAAATGATAACTTGTTAAGTATATCAACTAAGTCTAATGAGACATGCCCAGCTCCAAATATATATACATTACTGTTTTTTTTATTTTCTTCTTCTATTAATTTTTCTATAATTTCTTTGTTATTTTTATTTATATATTTAAAATCAATTTCTACATTTCCTCCGCAAAGCATGCCAACTCCGCCAGATTCTTCATTAGTGAGAGAATAATTTTTTTTGTCATTTGATTTTGTTTCTAGTAGGGTGAAAGCATCATTTAAAACTTTAAACTCTAATATTCCTCCTCCTATAGTAGATAGAGTTTTTTTATTATTGTTTTCATCAAAATATGCAATCATCATAGCATCAGAAGTTCTAGGTGATGAACCGCTAGATTTTATTATATTTATTAGTATTATTTCTCTATTTAGTTCTAATAATTTAATAGCTTCATTTAAAGTATTTTTTAGTGTCATATTATATTATCTCTTTTGTTTAAATTATTTTTCATTATATATGTAAACAATAAAAAAGTCGACCGCAATAATTACGGCCGACTTTATATGCTTTTTAAGTGTTTTTAATCTTATTTCATAGATTCAACTATAGCATCAACTAAAGAATCAATCTCACCAATATTAGCATCTTTCATAGAAGAAGAAACAGATACTTGAGGGTCGATGATTTCACATTGTTTTAAGTTGTTTTCAATGAACTCTTGCATCAAAGCACCAGATTTAGGAGCCCAAGAACCATTTTCTATGATAGCGAACTTACGTTTTTGAACATTAAGAGCTCTCATATCATCTAAATAATTATGCATAGGAGGATAAATATTCAAGTTGTAAGTAACAGAAGCAAGAATAACATGGCTATATTTGAAAGTTTCAGAAATCAAATAAGAAACATGAGTGCTTGAAACATCATACATAACAGTGTTAGTAACACCTTTTTCAGCCAATTTAGAAGCAACAACACCAGCCATAGCTTCAGTATTACCATACATAGAAGCATAAACGATTAATACACCTTTAGTTTCAGGCTCATAAGTGCTCCATTTGTTGTATTTTTCAAGAATGTAACCTAAATCTTTTCTCCAAACTGGTCCATGTAAAGGACAAAGCATTTTAATTTTGTCTATTATACCGCCAGCTTTTTTAAGTAGATGCTGTACATGAGGACCATATTTACCAACGATGTTAGTATAATATCTTCTAGCTTCATCAAGCCATTCTCTGTCGAAGTTAACTTCATCAGCAAACAATCTTCCGTCTATAGCAATGAAAGAACCGAAAGCATCAGCAGAGAATAAAACACCATTAGTGCTATCGAAACTAACCATAGCTTCAGGCCAGTGAACCATTTGAGCAGCAATGAAGTGAATTTCATGCTTACCAAATTTTCTAGAATCACCTTCTTTTACTTGAATTTTTTTGTCATCAGTAATAGTGAAACCAAATTGATCCATAAACATGAATGCTTTTTCAGTAGCAATAACTTGAGTTTCAGGGTGACGAATCAATACTTCTTCAATAGAAGCAGCATGGTCAGGTTCCATGTGGTTGATTATCATATAATCAAGTTTTTTACCGTTTAAAACATATTCTATATTATCTAAGAATTGTCTGCAAACTGCCCAATCAACAGTATCAAAAAGAACAGTTTTTTCATCTAATAAAAGATAAGAGTTATAAGAAACCCCTCTAGTTAAAGGGTGAACATTTTCAAATAGAGCCAAACGATGTTCATTAGCTCCAACCCAATATAAATCTTCAGTAACTTTTCTAACGCAATGCATTAAATTTCCTCCTTTGTTAGTTTATCAAAATTAAGCATTTTACTTAATTATTATTTATGCCTTAATGAAGTTAGCTTTTTCTTCACTACATTCAGGACATACCCACTCTTCTGGAAGAGCAGTAAAGTCTGTACCTGGAGCTATTTCAGCTTCTGGGTCTCCAACGAATGGATTATA
This sequence comes from Brachyspira pilosicoli P43/6/78, assembly GCF_000325665.1. Taxonomy (NCBI): domain Bacteria; kingdom Pseudomonadati; phylum Spirochaetota; class Spirochaetia; order Brachyspirales; family Brachyspiraceae; genus Brachyspira; species Brachyspira pilosicoli. Next base: position 2,431,105 of record NC_019908.1, read on the forward strand.
CTCATAACCACAACCAGAACAAACATATATTTTTGGCATTTCCATAACTTTCTTAGGTACGATTCTTTTAATTTTCTTGTAAGGTACTTCAGCAGGTTTTTTAGCAGCATCGCCACCTAAAGCAGCAGTAAGTAAAGGAAGTATCTCAGTAACATCACCAACAATACCATAGTCAGCATTTTTGAATATTTTAGCAGAAGCTTTCATATTGATAGCAACTATGATAGAAGCGTTTTTAATACCTTTCAAGTGTTGGTTAGCACCAGAAATACCGCAAGCAATATACAAGTTACCGTTGAATTTTTGACCAGACATACCAACATATCTATTGATAGGTAAGTATCTCAATTCTTCAGCAACAGGACGAGAACAACCAATAGCAGCACCAGCAGCTTTAGCTAAGTTCTCAACAAGTTTCATATTTTCTTTACCGCCAATACCTTTACCAGCAGAAACAACTCTTTCAGCATCAACTATAGGAGTATTAATGTCAATACCAACAGAGAAGTCGATTCCATCTTTCTGTAAAGCAGCAACAAGAGCATTAACTTTGTCTTGAGCAGAACCTTCTTTGAAGATGATATTTCTTCTTTCACCAGTGATAGGACCTTTTTTAGCCATAGGACCAGCAACAGCAGCTGCAGGAGATTTAGGCATTTTACCAAGTATAGCAGCAGAAATAACAACTCTCTGAATTTCGTTAGTACCTTCATAGATTGTACAAATCTTAGCATCGCGGTAAGCTCTCTCAACCATGTAAGCACCTTTAATATAACCGTTACCGCCATGGATTTGAAGAGCATCATTAACAACTTCCAAACCTATATCAGAAGCATACTGTTTAGCCATAGCAGCTTCCATACCATAAGGTTCATGTTTTTCTTTAAGATAAGCAGCACTGTAAACAAGTAATCTTGCAGCACGTAATTTAGTAGCCATATCAGAAAGTTTGAAAGCAATAGCTTGTTGTTGAGCGATAGGGCGACCAAACTGTATTCTGTCTTTAGCATATTCTAAAGCAGCCTCATAAGCTCCTTGAGCTATACCTAAAGCTTGAGCAGCAATACCTATACGACCGCCGTCAAGAGTTTGCATAGCAATTTTGAAACCTTGTCCTTCTTTACCAAGTAAGTTTTCTTTAGGAACTTTAACGTCAGAGAAAAGTAATTGAGCAGTAGAAGATGAACGTATACCAAGTTTGTTATAATGTTCACCAAACTCAAAACCTTCCCAACCTTTTTCTACTATGAAAGCACTAATACCTTTAGTACCGATACCAGGAGTAGTAACAGCGAATACTACATAAGTATCAGCTTTAGGAGCATTAGTGATGAATATTTTTTCACCGTTTAATATGTAGTGGTCACCATTTAATACAGCAGTAGTTTCTGTACCGCCTGCATCAGAACCAGCTTCAGGCTCAGTTAAACCGAAAGCACCTATTTTTTCTCCTTTAGCTAGAGGAGTTAAATATTTTTTCTTTTGTTCTTCAGTACCGAAAGCAGCGATAGGGTAAGAACCTAAAGAAGTGTGAGCTGATAAAATTACACCAACACCACCATCAACTCTTGAAAGCTCTTCTACAGCTATAGCATAACTAATAACATCTAGTCCAGCACCGCCGTATTCTTTACCATATGGTATACCCATAATATCTAATTTCTTTTTACCCATTTCTTTTACAGCTTCATCTGGGAATTTATTATCAAGGTCAAGCTCTACAGCTATAGGTTTTACTACTTCTTCAGCCCAAGCTCTGACCTTAGCACGAAACTCTTCGTGTTGTTCAGTTGTTTTAAACATTTGCTTCTCCTTTTTTAATTAATTTGTTTTATTATGAATTAAACTAACTTTCTTATTTATTACTGTTTCTCCAGATATTGCATTCTTGAGCTTTTTTGATTAAATCTTCTCTAAAGTCTGGATGAGCTATAGAGATTAAAGCTTCAGCTCTTTGCCAAGTGCTTAAACCTTTTAAGTTTACTTTACCATACTCTGTAACAACATAATGAGTATTAGCTCTTGTATCTGTAATAATAGTGCCATTAGCAAAACTTGGAACTATTCTTGATTGTAATGTACCATCTTTACCTTTTACAGTTGATGATAAACAAATAAAGCTTTTACCGCCTTTTGAAAGATAAGCACCTAATACAAAGTCTAATTGTCCGCCAGCACCGCTTATATGTTTAGTACCAGTAGATTCAGCACTTACTTGACCGAATAAATCTATTTCAACAGCATTGTTTATAGACATAAAATTATCTATAGAAGATATTACTCTTACATCATTAGTATAATCTACAGGAGCAGACAAACATTGAGGGTTATTATGAAGGAAATCATATAACTTTTTAGTACCAGCACCAAAAGCATAAGTTTGTCTTCCTCTGTCTATATTCTTTTTATTTCCAGTGATTTTACCAGCTAATGATATATCAACAAAAGCATCAACATACATCTCTGTGTGTACGCCTAAATCTTTAAGGTCAGATTCTGCTATTAAAGAACCTACAGCATTAGGCATACCTCCAATACCTAACTGTATACAAGCACCATTAGGTATTTCTTCTACTATAAGTTTAGCTACAGTTTTATCTACCTCAGTAGCAGCACCGCCGCCTCCTAATTCTACTATAGAAGGATTATCTCCCTCTACTATCATATCAACTTGATTAATATGTACAGATTCTCCGCCGATATGGTCAGCACCCAAACAGCGAGGCATATTTTCATTTACTTCAACTATAACACATTTTGATCTTTCTATAACAGCCTGCATATGTGAAGCATTAGGACCAAAACTGAAATAACCATTCTCGTCCATAGGTCCAACTTGGAACATTGCTACATCTATACCGCGAGGCAAGTCTCTATAATATCTAGGCATTTCAGAATAACGAATAGGGTCATAAAAACAAAATCCTCTTGCTATTGCTTTTCTTTCTATACCAGACATATGCCAAGAGTTCCAAGTAAAATGTTTTTCTGGATTAAGAATTTTAAATATTTGAGGCTCCCAACATAATATACCGCCTCTGATGTTTATATCTGTTAAATCAGGCATTCTCTCTGCTAATGCTTTATCTAACTCTATTGGAGTAGCTGTTACCCAGCCATAATCTATCCAATCACCAGATTTTACAACCTTAACGGCTTCATATGGTGAGGTTAATTTTTGATTATAAAGTTTACTATAATCCATAAGTTCTCCCACTTAAATGATTTTTTGATATACTCTAGTATAGTAAAATAAATTTTGATTGTCAATCAAAATTTACAAGATATTATTTTTAAATTTTATTTATCTATATATATTATGTTTGTTTTATATTTTTTTATTTCACAAAAACTACATTTTTATTTTTTATTTTTATCTTTTACTTGACTTATAGATATTTATTTACATAATTATTATATAATAGATAAAAGTACTACGGGGGGTATATTATGATAGTAAAAAAAGTCTATGCCGTATATTACAGTGCTACTGGTACTACTCAAAAAATAGCTTCTTTTATAGCAGAAAACGTTGCTAAAAAACTTAATGTTGAATGCGAAAAATATAATTATAGCTTACCTAAAAGAAGAGAAAAAGTTCTTGAGTTTAAAGAAAATGATTTAGTAATATGTGGAACTCCTACTTATGCCGGAAGAGTGCCAAATATAATGCTTCCATATTTAAAAAACAATATTAAAGGTAATGGAGCTTTGGCTATACCTGTTGTACTTTTTGGTAATAGAAACTTTGATGATGCTTTAATTGAACTTAGAAATATATTAGAAGATAATGGGTTTCATACTATAGCTGGTGCTGGTTTTGTTGGGGAGCATGCTTTCTCTTATACTTTGGGGGCTAATAGGCCTGATGAAAAGGATATGCAAATTGCTTCAGATTTCGTAGAAAAAATAGTAGAGAAAATAAGAACTGTGGAAAATATACCTGCTGAACCTATTAAAGTGAGAGGAAATGAACCTATTCGTCCTTATTATACACCAAGAGACAGACATGAACATGCTATTGATATATTGAAAGTAAAACCTAAAGTCAATTTGTCAAAATGTACTGATTGTAAAATATGTGCCCATGTTTGCCCTATGGGGTCTATTGATTTTAATGATGTGAGCAAATATGTTGGTATATGTACAAAATGTGGTGCTTGCATCAAAAAAATGCCCAGAAAAATGCAGATATTATGACGATGAGGGCTATTTATATCATCAACATGAGTTGGAAGAACAGTTCGAAAGAAGGGCTGAACCTGAAATATTCTATATGTGATTTTTTGTTTTTTATAACTTATCATTTAAATATATATTTTAATGATAAGTTATAATTTTATTAACTTCTTAATATAACAATTTCCAATACCAGGAAAATCGCAAGTTTGTGAGGCAATAGACCAAGAAGCTCTTAATTCTTTATCAGCATAAACCATATGGCTTATATTTTCTGGAATCAATATTTCATTAACAGTTGACATATTTATTAATTCATTTGCAAGAAGCATAGGCTCTCCCATGCATACTACTTCATCAAACAATACTTCGGTGTTTGATACCTGACAGAAACATAAATCTCCCATAGCTATAGAAATGCTTACACTGTATCTATTAGCTTTTAATGTTGACATTAGTTCTTTGGCACAGCTATATGCATCTTTTAAGATATCGCTGTAAGTTGTATTTCTAAATTTAAAATTGTCTGAAAATACTGCTACTATATATTGAGCCGATATTTGATCAACTTTTCCGCCGTATTTATTGCTTATTATAGGCAATGATTTACTGTAAAAGTCTTTTAGATATGAGTTGAGTTTTTTTTGTTTTAATGTGTTTAGAGCTCCGTATAGATTGCATAGTTTTAATGATAATACCACAGAAGAAGCATTAGTATTTTTTATATAATTTTCTCCTTCGTTTATGCTAAAAAATACTTTTTTGTCTGTAAAATTTGATATGTACTCTTCGTATTGTGCTTTTCCTATTATCATAAAACTTCTCCCAAATGAACTATTAATTTTATATTTTAATAATATATAAATAATATTTTATATGTCAATAATAAAATACAAATTTAATAATATTTTATTATTTTATAATGACATTATATCTCGTTATGTTAACATTATTTTTGATTATGTTAACATAAATATTATTTTAAAATTATATTAATATATATGTTTTGTAAACAATATTATACTACATAAGGGTATAATAAAAATTTTGTTTATTTTATTGAATTAAGAATAAAAATGTACTATACTTAAAAAGCATATTATAAAAAATTAAAATATATAAGATGTAAATAAATTATTTTTTGGGGAGATTTTTTATTATGGCTAAGAAAGTAGTAATAGCTAGTGCTTGCCGTACAGCTATAGGAAGTATGGGCGGCTCATTAAGTACTGTTCCTGCTGCAGAGTTAGGAGCTGTAGTTATTAAAGAAGCTTTAAAAAGAGCTAAAGTAGAACCTAATCAAGTTGATATGGTTTATATGGGTTGTGTAATACAAGCTTCACAAGGACAAAACGTTGCTCGTCAATGTTCTATTAAAGCTGGTTTGCCAGTAGAAGTTCCTGCTATGACTCTTAATGTTGTTTGCGGTTCTGGACTTGATGCTGTTAATATAGCTGCTAATATGATACTTGCTGGTAATGCTGATATAGTTGTTGCTGGTGGTACCGAAAACATGAGTATGGCTCCTTATGCTTTAAAAAATGCTCGTTATGGTTATAGAATGGGAAATAACACTATTGTAGATACTATGGTTAACGATGCTTTAACTGATGCTTTCCATAACTATCATATGGGTATTACAGCAGAAAATATTTGTGATGATTGGAAAATTACTCGTGAGGAATTAGATGAGTTTGCTGCTAAATCTCAGCAAAAAGCTGTTCAGGCTCAAGATTTAGGTAACTTTACAAGAGAAATTGTACCTGTTACAATAAAAACTAAAAAAGGACGATGTAGTATTTGATAAAGATGAAGGTCCTAGAGCTGGTACAACAGTTGAGAGTTTGGCTAAATTAAAACCTGCTTTCAAACCAGATGGCGGTAGAGTTACTGCTGGTAATTCTTCTAGCATTAATGACGGTGCTGCTGCTGTAGTAGTAATGAGCGAAGATAAGGCTAAAGAATTAGGAATTAAACCTATGGCTACTTGGGTTACTGGTGCTTTAGGCGGTGTTGAACCTAGAATCATGGGTATAGGACCTGTTGCTGCTACTAAAAAAGTATTGGCTCGTACTGGTTTAACTATTAAAGATTTTGATATTATTGAATCTAACGAAGCTTTTGCTGCTCAATCTATTGCTGTGGGCAGAGAGCTTGGAATAGATGTTGAAAGACAACTTAACCCTAATGGCGGAGCTATAGCTTTAGGTCACCCAGTAGGTGCTTCTGGTTGTAGAATACTTGTTACTTTACTTCATGAGATGGATGCTAAAGGAGCTAAGAGAGGACTTGCTACTTTGTGTATCGGTGGTGGTATGGGTTGTGCTACCATTGTAGAGATGTAATAATTTTGTCGGCAGGTTTAGAGAGTATATTTTTCTAAACCTGTTTTTAATTTATTACAAGATAATGATATTTTATTTAAGGAGAAATTGATGGATTTTGTAAAGTATGAAGAGAAGGGTATGATTGGTGTTATCACTATCAGCAGAGAAAAAGCTCTTAATGCCCTTAACTCTCAAGTTTTAGATGAACTTGATAAAACTTTAGATGCTGTTGATATAAATAATATTAGATGTTTGATATTAACTGGTGCGGGAGAGAAATCTTTTGTTGCTGGTGCTGATATATCTGAGATGAGTAAGGCAAGCAAGATAGAGGGAGAGGCTTTTGGTAAAAAGGGTAATGATGTATTTAGAAAGATAGAAACTTTCCCTATACCTGTTATTGCTGCTGTTAATGGTTTTGCTTTGGGGGGCGGTTGTGAAATAGCTATGAGCTGCGATATACGTATTTGTTCTGATAATGCTATATTTGGTCAGCCTGAAGTTGGACTTGGTATTACTCCTGGTTTTGGCGGTACTCAGAGACTTCCTAGATTAGTGGGAGCTGGTATGGCTAAACAGTTAATATATTCTGCTAAAAACATTAAGGCTGATGAGGCTTATAGGATTGGTTTGGTTAATGCTGTTTATACTCAATCTGAACTTATGCCTCAGGCTGAAAAATTAGCTCAAACTATTGCTAACAATGCTCCTATTGCTGTTCGTAATTGTAAGAGGGCTATTAATAGGGGACTTGATGTTGAGATGGATATGGCTATTATTATAGAAGAAAAGTTATTTGGGGATTGTTTTGAAAGCGAAGACCAGAGAGAGGGTATGGCTGCTTTCTTAGAAAAGAGAAAAGTTGAAAAATTTGTTAATAGATAATAAATTTTTCTTATTTAAATTTAATAAAACTACAAAATTTTTATAAAAAGGAGAAATTAAAATGAAAGTTGGTGTTATAGGTGCTGGAGCTATGGGCTCTGGTATTGCTCAAGCTTTTGCTCAAACTGAAGGTTATGAAGTTTGTTTATGTGATATTAAAGAAGAATTTGCTGCTAGCGGTAAGGCTAGAATTGCTAAAAGTTTTGACGGAAGAATTGCTAAGGGTAAAATGGAAAAAGCTGATGCTGATAAAATTTTATCTAAAATATCTATTGGTTTAAAAGATATTTGTAAAGACTGCGATTTAATCGTTGAGGCTGCTTTTGAAAATATGGAAGTTAAAAAAACTACTTTCAAAGAATTACATGAAATTTGTAAGCCTGATTGTATTTTCTCTTCTAACACTTCTTCACTTTCTATTACTGAAATAGGTGTTGGTATTGGAAGACCTGTTGTTGGTATGCACTTCTTTAACCCTGCTCCTGTTATGAAATTGGTTGAAGTTATTTCTGGTATCAATACTCCTAGAGATGTTGTTGAAAAAATAATCAAAATATCTGAAGAAATTGGAAAAACTCCTGTTGAAGTTAATGAGACTGCTGGTTTCGTTGTTAACCGTATATTAGTACCTATGATTAATGAAGCTATAGAGTTATATTCTATGGGAGTTGCTTCTGTTGAGGGTATAGATAATGCTATGAAACTTGGTGCTAATCACCCTATGGGTCCTTTAGCTTTAGGTGATTTAATTGGTCTTGATATTGTACTTGCTATTATGGAAGTACTTCAAAGAGAAACTGGAGACCCTAAATATAGACCTAGTGCTTTACTTAGAAAAATGGTTCGCGGCGGTTTACTCGGACAAAAAACTGGTAAAGGTTTCTATGAATATTCTAAATAATTAATATATAGTTTGTTTGTTGTTTGCGAAGGGGTTAATTTTAATCTCTTCGCTTTTTTTTTATTTTAAAATATAGTATACTATTTTTATATTATAGAATAAGGATATATATAGTTATGAAATATGGTGAAATTAATAATGAAGGTATAGAAAAGTTGATGGATATTTTTTATGCTAAAATTAGGGTGCATAAAGAATTGGGACCTATATTTAATGAGCATGTTGGAATTGATGATGAGTCTTGGGAGAGACATAAAGAAAAGATTGCTAAGTTTTGGAAAACTATGCTTTTAAATCAAAGACTTTATATGGGTAACCCTGTTCAGCCACATATTAATCTTATGCCTTTCGATATGAACTTATTTGACACTTGGCTTAATCTATTTAAAGAGTGTCTTGATGAAGTATTTGAAGAAGAGCCTTCTAATCATTATTATGAAGTAGCATGCAATATTGCTAAAAACTTTAAGGCGGTATTATTTAATCAGTAATAATTTAATGGCAGGAGATAAAGTTTTTATAATTTTATCTTTTGCCTTATATTTCTGATATATTGCTTCTAATTTTCTTTAATGTATTTTTTATTATTTCAGCATCATTTGGATTGAGTTCTTTTACTATTGTATCTAAAACTTGATTTTCATAATTTTCTATAATAGGTAATTCTTTTTTAGCCTTTTCTGTGAGATATAATGAAAAAGCTCTTTTATCGAGTTTATTTTCTTTTCTTTTTATAAATGATTTAACTTCTAATTTATCTATCATAGCTTTTACAGTATTTTGGTCTTTATCTAGTCTTATAGATAATTCTTTTTGAGATATGCCTTCTTCTTTTGCAAGTTCTTTTAATACAATTAATTGCTCTGGTGTGATATCGAAATTAATTATTTGTTTTCCTATATACTGATATATTTTTCTTGCGGTATAGCATATATCATAGCCTATGTTATTAATAATAATAAACTCCTTATACAATAAAAAATGCTATCATAATTTTTGACTATGATAGCATATAATTTATTTTTTGTTAATATCTAGTATATATCTTTAATTTATTATTTAGCTCTTTCTATTAGGGAGTTCAAATATTTTTCCATTTGTGCTTTTGTCATAATAAATGGATTTGCTTCTCCTTCTTTTAGATTAGCAACTTTTTCTAAATTAGCGTATCCATTATCTGCAAACAGATGTGCTGTTAATGATACTAATGCATTTCTTGAGAGGGCTTCTTTTTTGAAATACTCTGCTGACTCTTTATATTTTGCTACTAATTCTTTTTCTTTTGGAAGTCCTGTTCCGCCCCAAAGTACAGCAGTGTATTCTTTTCCTTTATATTTTACAGGGAATATAAAAGAGCTGCATCCAGCAGTGTGTCCCGGAGTTTCTAATATGGTTATGCTTGTATCTCCAAGTTTTATTACATCTTTATCTTTTGAATATATATCAACTTTTGTTTTTGGAGAGCGTGGAGAGTTTGCTCCAGTATTTAAGTTGTACATCAAGTCTGTATCTGTTTTTGTTAGTACAACTTTAGCAGCATATTTATTTCTTAAATAATTAGCTCCGCCGTAATGGTCTCCATGTCCATGGCTTAATATTATATATTTTAAGTCTTTAGGGTCTAAGCCAAAGCCTTTAATACCTTCTTCTATGAGTTTAGCATCTCTGTCGTCCCACATAGAATCTATTAAAATAAGTCCGTCAGAAGTCTCAATTACCCAAGCAACAACACTTACACTTCCTATGCAGTATACATTATCGAATACTTTAGTAGGTTTTAGGGGTGTGTTGTCATTTAGGTAATCCATAGGTGTTTTCTCAGCAGCAAATACTGAAAAAACTAGCATTAAAAAAATGAAAAAAGTTTTTTGTAATAAATTAATCAAGTTTCTATCTCCTATTAATTATTTATTTTAAATATAGTATGTATACGTATTATTTTCAATATGAAAAATATAATTTTTTGACTTTTTATATATGATTAAAATAAAAAAAATTATAAATGAATGGCTATAATAATATTTTATATATGTTATAATTAATAATATTTTATTTTGGATTAATTATGTTAAAGAGATTAATATTTATAATTTTATCTTTAAATATTTTGTGTTTAAATAATTTATATTCTCAGGACTATAATGAAGAAGAGCAAAATCCTCCTATAGATATTCCTATTATTAAGGCTATTGCTGAAGATGATATTAATACTTTAAAAAATATTATAAATAGCGGTGAAGATTTAGAGATTAGAGATGAGCAGGGCAATACTCCTTTAATATGGGCGGCACTTTATGGAAATGTTGATATAGTAAGAGAGCTTATTAATGCTAATGTAAATATTAATAATACTAACAATTTTGGAAATACTGCTTTGATGGGTGCTGTGCTTGAGGGGCATTATTCTACAATTAAACTTTTATTAGATAATAAAGCAAACATTAATACAACAAACAATGATGGCTGGTCTGCTTTAATGTGGTCTTCTGTGAGGGGGAATATTGATATTTTTAATTTGCTTATAGAATATGGTGCTGATATTAATGTTGCTGATAAGAATGGTAATACTCCTTTGATGATAGCTTCTGATTCTGCTTATATAGAGATTGTTGAAAGGCTTATAATGTTAAAAGTTGATGTGAATCAGGCAAATGGTTTGGGAGATAATGCTTTACTTATGGCTTCTATATCTGGAAATGTTGATATTGTGAGGAAGTTAATTGCTGCTGGGGCTAATGTTCATTTTAGAGGTTCTAATGGAATTACTGCTATAATTTATGCTTCTAGGTTTGGAAGATTAGACATAGTAAAAGAGCTTATAAAAAGTAAAAGTGATGTAAATGTTGCTGCTTCTGACGGTACTACTCCTTTAATTGCTGCTTCTATAGACGGATATACTGATGTAATAAAAGAACTATTAAGAAAAAAAGCTGATGTTAATAAAACTAACAATTCTGGATATAATGCTTTAATTATAGCTTCAATAGAAAATCATATTGATATAGTAAAAGAGCTTTTAGTATACAAAGCTGATATTAATGCTGTTACAGAAGAGGGTTATACTGCTTTGATGGGGGCTTCTGCTGCAGGAAATTTGGATATTGTTAAGATATTAGTTGATTCTGGTGCTGATATTAATTACAAATCAAAGGCAGGAGAGACTGCTTCAGATATTGCTAAGAGGAAGAGTCATTTAGAAGTATATGAGTTTTTAAGCAATATTTCTAAATAAAATTAAAAAAACTTTACTTTTATTTGTTTTTAGTAAAAAATATTTACTTTTACTTGACATTTAATTTACAATTTGCTATAATAAATAATGTCCTTCATTGATATACATAATTAAAAAAAGGAGATTATTTATGAAAAAGCTATTTCTTCTAATTTTTTCATTATTTTTAATTGGTTCATATAGTATTTTTGCTGCCGATTTTGGAATTGGTATAGTAGTTCCTCTTGGGGCTTCTATATCACAAAGTTCAATAACTCATAAAGCGGGTGTTGATACTAAAAATGGTGCTTTAAGTACATCTGGTGCTTTTGAATGGGGGCTTGGTATTACTCCTGGTTTTTATAAGGATTTTGATGATTATATGGGCTTTTCTTTGGCATTAGATTTAGCTTATCATAGAGATGTTTTTGCATACAAAGAAAGTGTGGCTACAGGAAATAATTCTTATTCTACTGTTAATACTTCTTATAATTTTGATACTATATCTATTGGACTTCTTCCTAAGTTTAATATAGCAAGATTTTTTATAGGGATTGGAGGAGGAGTTAAGATTCCTCTTGCTTCGAGTGAAACTACTAAAACATATAACGAACAAACTCAGCAATTAGTAGATGCCAATAATAAATATAATTTTGATAGTACAAAAAATAAATTTGATATGTTTGTAATACCTTATATAAAGCTTACTGTTGATTATTTATTTTTCTTTAATAAAGAAGCTGCATTCGGACTTGGAATATATGCAGGATATGATTTTGGTCCTTCATTTAAGGCAGATGATAGATTTAGCAAAAAGTCTTTGGGTGCTTTTGATATAGGTGCACAAATAAGTCTTTATTTTGTAGATAATTAATCCCCTCTATATAAAATTTTATAAAAAATGATTTAATGTTTTAAGGTGTGTGCAATAAAAATGCATGCACCTTTTTATTGATATTTATTAATTTTTATATTATTATATTTTATAATTTAATAGTGTTTAGCTGTGTAATAATGAAAAATTATAATGTAAATAATTTAATATATTTTGTTAATAGTTCTTTCAAAAATAAATCATATAATTTAACACTAAAACTATTAGAAGAATTAATTAAGAGAGATAAAACTTTTTATAAAGCATATTGTTTATTAGGATATATTATTTTTATAAAGTCAGAAAATAATAAAAAAAAATTAAAACAAGCAATTAAGTATTTTGATATATCTATAAAGCTTCAGAAATATTATCCATTATCATATTATTATAAAATTAAGTCAAAAAAGAAATTAATGAAAATTAATGGTAAAGAAGTTTCTAAAATTAAAAAAGAAATAAAATCAGATATTGCTCAATTAAAAAAACTTGCAAATAATTATTTAATAAAAAATTTAATAAAAAATTTCTTAAAAAATCCATTATATTATCAAAATAAAAAAACTTTAATATTAAAAAATATTGAAGAGATAAAAGATTATATGATAGATTTTAATAATCAAAAAGTTAAATATGATTATTCTGATATTATAGAAAATTATAATTATTTTATAGAAACAAACAATAATATGGAATATGATTTATATAATTTGAGAGGTTTTATTAAATTCAATTTAAATATATATGATGAAGCTTTAGAAGATTTCAATATTTCAATAAGTAAATATTCGTATGGCTATTATAATAGGGCAAAACTTAAATACAGATTAAAAGAATATAATGAAGCTTTAAATGATTTTAAAGAAGCTAAAAAAATATTTATGAGAGAATCTTCTTCAGATGTTGTAGATAGAATAAAATGCGACCACTATATTGCTTGGTGTAATTATGAATTAAATAATACGGATATTCTTTTTGATGATATAGAAGTTGATTATAAAGATGATTCTTTAGCTTATTATAACATAGCAAAATTAAAACTTCAGTTAAATAAATATGATGAGGCTTATAAATATTTTTCTAAAATAGATGAAAATTGCAAAAATTACAAAAAAGTAAAATATTATATTGCAGTGTGTAAATATAAAATTGATAATAATTATGATGATATAGACTTTTTAGAAAATATTTTAAAATTAATCTCTATTTATAAAAAAGAGAACGATTTTGGGAGTGTGAAGAATTTTAGCAATGAAATTTTAGAGCATATTGAAAGATTTGATAAAAACTCTTTTAATTATAATTATTATAAGGTTTTAGCATTATATCATATTTATGAAATTGGAAATTATAATAAAAAATTAAAAAAGCAATTAACGGATATTTTAAAAAGTATACTTATGATGATAAAAGATAAAAAAAGAGAATATTATATAATAAAAAAAATGTTGACGGATTTACAAAGATATGGCATCTGAAAATAAAGATATTAGTTATAATAGTTTAAAATACAATAAAAAAATATTATACCTTCATTAGATAATATAAAAAATAGTAATAAAAATATTTATATTGTAGAAAGTATTTCTGGAAGGGAAAAAGAAAAAAATAAAGATTATAAGATAAGAAAAATATTATTAAAAGATATAGATACATTTGATTATGATATAAAAAATACAAATAAAAAAGAAACTAAAATAGATAAAAAAGCTATTTACGATACTATTTCAAATATTAAAGGATTTTATTTTTTGAGTTTAGATGCTTTTATAGAATATTATAATTTTACTACAAATAAAAAGATAGAAACACAAAATGATATAAATAAAATAAAAGGCTATCTTAAGCAAAAAGCTTATAGAAAAAAAATACTTCCTGCATATAAATTAAAGAGTAAAGAAAATGATAATTACTCTTATTTTTATATACTTGAAGAATTGGATATACTTGATTTTTTAGTTGATAATCTTGAGTTTGGTACAGATATAAGAGAGATATTGTATGATATAGATTTAGATTATGTTGATTTTATAGAGAAGAAAATTAAAGCTTTAGTTAAACAGATAAAAAAAATTAATAAAAAGTATAATGATAAAATATATTATGATTATAAATTGTATTATATGCCATTTTTTATCTATGATTATTTTAAACAAAAAAAGATTAACCAAAAAGACTATTGTAAACTTTTAGAGATTTATAAAAAAGAATATGAATCTTTAATAAAAAAAGAAGATGAAAAATATTTTTATTATGATGAGGAAGTAGAAAATAAAAAAAGTTATTATGATATAGATTTATTGAAAAGATATGATGGTTTTGTATATGATTATGATTTTAAAGAGTATATTAATTTACATTATAAACTTATAGATTATCAAATAGAATATAAAAGATATTTAAAAAATTATACTGATTTTTTTAGCAGTCAAATAATAGTATTTTTATATTTTTTAGGACATATTTCTAGGGCTGATTTTTTGGGTTTAAGAAAAAAGATAAAAGATTTAGAATATATGAGTTTGCCTTTAAAAAAAGATAATATATATTTAGAAGAAGATGAAGAGAATATAATATTTGAAGTATCATCTGATAATAATTTTAATAGAGTTTTAGTAGATTATATAGAGCTATATAATTTTACAAAACTTTATTATAATGAAGATATAAAACTTTCATATGATAAAAACAATTAAATTAATCTTAAAGTCCAGCAAATTTAAAAAAATTTTGAAGTATTAAAATAAAAATTATACTCCAAATGCTAAATATTTGTCATGTGTTATTATCTAACCATACTGATATATAAAGGAGTATAAATATGAGCAAAAAACCAAATCATAATGCGGATATTTCAAATCCAAACAAAGGTACACCTGGAACCAATATTACTTATGACAAAAATCAGGGTAATAGAGGAAAACAGATGAACCCTAATCAGAAGAAATAATTAAGTAAAATTTATTTCTTCAGGCTGCCTCAAATTACTTATTAGTTTGGGGCGGCTTAAAGTTTAGAAATTATTATGTAAAAAATTTATATGTAATGATGGTTAGGTGAAAAGAAAAATTAATATTTATAATAAGGAGATTATATAATGAATTTATTTATTGATTTACATAGAAAAAGTGCAAAAGAAGCTAGAAGGTATTTCACAAGTTTATTAATGATGTTATGTATATTAAAACTATTATTTGGTGATAATTTAAGCATTAATATAGAAATAGTATTTGGAAGGGGGCTTCACAGTGAAAATAAAAGACCTGTTTTGAAATATGTTATTTTAAGACAAGCTGAAAAATATAAATATTTCGGATATGAGTACAAACTAAATAAAAAAACAGCTAATGGTTCTATGATTATAACTTTTTAATTTTGTGCGAATAAGGTAAGTGTAAAATGGCAAGAAGAGATGAAAACAATAATATAGATAAAAATGCCAAAAGAAATATAAATGCTTTTGATGTGTATTATTTTATAAAGAATAAAAAATATGCTTTGCCAAAATATTCATTTATTTTGAAAAGCAAAAAAAGATTAATATCTATAGGAGAATTTTTAAAACTTTTAGAAAATAACAATATAAAAAATATGAGTATTAATTTACTTAGGGAATGGGACAATAAAGAGCTTCTTCCTGCATATAGAGTTGAGAGGGGAATGATTAGAACAGAAAGCAGATACTACATAATGGAGCATCTTGATATTGTAAAAGAAATAGTGAAATTAAAATCTTATGGGCTTGAAATAAGAGAGATAGAAAAGGTTGTTTTTGAAAATAAATCTTTTGAAATACTTTTCTTGTCAAAATTAATAAAAAATAAGGAGCTGCTTATGAAGATGAAATACATTGTAAAAAACATAAAACATATAGAAGATGAATTAGTAAGTTCTATATGCAATGAAGTAAAAAATATATTTAACATTAATGATGATGATTTTAAAGAAACTTTTAATGATAAGTATTTAAACACTATATTAAATGATTATAAAAGCAGCAATTTAAATTCTGATGAATTAAGTGTATTGTTATTATCTTTAATACTTTTGAGTTTATACAATTCTTATGACAATAATTCTTTTGACAGGAAAAAATTCTCCAAACAATTTTACAGCATCATAAGTGGAAATAAAACTAATACCTCACCATAGTGATATATGTGCTTTATATATCATTTATGTTGATTAAAGTATGAAAGTGAATATATTATTTTTTAAAAAATCTATTTTGGCATAATATTAGGAAAATCTAAATTCCTATTATTTATAAATTTTATTTTAAGGAGATAAAAAATGAAAAAGTTTATTGTTCTCATGTTTGTTGTGGCATTATTTGCTACTTCATGTATATCACAGCATAGACACGTAGTTGGTAATGGACCTCAAACTGGTGTAAAAGTAGAGAGAAAGCAGTGGTATGCTTTATGGGGATTAGTTCCTGTTGGTTTTGTAGACACTAAAGAATTGGCAGGCGATGCAAAAGATTATGAGATATATACTAGACAAAATGCTGGAGACTTTTTCTTAAATCTTTTAACAGGTATAGTTACTTTCCAAAGCAGAACAGTAACAGTTACTAAATAAAATTTAATTATTCATGGACTATTATAAAAAAAATTATGATAGTCCTAATTATTGATTTAGGTAAGTATTTATGAGAAAAAATATTTTTTATTTATTATTAATATTGTTATTATTAAGCTGCAATAAAAAAGAGAATATAAACGAGTCTTATAATAATGATGCAGTAAGTGATGCAGATTTCTTTTCTAACAAAGAAATTAATTTTAAGAAATTAGAGTTAGGAAGTGATATTTCTACTAATGAAATATATTTTATTACAAATGCTTCTGTAAGTTTTATTCCTCCAATAAACTCTATTAAATTGACAGATAAAGATAGAGATGATATAATCTCCAAAACAGGTTATGGAAAAGGTTATTTTGATGTTGATAGTATGTTTATAGATGAGAAAGTAAAAATAACATGTTTAGCAGGCTATACTAAAAAAGAAGGAGGTAATATCAATTCTTTAATTTCTTTTATAAGAAAGATGAATAATGGAGATAATTTTACAGAAGAATATTATACTATTAATGGCAAAAAAAATATTCAGTTTAAAATTAACATGAACAATGCTACTAGCATACTTTATATAATCTTTGAATCTAATAATGGCTATTATTTCATATTAAATTATACGTTTCCTGTTTCCTATTTGGAAGATTCTTTAATTAGAATAGCAAATTCTCTAAATAGTGTTAATTTCAGTTTTTAAGAGTTATATTTTTTATGAGATTAAAATTCTTTTTTTAATATTTTTATTTCTTTCATTATCTTTGTATACTCAAGATAATGAAGCCATGGATTTAAATACAAAGGAGGTAAAATCTAAATGGTCATTTAATCCTTTTAGGCTTTATGATACTGATAAATATTTATATGGTTGGTTAGACCCTTATGTTTATAATAGTAAATATTGGTTGGGGGATATATTTAATATAGAGGCTATGTATGAAAACCCTAATTATCATTTTGAGAATATGGCTTTTTTTCATCAGCCTACTTTAGGTTCAGAAATATATCCAATAGCATTCAATTATAAAGATAAACATAGATTTAGAATTGGTGTTGGTTTTCTTACACAGTTTTTTTTATCTGTTTATAAACCTTATAGCAGTGTTTTGTATGGAGAGAGTTTGTTCTTTGGTACATATATGCAAGTAGAGCTATATTTTGATTATATATATAATGATACATTAAGATTTAGGTTTACTCCTGTTCGTCATATATGCACTCATATAGCTGGAGATATACTTGGAGATGATAAACTTTATAATAGAGATAAAGAAGAGTTTAGAGATTCTAGTATAGAGCTTATGAATTTTTCTCTTAACTATAAATATGGATATTTTAGTTTTTATGGCGGATTTTCTTTTGCTATGACAGGTTTTTATGAATCAAACTTTATAAATCTATTTAGTATATATTATGGTACTGACTTTAGATATCCTTTGTGGGGTGAGATAAGTTTAATAACTGGTTTTTATTTGGGTCTTGATTATGATAGAATCAATACTGTTGAAAGAACAATAAATGGTTATAATATTTTAGATAGCTATGATAAATTATATCCGTCTATAGTTTTAGGTATTGGAGTTGAAATTTATAGATTTACCATAGGGTTAAAATATGAGTATATGCGTTCTAGGCAATTATATGCCTACAGAAGCATGGAAAGTAAATTAGGTATTGAGGTTACATTGTTTTTTTAATCGATAATAAAGATTAGAATAGATAAAACTAAAAATAAATTTGATTTTTTATAAAAAAGTATGGAAATTATTTTTTAAATAGTTGATTTTTATTTTGTTATAATATAAAATATACGCGTAAAATTTGATATCAGATTTTTACCAAATTATAAAGATTGGAGAAATCTATGATTCAATTATTACCTATTCTTCTTTTATCCGCATTTTTTATCGGATGCGGTCAACAGCCTTACACTAATTTAGAAAACACCCCAAAAGCTAAAAACGTTATAGTACTAATTGCAGACGGACAAAGCTCTGATGTAATCACATACTCAAGATGGTTTAAAGGCGGCGATTCATTAGCAATAGATGAGATGTTAAGCGGAGCAGTGAGAACTCATAATGCTGATTCTCCTATAGCCGATTCAGCACCTGCAGGTACAGCTTTAGCTACAGGCTATAAATCATCTTATCAGCAGTTTATAGGTATACTTCCAGATGAAGCTATACTTCCTAATTCATCAATACCTACAGAAGCAAGAGCTCCTATAGCAAATGTGTTGGAGGCAGCTCAGCTTCTTGGTAAATCTACAGGAGTAATTTCTACTTCAGAAATTATGCATGCCACTCCTGCAGCTTTTTCTGCTCATGACATCACTAGAAAAGATTATGACGACTTAAGCGAACAGCAAGTGTTTCAAGATATAGATGTTATATTAGGAGGAGGGTATAAGTTTTTTACTAAAGAGGCTAGAAAAGACGGAAAAGATCTAATATCAGAAATAACTAATTTAGGCTATTCTCTAATTAGAACTTCAGATGAATTGGATTCTTTTAGAGGTGATAAAGTTGTAGGACTTTTTGCTGATGCAGATTTAGCTTATGAGATAGACAGAGAAGAGACAACTCAGCCTTCATTAGCTCAAATGACTTCAAAGGCTATAGATATACTTTCTAAAAATGACAAAGGTTTCTTCTTGATTGTAGAGGCTTCAAAAGTTGACTGGGCAGCTCATGCTAATGACCCTGTTGGATTAGTTTCTGATACTTTAGCTTATGTTGATGCTGTAAAAGCTGCATTAGATTTTGCTAAAAAAGATAATAATACTATGGTTATAGCTGTAACTGACCATGGAAACAGCGGTTTTACTATGGGTAATTATGATACTTCTTCAGATTATCACAAAAGAACATTAGAAAGTTTTATAGAGCCTGTAAAAAAAGCTTCTCGTTCTGCTGAGTATGTGGCAAGAAAAATAGAAGCTGGAGAAGATATAAAAATAGCTATGCAAAAATATTATGCTATAGATGATATGACAGAAGAAGAGGTTAATTCTCTTAGAGGAAAAACAGGCGATGATTTACATTATGCTATAGGACCAATATTAGCAAAAAGAGCTTATTTAGGTTTCAGCACACATGGTCATACTGGAGAAGATGTTCCTCTATATACATATTTGCCAAACAACAAAAGAATTATAGGACTTATAGATAATACTGATATAGCTAAAAATATTGCCTCTGCTATGGAAATAAATTTAGATGAATCTACAAAAAAATTATTTATGAGTGAAGATGAATTAAAAAAGGCAGGTGTGGAATTAACATCAGACGGTAATATACTTACTATGCATATTGGAGATAAAACTGCTCAAATAATGAAAAATAGAAATATAATAATTGTAAATGGAGAGAGAAAAACTTTAGACGGTGTAGTTGTTTACAATGAATCTAAATGGTATTTCCCTTCTCAGGTTTTAGATATATTAAAATAATATTATTTAATGTTTTAGAGAGCGTAGGTATTTTTTAATGCTTACGCTTTTTTTAATTATATTTCATTATTCTTTAATTTTCTTATCATAGTGAAATAAATTAGATATATTATCACAGTTGATATTAATATATCTAAGCCAAATATCAATGTTATATTTAATAATGTTATTTCATATACACCTTTTAAATATAAAATAAAATATGGAATATTAAAGAAAGTATTAACTAAAAAAGATTGTAATAGCATATATTTTATTTGACCTATTGCATATAATAAACTTGAAATGATGGTGTAGTATGCATAGCATATATAAAAAGGAAAAAGTATCATAATCAAGTTCATAACCGATTCAAGATTTTGAGCATTCATTATATATTTTATAAAATATTTATAAGTTGGTATTAAAGCAATCCATATTAACACAAATATAGTAGTTAATAATACATAAGGTTTTAAGCTTCTATTATGCTTTTTTGATAGGTCTGTTTTTATGAGTGTGCCTATTTGATTTATTGGTATTAATAGCCAAGCCCAGTAAAAAGAATTAGCAATCCAATAATTTCCTTGCTCTCCTATAATATTTATCATTCTCACAAGCACTATACTATAAATTAAGTTTCTATAAAAAGATTCAAGCCCAGATATAACATTTAGAGAAGTAATTTTTTTATTCCATAGAAAAGTTAATTTGGTTTTAGATAAAATATTATATCCGCATTTATTCAATAGAAATATAGCAATTATAACAGCTATTAAATTAGATATTATATTATTATAAGCTATGCCATTAACACCCAAGTTTAATGATATGCTATATTGAGAAACAAAGAGTATATCAAGAATAATAGTTAGAAACATTTTTATTGTAGTTATTGCAAATATTGATTTATAATTTTCTAAAGAAGTATGAGCTACAATCATTAAATGAAATAACACTATAGCAATATTAGCAAAAGATTCTAATTTTATATATGTTGTTGTTTGAGCATATAAATCAGTTTGCTGTTTCATTGCAGTAACTAGGTTTCCTGCAAATATATTTATAATTAAAGCCATTATAATATAAATAAAAATTATTATTATAATAGAACTTCTTAATTTATTTATAAAAACTTCTTTATGATTATTAATATCATCATCTTTTATATTTCCTAAAAAGAAAAACAGTGGAGCTATTATTGCTTCTTCAAAGACTTCGTATATGATTCCAAGCCACATTTGTTGTGATGCTATATTTATAGCACTTGCATCAGGGTAGCTGTCTAACAAATATATTCTAAAAGTTGAATAAATAGAAGGTATTAAAGCTTGTATGATTAAAACTATAAATAATTTAAAATTAATTTTTCTAAGCAAATTCATGAATATATCACTCTATACACTCAAAAAATAATACGTATCATATATTAATATGAATATTTTATCAATAAATTCTAATAATATAATTGTTGTTTCATAAATAAATATTAATTTTTGCATTAAAAATATATAGTAGAATTTGATTTTTGATATTTTTTTTACTATACTTGAGTTAACATGCAGTATTTAGCTTTCTATGAACCTGCTTATCTTCTAAGCAATCACAAGTCAATAGAAAATCATAAAAACATTAATAATAAAAATAACCGCCATCATAAGGAGGAATGTTTATGGGAAAAATTTACAACCCAGAAAGTATTCGTAATGTAGCCCTATTAGGGCATGTTGGAAGTGGTAAAACTTCTTTAAATGAAGCACTTCTTTTTAGGGCCAAGTGTATTGACAAAAAAGGAGAAGTGGCAAGAGGTACTACAGTAAGCGATTATACAGACGAAGAAATTAAGCAGAAAATGTCGATTCGTACTTCTATAAGCTTTATAGAGTGGAAAGACCATAAGATTAATTTGCTGGATATTCCTGGTTCGGGTGATTTTAGCGGCGATATTAACCCAGCTTTAAGAGTTGCAGAATCATGCATTGTTGTAATAGATGCTGAGTTCGGCATACAAATAGAAACAGAAAAGCATTGGCAGATGGCTAATAATTTCAAAAGACCAAGAATTGTATTTATTAATAAAATTGATAAAGATATGGTTGATCATAAGACTTTATTAGAAAAGATAGAAAATAACTTCAAAGAGCCTCCTGTCGTGCCTATACAAATACCTATGGGTAATGGTAAAGATTTCAAAGGTATTATAGATGTTATTTATCATAAGGCTTATTTTAGAGATGAAGAGGGTAAAATAGTAGAGGCAGAAATACCAGAAGAATATTATGATGAATATAGAGCTACAAGAGACAGATTAAAAGAGCTTGTATGTGAAGTAGATGATACTCTAACAGAAAAGTTCTTAGATGGCGGTAAGTTTACCGATGAAGAATATATAGAAGCTTTAACAAAATCTATTCTTCAATACAAGGTAGTACCTATTCTTTTTGGTACATCTATTAGAGATATAGGAATGGGTGCTGTACTTGATACTATAATAAGATATATGCCTTCGCCTTCTTATGTACCTGTTACAGACGGTACTGACCTTTTAACTAATGAGCCAGCTACAAGGTCTATATTAGGCGATAATAATCCATTTGCAGCTTTTGTATTTAAAACTACAATAGACCAATATGCAGGACGTATTTCTTTCTTTAAAGTTCGTTCTGGAAGTATAAAAAGCGGAGATGAAATATATAATTCTAGAACAGGCAAAAAAGAAAAAGTTTCACACATATATATAGCAAGAGGAAAAAAACAAATAGAGGCAGATACAATCACAGCAGGTGATATTGGAGTATTAGCAAAACTTTCTGATTGTAGAACAGGTGATACTATAAGCGTGCCTTCTTCACCTTTCCAATTCTTAGCTCTTAAAGTTCCTCAGCCAATATATTTTACAGCAATTAAAATACTTAAAAATGATGTAAAAGCATTGGAGGTATTAGATACTATTAGCCAAGAAGATTTGACTTTCCACGTAGAGTTTGATAGCGAAACAAAAGAAACTATCATAAAAGCTATGGGAGATTTGCAAGTAAAATTGGCATTAGATAGAGTTATTGCTCTTACAAAAGCAGAAATAGAGCAAAGTGTTCCAAGAGTTGCATATAGAGAGACAATAAGAAAACAAGCACAAGCACAATACAGACATAAAAAACAATCAGGCGGAAGCGGACAATTTGGAGAGGTTCATTTAGAGGTTTCACCACTTCCACGTGATGGCGGTTATGAATTTGTAAACGATATATTTGGAGGTGCTATACCTAAACAATATATACCTGGTGTAGAAAAGGGTATACAAGATGCTTTAGCACAAGGACCTTTAGGAAGATATCCTATGGTAGATGTTAAAGTGAGAGTTTATGATGGTAAGTACCATGATGTGGATTCTAATGAATTATCATTTAGAATAGCTGCATCTATGGCTGCTAAGGAGGCTTTTAAAAATGCTTCACCTGTGTTGCTTGAACCTGTTATGAAGGTTACAGTTTATGTGCCTGAAGAGTTTACTGGTTCTATAATGAATGAGCTTACAGGTAAAAGAGGCAAAATTTTAGGAATGGAGGCTGCATCAAACACTGTACAAATGATTAAGGCAGAAGTTCCGCTTTCAGAGATGCTTACTTATTCTATAGAAATGAAGGCTTCTACTTCTGGAAGGGGTACTTTTGAGATGGAACATTCACATTATCAAGAGCTTACTGGTCCTTTGGCTGATAAGGTTATTGAAGAGCGTAAGGCTTTGCTTGGAAATGCTGAATAGGGTTAAAATGTATATAAATATAAGTTGATATTTTTTATATACTATAATATAATATTTTAATAATAAATTAGGAGATTATATGCTCAAGATTATTGACAAAATAAAAAAAGAACATGTATTTGAAGGCTTAGAATCAAAAGATAAGGATTCTCTTTTCAAAGCTTTAAGTGAAAAAATAGCTTCTGTTTCTTCACTTTCTACTGATTCTATATTTGATGCTTTGAAAAAGAGAGAAGATGAGTACACAACTAATATTGGTAATGGCGTTGCAGTTCCGCATGGTAGAATTCAGGGTTATGGTAAAACTGACATATTTGTAGGTTTCCTAAAAAATGAGATAAACTATGACTCAGATTCTGATGAAAAGAGTCCTGTTAAACTCGTATTTGCTATACTTTCTGATCTTGAAAACCCTCAAGATTATCTTTTAAATCTTTCTCAAATATTCTTTTTAGTTAACCAAAAAGAAATATTAGATAAAATAATAGCTACTAAGAATTTTGAAGAGTTAGAAACTGTATTAGAATCTTTCAAAAAATTAGATGAAAAATTTGAAGCAGAAAAACAAATTAAATTCCTTATAGAACTTGAAAGAGCTGAAATACAAATTAAAGCTTATGAACTTTATAGTTCTACTCACTCTCAGCAAAAATCAGATTTAGTTTTAGAAGAGTACAAAAAATATAAAGATACTATTCTTAGCAAAATTGATGTTGCTGTATTAGAAAACTATAAGAGAATTAAAGAAAATAAAGGTGAAGCTCTTGCAAAAATTGAAAATTATAAATGCAGTGCTTGTAATGTAGCTATACCTAAAATGACTGTTAATGAAGTTAGAAGACAGAATCAGATTATTATGTGCTTCCACTGCGGAAGAATATTATTCACTACTGACTAATTAATGAAAAATAATATTTTTAAAAGAATAGCTAAGGTATTTTTAATAACTTCTTTAGCTATTCTTTATATATCTTGTTCCGCAAATAAACCTAGCTCTAACATTAAAGAGTTTTTTAATTATCCTAATCCTTTTAATCCTAAAGAAACATATACTACTTTTAAAGTTTCTATAGATACTGGAGAGATAATAGAAGCTAAGCTTTATATTTATTCTCAAGAGGGTAGTTTGGTAGATGAAAAAACTATGACTATATCTGCCGATAAAAAAGAAGCTAGTGCAATATGGTCTGCTATAGACAAAAACGGTAATTATTTACCTCCTTCAATATACACTTCAAAAGTTATTTTAAAAGACAATCAAGACTCCACATTTGTTAGCGAGTTCAAAACTTCTGTAATATAGTTGTTGATTTATATACTAAGAAATTTTAGTTCATCAAAAAACATATTTTAATTTTTTATTTGCAGGGCTTTGCCCCGCACCCCACTTCTTTTATTGGTATAAAAGAAGCAAAAGAACTGCATTTTTGGCTAAAATACATAGTAAATATCATTAGCATTGTTCTTTTACTTGCACTTTTTGCAACTTTTTGCGGCGGGAAAAAGTTGAATAAAAAACTTATATGTCAAAATATAGTTATTTCACAAAAAATCAAGAAAATATATTTCTTTCCTTATAACTATTTTTAAATAGAATTAAGTTTGCCGTAGGTAATAGACTTATGAAGTTTAATAGCTTCAGAGTCTGTAAGATGTGCTACATAATCTTTTACCAACTCTTCATCGCTGTTATAAGGAATATCTGCTTTTTTAAATAATTTATCTTCTTCTATAATTTCTAAATGTTTTAATAAATATTCAAATATAGTAGATATTATTCTGTTTACCCTATCAACATCTTCCAATATTTCTTTACTTTCATAAACCTTTTTAAACATAAAAGCCCTTAAATCATTAATAGCCTTTAATACTTCTTTATCTATATCTATTTCCATTTTCTCCATACTAGCATTAATTACACCCATTATCATAGTATCAGCCCTCTCTCCGTAACTCTTACCAAGAACATTTATTATATCTTTTGGTATATCATGATAATTTAAAAGTCCATATCTTATAGCATCATCAACATCATGATTAGCATAGGCTATAGTATCAGCAATTCTCACAATCATACCCTCATTAGTGGAAGGTCCTGATGAGTCTGTAAGTAATTTTCCTGTTTTTCCTTTAGTGTGTTTTAATATACCATCTCTTACTTCAAATGTAAGGTTTAATCCTTTGCCTTTTTCTAAATGTTCTACTACTCTTAAAGATTGCACAGAATGATGAAAGCCTTTGAAATATTTTGATATAGCTCTCTCTCCGGCATGTCCAAATGGTGAATGTCCCAAATCATGTCCTAATGCTATTGCTTCTGTTAAATCTTCATTAAGCCTCAATGCTCTTGCTATGCTTCTTGCTATTTGCATAACTTCTAATGTATGTGTGAGTCTTGTTCTAAAATCACCAACAGAAAGCATTATTACTTGTGCTTTGTCTTTTAATCTTCTAAAATATTCGCTATGTATGATTCTGTCTCTGTCTTGCATATAAAGAGTTCTTATATCATCTTCTTCTCTTGGTTGTTGGCAGCCTTTACTGTTTGAAGAAAATGATGCTGCAGGCGACAAAAAACTTTTTTCTCTTGTTTCTATATCTAATCTTATTGTTCTCAAAATTAATATCCTTTTTATATATTATGTTAATATTACATTATAATAAAAAAAATACAATTACATAAAATATTGTGTGTATTGTTTATTTAGTATATAAACGACTATATTTTGTTATATAAGTTTTTGTTTTATTCAACTTTTTCCCGCCGCAAAAAGTTGCAAAAAGTGCATATACTATGGCTAATATTTTATAAATATGTGTTAAATGTTGGATAAAACATAAATTCAGCTTACACGCTATGGACTTCGTCAAATGCAGTCTTTTTGGTTCTTTTGGTCACAAAAAGAACTGGGGTGCGGGGCGAAGCCCTGCAAATAATTTAAATTTAAAAAACTAAATTTTGACAAACTTAAAAATTTTCAGTATATATTAAATATTGGCTTACAATATTTGTGTTTTTCATTAAGCGTACCCATAGAGTAAAAATTTTTGATGAAGTCAGTAGAGAATGCACGAAAAAAATTTGATAACATCTATATAAAAATACAACCATATAAAATATTTGACATAATACATATATATATTATAATTTTAGCTATGAGTAAATATATTGTTATACATAAGATAATCAATGCTTCTATATTTATGCTTTTTCCTATAGCAGCATTTATAATACTAGCACACAAGAATATCACTTCTGGATTTAATTTAGTAATGCTGATTTTATTAAATGTTATAGAGATAGGTATTTTTATTTCTTTTATAGCAGTATCTGCAAGATGCGATTGGGGTACTAGAAAACAGCATGCCATAGTAAAGGCTGTAATTTCTTTACTTATATATGTTTTAATAATATTATTTACACTGATGATTATTATTTTCTAATTGTTGGAAAGTTTTATAATGCAGTTATTTCTTCTTTATATATATTTTCTTTTTGGGTATATTGCTTATCCTTTTATTTTTATAGCTTTTTCTATTATGATGTTTTTTAATAAACCTATAAGAAAGGGTGCTTTATCTAGATTAGGTTTTATTTATCCTAAAGAAAATAATAAAAATGCTGTATGGATTCATGCTGTTAGTGTTGGTGAGATAGTTGCTGTTAGAGAGATGGTGTTTAATTTAATTGAGAGAGGATATACTGTTTATTTATCTACAACTACTGTAGGCGGATATGATATTGCTAAAAAAAATTATGGTGATAAAGTAGAGCTTTTTTATTTAACTTTAGATTATCCTCATATGATTAACAAGCTTATAAATCTAATATCTCCGGAATATGTGATGATAGCTGAAATTGAAATATGGCCTACTATGATATATATGCTTCATAAGAGACTTATACCTATATTTTTAATCAATGGTAGAATTGGCAAAAAAGAACTTAAAGGATATAAAAACTTTCAATTTTTCTTTAAGCCTTATTTTAATATGTATGCAAAAATACTTGCACAAAGTAGTATTGATATGGAAAATATGATTACTATAGGTATGCCTAAAAAATTAATATCTGTTACTGGTAATTTGAAATATGATATTAATTATAGTGTAGATGAAAAAAAGATAGACAGTTTAGAGAGTATGATACCTGTAAATAAATTTGTAATAGTTGCAGGAAGTACTCATAGTAACGAAGAAGAAATAATATTAAAAGCTATAGATAAAATAGGCATAAAAGATGATATATATATTGTAATAGTGCCAAGAAACATAGAGAGAGGAGAAGATATCAAAAACACAGCTTCAAAGTTGGGATATAATTTGCCTCTTTACACTGATTATGATAGAAGTTCTGAAGATGGTATTATTATAAACACAATAGGAGAGCTTCTTAATTGGTATAAACTTTCTGACCTTGTTATAATGGGTGGAACTTTTATTGGAAATATGGGCGGTCATAATATACTTGAGGCTATTTATTTCAAAAAGGCTGTGATAGTTGGAAGGTATATGTATAACTTTATAGAGATTTACGAATATATGAAAGAGAGTGTATTTAATTGTAAAGAAAAAGAAAATCTTCCGGAAGTTATAAAACTTGCTTATGAGAATAAAGAGCTTAGAGAAAAGTTAGCAAATAGTGCTTATGAGCTTCTTATACAAAATAATGGTGCTAGTAAAAAGACTATGGAGTTTATAGATAAATATATTGGTATAGTTTAATTAGGCTTTAACTTTCTTATAATATAATAAAGCTATAAATGCACATATTACAGCACTGGCAGTTAAAAATATATATGCCATCTCTATAGAATACATCTCTACTATTTTACCTGTTATTATAGGGTAAATAAATATTCCTATTGAATAAGCAGTTTGATAAAATCCCATAGCAGAAGATTTTTTATCTCTGTCTATTTCTATGAGTGCCTCGCTTGTAAGATATGATGCAAGCATTCCTATTGATAAACCTGAAAGTATTTGAGAAGCTACTATTACAAATATATTTTTTGTGAGTATTACAGCTACACAATATAACCCTAAAAGCACAAAAGAAAATGGAACATAAAATTTAGAGCCTCTTTTGCTTGCAAATGAAGTGCTTGCTATATATGCACTCACTATTGCAAAAAACATATTAAGCAGTGATGCTATTCCAACAAGGTATGATGCCCCTCCAAGTTCTTTTATTCTGTTTAGAGTAAAAGAGACTGATGCAGCCATATGTATGCCTTGTTCTATTATACTTAATACAGAGAAAAATAATAATCTTTTGTTTTTTATAACTAATATTAAATCTTTTATATTGTTTTTTTTCTCTCTCTTCTCTTCTTTTAAGAAAAGTGCCAATATAGTTGCAGCAAAAGCAGCAAAAGCAGCAGCAATAAGCATAAGATTCATTCCAAACTTTTGATAAAATATAGTAGCAAACAAAAATCCTAAAAACATTCCTATAACATTAGCAACCAAACATTTACTAGCAGCCATATGTTCTTTGCTTCTGTCGAAATAAGAATAATATAAAACCATATACATAAGCCAAGTAGAAGCAGCAACACCTGTTAATATATTGCCGACTAAAAATCCATTAGCACTAGGATAAACTATTTTTATAATACAAGAAACAGCAGAAAGTAATGAACCTAATACTATAAAGATTTTATATTTTCCAAAATAATCACTTATTATACCGAAAGGAAATCTAAGTATCATCTGTGAAGCACCGTAAAGCCCAAGTATTATACCAACTATGGAAGGTGTTACATTTAAAGCATATAAATATGGTACTTGAAAAGGTATATAAGTGTATAAAGAAAACCAGTATAGTATCATTATTATAAAAAGAGTATTAGGCATTTTTTATTATCCTTTTTATATGCTGCTTAAGTTTCTTAATGCTAAGCTAATTAAATCTTCTGTTGTTTTATTTTCTTTATTTTCTATGTTTGATAATGCTTTTACAGCTTCATTATTTGAAAAGCCTAATGATATAAGAGCCTTTATTACATCGCTTTCATTTTCATTATATGATATTTTAGAAGAAGAAATATTTATGTCTATCTTTTCTATTTTATCTCTAATTTCAAACAAAAGTTTTTCAGCCTTTTTTACGCCCATTCCCTGAACTTTTTTAAGCATATTAATATCTTTATTAAAGAGTATATGCATTATTTCATCTATTGAATATGTGGAGAGAACTTCCATTGCAAGTTTTGCCCCAACACCAGAGGCAGACATTAAAGTATTAAACATCTTTTTCTCTTCTCTTGTTTTAAAACCATAAAGCGTCATAGAATCTTCTTTATGTATTAATTGAGTGTATAGCCTTATATTATCATCATTATTAACATTTAACTTTTTTGATACTATAATCTCGTAAGCGACCCCATTAGAACATAAAAGAGCAATGATTCCCTCTGATATTGTGCAAACTTTACCTTCTATAAAAGCAAACATATTATTATAAACTAGGCTCGTATTCTAATTCTTTAATTACTTCAAGCATTTTATCTGTAGTAACTTTGCTTTCATCATATTCCACTTCAGCACAAGCATTTTCTAAACTAACATTAACTTTGCTTATACCCTCTAAAGCAGTAAGCTCTTCAGTAACAGCTTTAACGCAATTTTGACAGCCCATTCCTTTAATTTTGATAGTAATATTTTTCATTTATATCTCCTTAATAAAAAATGTTTTAGTATTATAACAAATAATTATATACTAATTGGGAGTATTTTTCAATAAGATAGTTTTATATATTTTTATTAATACCCACAGCGAATTTCGGGAGTGTAAGCATATAGATAAATGATATACATATACTTATAAGGTTAAAAAACGAATAAGGCATATATTCTAAAGTGTGTACTCCAAGTATAGAAGTCATATAAACACCTGTGATTGTCCAAGGGAGTAAAACTTCAGTAAGTGTTCCTCCTTCTTCCATAGTTCTTGAGAGGACTCCTCTGTTGATATTATATTTATCATATACTGTTTGAAGTACGTTTCCTAAAGTTAAGAAAGTAAATTGTAAGCTGCTTAATGCTGAGTTTATAGTGAATGTTGTAAGCCATGTGATAAATATTAAACTTCTTCTTCCTTTAGTTATTTTTATTAATAATGTTATCAATGTTTCAAAAGTACCCAAAAGTTCAAGCATAGCTCCGTAGGTAAGTGCTAGTATCAAAAACAATACACTTGGCATCATACTCATCATACCGCCTCTGTTTAATAATGAATGCAAATTTAATGGTATTTCAGCTTCATTAATTGTAGGAGACATTGATATATTAAAACCAGTTACAAATGATTTCATAGAATTTATAATACCAAAGTTTTGAAATATGTTTCCTAATATTATAGCAATCAAACTTCCTATAAACATTGTTATTACAGGATTAACACCTCTTACACTTGCTATAAGTACAAATATTGGAGGAATTAGTAATAATATATTGAAGTTAAATATATTATCTAATGAAGTTAATATCTCACTTGCTTCTTTTAAGTTTAGAATATCAGAATTCATTGGAGCAGCATTAAAACCCAATACTGTAAAAACTATAGCAGCAAGTATTGCAGATGGAATAGTGTTTACAAGCATAGTTTTTATGTGATTTTGTAATGTAGTGCCTGCACCGATAGCAGCCAAAACAGTGGTGTCTGATATTGGAGAGTTTTTATCGCCAAGATATGCACCGCTTATAACAGCACCGGCTATAAGAGGAAGAGGCGTATTTGTAGCCTGAGCAATACCAATGAATGCAACTCCAGCAGTGGAAGCAGAACCCCAAGAAGTACCAGTAAATATAGAAAGAAATGATGTTACAATAAAAGCTGTTACAGGTATAAATGAAGGGTGAATAAGTTTTATGCCGTAATATATTAACATAGGTACAGTGCCTGAGTACATCCAAGAACCTACTACTATGCCTATTAATATAAATATCAAAACACCAATCCAAGTATCAACAATTTTTTTAATGAAAGCATTTTCCATGTCTTTCCATTTATATCCTGCAAAATATGCTATTATGCATGCTATTAATGTTCCTATTGTAAGTAAAAACTCTATTGGAACTCCATATTTTATAGTAAATATTAAAACTGTGATGAGTATAAAAATAAGAGGAAATAGTTTCCAGAAGGTTGGTATATTTTTTATTTTACTATTCATTTTTATTGACCCTTTTATTATATAGTATAATTAAGTAGTTTTTTAGTCAATAATGTTTAATTTGACTTTTTTTAAAATTTTATTATTTAATAATTATGATGTTTAAATGTTTATAAATTATTATTGCTTGAAAAAATAAGACTTTGATTATAATATATATTTATTAGAAAATATTTTTTAGGTTTATGAGTTTTATGAAGAAATTATATAAATTATTTTTAGCAATGTTTTTAATCTTGTTTTTTATATCATGTGCAACCACTTCAAAGAGTACACAAAGCGGAGTGCTTGTAGGCGAGGATACTGGTGAGATAGGTGTTATTAATAATTGGAAGAACCCAGATTTTAAAGGCGGTAAAACTACAAAGATAGTAGCTGAGGGGTTTGCTTCTTCTGATAATAGAGGCGAGGCTAATGCTATAGACAGGGCTTTAGAAAGTGCTAAAAGAAATGCTGTTGAGCAGGCTGTTGGCTCTATAGTTAATGGTACTACTTTAGTTGAAAATAGCAGACTTATAAGCTCTAAAATATATGAAAACACTACTGGATATATTTCTTCTTATAAAGTGCTTTCTATTACAAAAAGCTCATCTGTATGGTATGCAAAAATAGAGGCTGTTGTTGGAGTTGACATGCTTCAGGATAATTTGCAGGCTATGGGTATATTGCTAGACAGAAAAAATATGCCTTTGATAGTTATGCTTGTTACTGATGATAATGGAGAATTAAGCGATGCATTTAATGTGGAACTTGAAAAAAATATGAGCGATAAGGGTTTTAAATTTGTAAGTGCTAGTTCTTTAAGAAGTGTTGTAAGAAGTGAAAATATTAGCTATTCTGACAATTCATCTTCTACTGTAAAAAAAATAGCAGAAGCTACAGGTGCTCAGATTGCTATACTTGGAAAGGCTGATGCTGCTTATTTTACTACTATACAGGGTACTGCTTTAAAAAGTTTTAGAAGCGATGTTGCTATTACTGCTGTGAATGTATCTGATTACAGTACTATAGCTCGTGCTACTCATCAGGCTGGAGGGGTAGGCGGAAGCGAAAAAGATGCTCATTCTATTGCTTTGGTAAAATCAGCTGATTCTATTTCTGAAGATTTTATTAATCAAATAGTAACTAAATGGCAGAGCGAAGTTCAAAATGGTACAGAATATACTATATATGTTACAGGTCTTGATTTTACTGATTCTATAGGTTTTGAAGAGGCTCTTAAGAAAAATATAGAAAATCTTAAAAGTGTTTATAACAGAGGTATAAGCGGAGATTCATCAAGATATGTTGTGCAGTATGTTGGAAGCAGCAGAGATTTAGCTGTTGATATTAATGCTAAGGCTAAAAATATGGGCTATCAAATAATTATAAACAGTTTTGATGATAAGACTATTAATTTAAAAGCCAACAAAAGATAGAAGTATTATATAAAAAATTATAATAAAAAAAATAATTGAGTTGTTTGATGAAAGAGAAATTAGTTGTTCATACATGCTGTGCTGTTTGTATGTGTTATCCTAGAACTTTGCTTGAAGATTATGACACTATTTTTTATTTTTATAATCCGAATATTTATCCTATAGAGGAGTATAACAGACGAAGAGACGAGTTTATAAAGTTCACTAAGGATAATAATATAGAGATACATATAGAAGAAAATGAAGAGTATATAAAAGATTGGTATAATGATATAAAGGGTTTTGAGAATGAGCCTGAAAAAGGGGCAAGGTGCAATATTTGTTTTAAGCATAGAATAGCTAAGGCTTTTGAATATGCCGATAGTATTAATGCAAAATATGTTACTACAGTTATGAGTGTGAGCCCTCATAAAAACAGCAAGGCTATAGAGATGATAGGTAGTAGCATTGCTTCTAAATATGATAATATAGAATATTTGCATATAGATTTCAAGAAAAAAGACGGATTTAAAAAGACTAATATAATAGCTAATGAGGCAGGACTTTATAGACAGCATTACTGCGGATGCGAGTTTAGCATAAGAAATTGAAACTCTAATTTAATATATTGGCAAAATATAATTGTCTAAGTGTATATGTATACCTAAACAACTATATTTTGTCAATTTTTATATTTGTGAAAAAATATTATCAACTTTTTTGTCGCTCAAAAAAGTTGCAAAAAACGCACATACTATAGCTAATATTTTAGGAATATGTATTAAATATATTATGAAACTTAAATTTGAGATTAAAAATATAGTCTTTTTGCTTCTTTGGGTCACCACCGAGTAGGTGCCTAATCGGCAAAAGAAGTGGGGGTGTGTACCCTAAGGGCACGCTTCGCAGGGGCTAGTCCCCACAAAAATTAAAAATTTCACTATAATTATAATTTTACTAATATGTTGTTTTTATTCTCTTCTGATATCTCTGAATGTGATATATTATAAACTATTCTCTTTTTTATTTTGTCTATATATATTATATCATCAAGTTTATAATATGATATGATGTTTAATATTTCATTTGTAATATCAACTATATATTCATTAGACCTCTTTGAACATAGCCTTGTATATATTGTTAGTATATGATTTGAAAAATATTTTATTAGTTTTTTATCGTTTATAAGTATTGCATTTTTTAAGTGCGATAAATATATTTTTAAAGCTTCTATATTATTTTCTTTTATATGCTTATTTAAAAACTCTGAAAACAATTTTATATATTCCAATGATTTATTTTTTAATGTTTGGCATATTTCTTCTTGATTTATTATATGTGTTGTATATTCTAATTTTAATATAATATTTCCTTCTTTTCTATTTTCAAACACTAAATTATCTTTTATTGTGTCTACAGGGTTATTTAATTTTAATCTTATATTTTCAATGTATTTTATATTATTATTTTTGCTGTTTGTATTATTTTTTTTAGTGTCAACTATAAATAAATATTCTACATTTTTAGTTTTATTTATTACAGAGCGTTTTGCTCCTCTATATTTTGTATATTCTGAAGTTACTATTTTTAATTTGCCCTTACTTTCTAATATTGAAATTAAATCATCATAGTCTATTATGCCGTCTGTAGAATAACTCATTACTATATGACTTGCATTTATATTATCTATTAGATTTTTAAATGCATCTTTGGCTGTTTTTTTGTAGCAGTAATCAGATTTTGTTTTAACCCAATCTTTTCTTATACCGCCTTTATCTGTTTTTTTGCCGTTTATATATATTTCTCTATTTATTTCAGGTTTGTCCCATAATGCTATTGTGTTTAATAAATGATAATTGCTTCCATATTGATGCTGATTGTAAGGCGGGTCTAAATATACCAAATCAAAATGCTTATCTTTATTTTTTAATACATATTCATTTGCATCAAGCATACTTACTTCGCCTTTAATTCCGTCGTATAGAGAAAGCTCTTTTAATGAGATTGGTGAAAGTATTCTTTTTAGAGCGTCTTTATTTCTTCCGCCAAAACCAGAGTGAAAAGCTTTGAATACGCCTGATGTGTTTGTATGTGTTGCTCCTTCATATATTATAGAGGCTAATAGATAATAATATTCTTTTTTATTTATTGCTTTATTTTTGTAAAGTTCTTCTATGTTGTGTCTTATTATATCTATTCTTGTGGCATTATATTGAGTGTAGAATAATCTTTCGTTTTTTAAATCTGGATTATTGTCATCTAAAGGAGCATAATATTTTGAAATGTATCTGTCTTTATCGTTGATAGTTTCTATATTATTTATTATGTTAATAGTGTTTTCAACGCCTCCTGTATGCTTAAACATATTCTTTACATCTTTTTCGTTTATGCATATATGTGCGTAGTTTAATATGTAAGAATAATACTCCCAATCATTTGAATATACTTTAAGATTAAGAGTTTTTAAAAGTCTTGATACACTACCGCTTCCAGCGAATAAGTCTAATGCCGTTTTTATATTTTTATCTTCTTCTAAAATATTTAGAAATGCATTTTCTATAAAGGGCAGAAGTCTTCTTTTATTACCGATATAGGCTATCAGGTTATTTTTAAGGTAGTTATCTTTAGTTATCATAATTATATTAACATAATTATATTAACATAATATATATAAATAATCAATAACTATTTTTGCAGTTTTATTTGGTTGATATATAATAAAGAGACATAAGTTTTTATGAATATAATTATTAAAACTTATATATTTAATTTTTGCAATATTATATTTAATATATTAGGAGAATTTTTTATGACAAAAGAAAAGTTTGGAGAAAACGGATTTGTATATACATTAGAAAACAAGAACGGCTTAAAATTAAAACTAGGAGATGTTGGAGCTTCTATAACAGGAATATTTTTTAAAAATAAAAAAGGAGAGAGTATTGAAGTAGCTTTTGGTTCTGATGATGTTAGCTTTTACAGTGCCAAGGCAAAAAATGGTCATATGGGTGCTACTGTTGGAAGAGTGGCTGGTAAAACTTTGAACTCTAGTTTTAAAATAGGAGATAAAGAATATAAATTAAATCCAAACAAAGCACCTCATCATACACATGGCGGAGTAGATGGTCTTTCTTATGTGTTTTTTACTTCAAAACAAATTGCTGATAACAAAATAGAGTTTCATTATTTATCAAAAGACGGCGAAGAAGGATACCCTGGTAATTTAGATTTAACTGTTACATATACACTTACAGAAAACAACGAAATTATAATTGATTATAAAGCAACAACTGATAAACCAACTCCAGTAAACATAATGAATCATTCTTATTTTAATTTGAATGGAAAGGGTAAAATTAATAGTCATAAAATATCAATAGATGCTAATTATTATTTACCTGAAAATGAAAATGGAGACAGCTCCGGAGAGATTTTTAAAGTTGATAACACTCCTTATGATTTTAGAAACATGAAAGAGATTGACACTATAATAAAATCTAAAGGCGGATGCGATAACTGTTTTCTATTTGATGATAATGATATAAAAAAATCTAGAGTAAAAGTTGTTTCAGAAGAGAGTTTAATATCTTTAGAAGTGTTTACAGACATGCCTTCAGTTTTACTATATACTGCTAATTCTCTAAATAATTTACAAGTGAGAGGACAAGTATTAAATAAACATGAGGCTTTTTGTTTGGAAACACAATATTTTACTTTGGCACTAAACTATAATCATTTTCCAAGTATAATACTTTATCCAGACAGGGAGTTTAAGCATAGAACCATTTATAAGTTTGCTACTTTGTAATGGGTTTGGTTAAAAATTAAATTAGTAAATATTTAAGTTTTATATAAGATAATACCGTATGTTTTTGGCTATACTTGATAGAAATGCAGTTCTTTTGCTTCTTTGGGTCACCAAAAGAAGTAGGGGGTTGGGGACTAGTCCCCAAAAAATAAAAACTAATTTTTTGTAAAAAATTATTGTTTTTTTCCGCCTTACACGGTGTGGACTTCGTCAAAGTTTTCGCCCTTCGGGCACGCTTCGCAAAAAGTGCAAGTATTTAAGTTATTTATCTACGTTTAGCGAAAGTGCAAATATTTCAGTTTTATTATATATAATAAACATATATGTAAAATAATATTATATATTTTTGGCTATAATTCATAAAAATGCAGTTCTTTTGGTTCTTTTATACCAATAAAAGAACTAGGGGTGCGTACCCTAATGGCACGCTTCGCAGGGGGGCTAGCCCCCGAGAATAAAAAAACATAAAATTATTTTTTATTCTCTGTTAAAAATAATAGTAAATATTCCTATTATGCTACCCGTTATTAATGATATTATTAACACAGGAAGTATTAAAAATTTTATATCTGGTAAATTAAAAAGATATTGAGAAAGTATTGCCTGTGATAAATTACTTACTAATGCTCCAGCAATACTTACACCCAAAAGCGAAAAAATGTTTCTAAAATTTCTCATTAACTTCATTACTATAACAGACATAATCCCCCCAGTTATTCCAAGATAAAATGGAGGAGTGAGAATATATGCAAATACTATAGCAACCGATATGTTTTTTATAGCTATCATAAGAAGAAGCTCTTTGAAATTAAATGAATCTAAAACCATTAATATAATAATAAAAGAAAATCCTATCCTAAAATATGGTATAGGCCTCGGAAACATATTCTCTATTGCCGCAATAAATGAAGATAAAAAAGCAAAAAATATTATATCATAAACTCTTCTTTTTCCGGTATGTGTTTTAATTTCTTCAAAAAGTGTCATATATTAAAAACCTTTATTTATAACATTTATTGTACAACAGAATCTATTGTTATATCGTTTTCAGTATTTTTTTCAAATCTTATTAAAACCCCATTTGGCATGCATATTATAGGGGCATTTTTTAATTCTCCTGCTTTTATGCAAAGCTTATCCCGGCATGGAGAATATTCAAATTTTACTTTTTTGTCTTTTATAATAATAGTAGTCTCACCAATAAGACCTTCTATTTTTATTTCTCTGTCTGTATTTAAATCATACCTTAAAGATTTTGACGGAGTATCTATTATAATTTTATTTCCTTTATTTTCCATTAAGTTCTTGGCATAATAAATAATAGATATTACTATAATTAAAATAATAATAATATCTCCGAACCTAATATTTTTTATTATTGATTTGTCCATATCTTTTCTACTTCTATATTGAAAAATGAAGGCTCTATATATGATAATTTGGCATAATCTGGAATATTTGCTTCTATTGATATATTAGAGTATATACCTTCATTTGTTATATTTATTAAATTTAATGAAAGGAGTATATCTTCTTTTTTTAAGTTTTCTATTAAGTTTTTATTCATTTCTAATACAATCTTTTTTACAATTAAAGGTTCATTATATTTTATATTAAATCTGCTATTTAAATTATTAATATTTAATTCTATATTTTCAAATGTTACTATTTCTATATCTTTATCAAAAATTATACTAGCATCTACTCTAGAAGTATCAGATTTAACATTTGGCGGTATGTTTAAACTAAGCTTAGTATTATAATCTAAATATTTATCATCAAGGTCTATAGTTCTTGTATATAATTTATCTATTTGAGATATTAAGGTTTTAGGTCCAGATATTATAGTATTTGAAGGATTAATAATAATATTTTCAATTTCAAGTCCTAATGATGCTTTTCCTACAGTTTGCACTTCTATAGGAACGGTTTTGTATGCTAATTGGTCTAACACTACAGGTATTTTATTTGGATTTATACTTATATTAAGTGATGAATAATCGGCATCATTTTCTAAATATATTTTATACATATTGCTTCCAATTTGTGCATTAGTTAAATCTATATATGCAGAAAAATCTCTTGGAAGTTCATATATATTATCTTTAAATCCTTTTACACTAACTGTTATATTTTCTTTAATGTTATTAGCAATTAAAAGTTTTGCTGGAAGGTTTTTTATATTTAATTTTGTAGTATATTCTTTATTGTATTCCTGCTGATATCTCACATATAAAAAGAGCATAAAAGACATAGTTAAACATAAAGCTTTAATCCAAAATCTATTTGTTATATAGGATAACAATTTTTTATGTTTAAATTTTTTTATTATAATATCTTTCATTTTAATCTACTTTTACCTCTAAAAGCTCTCCAAGTCTTTTATATAATTCATCTCTGCTTAAATTATATTCCAATATTCCGCCATGAACAATAGAAACGCATTGAGTCTCTTCTGATACCACCACTACAACAGCATCAGTCTGTTCAGATATACCAAGTGCCGCCCTATGCCTAGTGCCTAATCTTCTATTTTTTATTTGAGGCTCTGTTTCTGTGAGCGGTAAATATGCACTTGCAGCAGCTATTCTGTTTTCCATTATAATTGCAGCACCATCGTGTATTGGGTTATTTTTAAAAAATATAGATTCTAATAATTCTATAGATATGTCGGCATTTAGTCTAACAGCCTTGTCTACTAAAGAATGCAGAGATATATTTCTCTGAAAGACTATCAAAGCACCATAACCTTTATAAGACAAATTAAAAGTTGCACTCATAATTTTTTGTATCTGGTCTTCATTGTATCCGAATGATTTTTTAAATAACGCCCTTCCGCCTAATATTCTTAGACCATGTTTTATTTCCGCCTGAAAGAGTACTACTATTGCAATAAGACCTACTTGGAAAAACTTATCGAATAACCATGAGAGGGTAGTGAGGCCGAAGATTTTAGCTATTAATGTGATAAAGAAAAGTATTATAAAACCTAGGGCTATGCTGTATGCTCTAGTATTATACATAAGCATGTAAAAAATGTAAAATAATATTGCTACGAGTATTATATCAAGACTATAAAAGAGATAACGCCAATTTGAAGTTGATATAAAATTATTGATGTTATACAGCATTTACTTATTATATCATATATCTGTATATTTGCAAATAATAAGAAATATTATAATATTAAAAAACGAGGTGTTTTTAATGTGTTTTTTTAAAAAGGTATTTTTAATATTATTTTTTGTTTTTAGTTTAAGTTTTAATGTATTTGCCCAAAAAAATAGATTTGAAGTATTATTAAATGTGCCTTTTGGAATGAGCATTGGTTTTTCAGATTCCAAGCTTATTAATAACCCTACTGTTTTAGGAATGAAGAGTTTTGTAGATTTTGAGATTGGTGCTTCTTTACAATTTGGATATATGTATTTAATATCTGAGAGAATGGCTTTGAGTATATTGGCTGAGTTTGGATATAGTCATGACAGTTATTCTTATAGGTCTAAAGATTTGAAAACTACTTATTCTTATTACTTTGAAAATATTCTTGTTGGAGTTTTGCCGAAGTTTATAATTGATAACTTTTCTATTGGTTTTGGAATTGGTGTAAAGATGCCTACAATAGTAAATTATATAGAAAAAGTTAATAATAAAAATATTTACAATACAAGTTTATATTACAGTGAAGCTGCTCCTGTTACTTTTATTAAATTAACTTTTGATTATTCTTTTCCTATCAATAAATACTTAAATATTAATTTGGGAAGCTATGTTCTTTATGATGTGTTTGTGCGGGTTAATAATCCTAATTATCAGTATCATAATATTAGTGCTCTTAGCATTGGTATGGAATTAGCTTTAAGATTTGTTATATAATAAAAAATTAAGGAGATTATTTATGCATACTATTAATGTAAAAACTAACTCAAGATTTGACATTGTAGATATTACTGAAGAGGTTAGAAGATGCGTTTTGGAAGAGAAGGCAGAATCTGGAATAGCAGTTATATTTACGCCTCATACTACTGCGGGTGTTGGTATTAATGAAAATGCAGACAGCAATGTTTTATTTGATATGAAGAATGCTTTTAATAAAGTAGTAGCTCAACATGATAATTACAGACATGCTGAAGGCAACTCTCAGGCACATGTTTTGTCTTCTTTGGTTTCACCTAGTTTAACTGTTATAATAGAAAATGGAGATATAGTGTTGGGTGTTTGGCAGGATATATATTTTTTTGAGTTTGATGGGGCAAGAAATAGAAAGGTGTATGTGCAGGTAATGAAGAAATAATTAGCATTATTGCACATGGGAGGAGTAGCCCCTGTGCAATAATATTTAGGTTAATGTTTGTCTATTTTTGAAGTTTCTTTTTTATAAAGTTTATAATTGAACCAATTAAATCTATTAATATTCACATATAAATGCCTTTTATAATAAATATTATATACAAAAAAAGTTGTTTGTCAATATACATATGGTAGGTATTTTAAAAAATCATCGGGTGAAAATGAACACCGTTTTCTACTTTTATATTATCATAAACAGCAACAAATCCAAGTTTCTTATAAAACTCTATAGCATAATCGCTAGAGTTAACCGAGTATTTGTCGCTTGGCATCATATCTTTAACTTGTTCAAAAAGCTTTTTAGCTATGCCTAGTCTAAAATACTTATCATCAATAAATAAAAGTGATATATGATTATAATTTCTTATTTCTATAAAGCCTATAATAGTATTGTTTTTAATAGCTTTAAGAATTAGAGAGCCGTCAATATATGTTCTTATTAATATATTATCATGATTAATAAAAGTTAATATATTATTTATGCCTTCATCTGTATCTAATGATGAATTGTATTTAAGATATATTCTTTTAGCTAAACTGCTGATTTCTTCTAAATCTTCTAATTGAGCTTTTTTTATTTCAAAATCATTATTGCTGAAACACATTCATAATTCTTTGAAATGGCAAATGATTAGTATCTTTAATAAAATTGCCGTTTTTATAATATCTCAAATAAGGAATAAGGTCATTTTTCCATTCTTTTTCTTTGAAGCTCATAAACTCTTCATAAAGACCGCTTTCATTATATATACATATAAATACAGTTAAATCTACATCGCTGTTTTGTTCATTAGCATTTAATTCTCTTTTTAATCCTCTCCAATCTCCGCACCAATCTTGTGTAAATACGGCAAGCACATTTTCTGAAACATTTTTAACATTGCTGCTTACTTCTTTATTTTCTATAATATATTTCATTTCATTATCATCTATTGTTTTAAAAGTAATCATAATATCTCCGTTTATATTTAATTAATTTATATAAAATAATATAGCATAATAATATTTTTTATCAATATATTATACTTTCAAATTTTCTTTATCACTTCATCAGGCTTTATCACCTCTCTGCATTCAAAAGTGTTAAGCGAACATTTTCTGCCGCCGCAGATGCAGGCTTTATTATCTGGTTTTTTTTCTATTATATGACTATTGCTTCCTATTGGTGAGTTTATACCGGCGGGTGTTGCAAAATATAAGGCCAAAGTAGGTATCCCAACTATAGAGGCAACATGCATAGCTCCAGAATCATTGCCTATAAAACCATCGCATAAACTTAAAATAGCTGCTATATTGTCTAATGAAGTATATGGTATAATTGGCTTTTCATTTAAGATAGAGGATATTTTATCAGATATTTCTTTTTCGTTTGGAGTTGTTATAAATAAAGTTATGGCATTATATTTATTTGATAAGTAATTTATAACTTCAGCAAAATATTCCTCTTTCCAAATCTTACCAAAACTATTGGTAGCTCCTATGCCATAGGCAAATATTTTTTTATTTTCTGGGTTTATAGTTTTAATATATTCTTTAGCATTATTTAGAATATCTTCTTTTATATTAAGCTTTATATTAGGGCGGGGTTTGTTTATATTGATAGCCTTAAGTAAATTAACATAATAATCAGCAGTATGCCACCACCTTACAGGCTCTCTTTCAATTCTCTCTGTAAGCATAAAACTTCTATAATCTGCCTTATACCCTATGCGCCTTTTTATTCCATGACCAAATACTCTAAAAGCACTCTCAAAAGAATTAGGAAAAAGTAAAGCAGCATCAAAATGATATTTTCTCAAAGCAGGAAATCTCTTTACCTCTATTACATCATCAACTAATCCGCTTACAGTAAGTATTCCAAACATAGATTTCTTTGCTAATGCAGTTATTTTTATGTCTTTATATTCTTCTTTTATTAAATGTATAGCAGGCAAAGACATCACTATATCACCAAGCCAGTTTGGAGCATGTATTAATAAGTTTTTTATTTCTTTCATTAAGATATATCCAGCTGCGAAATAAACTCTTCATATTTAGCTATAATGCTAATACATACATTTCTATTCATAACAAGTTTATTGGTCTTTCTAGTATTAATAAAATAATCATAAAGCATAGCAAAATCATTCCCATAAAAAGTGCTAAGCCAAGTATCCCTCGCTTCATCTATAACAGATATGTTTTTACATTTTATTATATAGTAGCTTAATTTCTCTTCTTTATCTTGAATAGATATAACAATCTCTATCTCATTATCATTTATTAAAGTTATTTGGTCTTGAATATATGTTTTTTCTATTATATTGTCATCATTTTTTATAATAAACTCTTCTTCATCTATAGTATGATTAGAATAATAATAAACATCTTCAAATATTATTTTTACTATAAATGGTTTTATATCCAAATTAATAGCTTTTGTCTCTATTAAAGTTTTAGCTAATTTATCTACGCCAGTATCAAGAAGAGTTAATGTAAGTTTATTATTATTATCTATTTCTATATTCTTAATAATGCCTCCATGCATCTGATTAAGCCCCAAATAGTTTAAAGATTTTCCAAGCCTATTTGAGTTTGATAAAATAAAGTTTCTATATATTTTCTCATCTATATAAACATCATCAAAAACTTTATCATCTAATATAATAGCATTTTTATCAGCCCTTATCTCATACTGATTATAAAATATAGTTTCGTATATACTCGGAGAAAGCAAAGGTGCTAACTCATATAATTTTTTATTACTATAACAATATTCCATATATTAACTTATATAACGTTTCCTATATTTTTTATATCATATTCTATATTAAATAATTCATATTTTGTTTTTATGTTTTGTTTAATTAAATTACTATTAACACAGCTGCATATAACCT
The DNA here is from genome assembly GCF_000325665.1 of Brachyspira pilosicoli P43/6/78. Classification (NCBI taxonomy): domain Bacteria; kingdom Pseudomonadati; phylum Spirochaetota; class Spirochaetia; order Brachyspirales; family Brachyspiraceae; genus Brachyspira; species Brachyspira pilosicoli. The sequence goes on from NC_019908.1 coordinate 2,475,873, forward strand.
CTATATTTTTTTCTTTAGAGATTTTTTCAGCTATCTCTTCTCCTCTCATAATATCTTCTAAAGTAGTATCATTCATAAGATGAGTATTATTTACTATCCCAGTAACATTTAATGCAAGCGTAGCTTCTATTGATATAAGATGACCTAAAGCTAGTTCAAAAGTAGAGTTTTCTTTTCTGTTTGCATTCAAAACAAAAAATACATCAGTTTCATCAGCCTGAACAGATTCTCTAAAAGTTGCAAAAGATAAACTTCCAACTGAGTTTCCTCCCATATCTATTATTCCTACAATATCTTTGTTGTTAAATACAGAATAAACTTCGGCAGATACAGCAGGCAAATCTGAACCAGATTGAGGAAGATATGTTCCTATTATTTTTATATCTTTATCTTTTAGGTTTTGAGCATGCTCTCTTGAGCGAAAATATGGATTTACAACGTCCAAGTCTGCTATATATATAGGCTTTTCTGTTTGTTTTCTTAAATAGATAGCATAGTTAATAGAGAATGTTGTTTTCCCCGCTCCATAGTGCCCGCATATTATAGTTACTCTATTATTTTTTTTCATAACCACCTACATTAAAAAAATTTCTTACAGAATATTTCATATTATAATATAATATATTTTAGAATATTTTCAAATTTTAGTATACATAATTATTATAATAAAACTATTTTTATAACTAAAATAATTTTATAATAGATAATTTTACAGGTTTTATTATATAAATAATATAATATATATTTTTAAGTGTATGTAAAAAAAATAATTAAATTAAAAATATAGTCGATATTATATTATAGTTTAAAGTAGGTAAAGTATTATGAGATATATATTAGTAATTATGTTTTTGGTTTGTGCCAATTTGTTTAGCCAATACGCGACAAATGATGCCTATACACCTCCGCAAAACAATAATAACAACAATACAGCAGCAACAGAAGAAGAAAGCTATATAACTAACGATGCTGTAGTTGGAAGAAAGCCTGCAGTGATTAATATACCTATTACAGGATTTAAAAATATAAAATTAGGCTCTACTAGAGAAGATACAATTAAAGCAATACTAGAAGATAATACTATGATGCTTCCTAAAGAGTATATGCTTAATACTGATGGGGTTGATTTGGCTTCTGAGGAGAGTGCTACTTTTTTGTCTTTGGAAGAGAATAAGTTTTATAAGAGCGGATATTTTATTTTTAAAGATGATTCTTTATATTCTATTACTATATATTTTCAGCCCAATCAGGTTGATTTTTTAGAGTTGTTATCTTCTCTGTCTGCTAAATACGGCAAGGGAGCTTTTTTGGATGCAGAAACTGTTTCTTGGCAGAATGGGGATAATAGGATTATATTAGAGCGTCCTAGTATTATTAAATATATAAATATGAATAATATTACAACTACTTCTCAAACTAGAATAAGAGAAAAAGAATCTATACCTCCTCAAAACAATAGAAAAGAGATATTGGAAGGGCTTTAATTTTTATGAATAATATTTTAACTAATTTTTTTATTTGTTTTATTTAGTTTATTTGGATTATTTGTTTCTTGCGGTAGCGGGAGTGAGAAAGTAGAAATTGTTTTAAGCGATAATGAAAACAAAGAGGCTGTTGAGATAAAAAATTATGATGAGGAGGCATTAAAAACATCTGCCTTAAAATCTTTAGAAGAGTTTTTGTCTTTGCCTTATGATGAAGAGAGCGTAAAGATGGCTTATGATAATTTTTATTCATCTAGCTATAAAGAGGTTTTAGCTAAGACACGCAATGTAAAAAATGCAGATGAGTATGTTGCTTCTAATCCTTCATTAGATTTTGAGTTTGAAACAAAGATAGATAAAGTTTACAGCATAGAGTTAAAGGGTAAAAATGCTTATATAGATGTAGGCACTTCTGTTTATGATAGAGTAAATAAATCCACTGCCAATATGAGACAGACATTCGTTATGGAGCAAGAAAATAATAAATGGGTTATTAATTGATTTTTTTTATAAACTCTTTATTAATTAAATCATCAATATATTAAAAATCTATATAAAAAGTATTAATTTAAAAAAATATTAATGAAAATCATAATATTCCGAAAATATTAACATAATATTATATTTAGGAGTTTAACCTTGAAAGAGCCAATAATAGCTGGTGTAGATATCGGCACTTCATCAATAAAAACTGTAATAGCAAGGGTTAATGAGGATAAACTTGATATTATAGGTATAGGGGAGAGTGAGAGTGACGGCATTAGAAAGGGTATTATAGTAAATATAGATGCTGCTGCTGATGCTATAGAGAAATCTATCAACAAAGCAGAAGATATGGCAGGTCTTCAGGCTCCTGATGTTATAGCTACTATAGGCGGCGACCATATAAAGGGTATGAATAGTAAAGGGGTTATAGGTGTAAATACAAAAGATAAAGAGATAACTCCATTAGAAATAGAGAGAGTATTAGAAAGTGCTAAAAATGTTCGTTTGCCTTCAGATATAGAGATTATAGAGACTATAGAGCAGGAATATTCTTTAGACGGTCAAGATGAAATAAAAAACCCTATAGGAATGTCTGGAACAAGATTAGAAACAAAGGTTCATCTTATCACTGGGCTTAAATATGTAAGTGAAAACTTAAGAAGAACTTTAAATAAAATGAAATTCAGCGGTAAAGATTTTATAGTTAGCGTACGCGGAAGTGCTGAGGCTTGTCTTACAGAAGATGAAAAAGAGCTTGGAGTAGTTGTGTTTGATATAGGGCATTCTACTACATCATTAATGGTGTTTTTGGAAGGCTCTGTTTGGCATACTGCTGTTATACCTATAGGAAGTCAGCATATTACTAATGACATAGCCGAAGGTTTAAGAGTAACTATTCCTACAGCAGAAAAATTAAAATGTGAATATGGTTTTGCTTTTGTTGATATGGTAGGAGATAGAGAGATAGTTGAAGTACCTACTACAAATGGTAAAACTAAGGCTATACCTAAGAAGTTTTTAACAGAAATTATACAGGCTAGGGTAGAAGAGATACTTAGTTTATGCGGCAAAGAGTTATCGAAGATGAAATATATAGATTCATTATCTGCGGGCATGGTATTTACAGGAGGAGGAGCATTGCTTCCTGGTTTGGTGGAATTAGCTAAAGCATATCAAAGCACAGTAAAAGGAGCTATGCCTATAACAGCGAGAATTGGTGTTCCTAATAATATTTACGGCATTACAGATATTGCTAATAACCCTGCTTATTCAGCAGTTATTGGTATACTTATGATGAGTTTAGATGAGGCTACTAAAGTTAATATACCTAATGCCAAAAAATCAGGAGATAAAAAGAAGTTTAAATTTAATATAAAAAATCCATTTATGGAGTTTTTTAAATAAAATTTTTTATATAAAATTTAATAAAAAATATGATTATTGAATAAGTTCCATTTTGTATTTTAATTTAAAGATTATGTCAACTAAAATTACACATTATTTTTATAGATTTAGCTATTTTTATTAAATCTACTTGACAAATTGGGTAATTTAGTGTATAAAATAATATTATTATGCTTATTAATTAGTACAAGGAGTGCAATAAATTATGAAAAAGTTATTCGCAGTATTAGCTTCTATTTTTGTTGCTGCATCTGCTTACGGTGTAACAAATTCAACTTTAATTGATTTTGCTATAACAGGTAATGCTGATAACTTGCAGCCTGCAGGAGATGATACAAATGAAGCAGTTTCTGTTCAACAAAATCTTTACAATGATAACTGGGTAGTATGGTTAAATGAATCTGCTAGATTAACAGAAAATCGCAGAAATTCATATGTTACTAACGTAGATAGTAAAGGTAATAACGGTGCTTGGGAAGCAGGAAAAGTTCTTGGTATAAGAGTACATTTCCCTTTACAATCTTGGAATAGCTATGCTTTAGTAAAACCTGCTTTTCAGCTTGAAATGTATGGTGGAACTGATGGTACAAAATATACAGACGGTAAAGGTGTAATACACAACGTTGGTGAAATTAAATCTATTAGTTCTTGGGTATATGGACGTAATTATTTAGTTAGTTACTTTATCAACTTACAAAACGAATTAGGTGAATTAAAATCTTATCCTATGGGTAATGTTTATTTCAGCGGTTGGAGACAATTAAAATGGGAAAACAGAGAGTATTTAGCTAATGTTCGCGACAGAGTATTAGTAAGAAAACCTCTTTATCCTAAAATGATTCCTTCTGTAAAATTAGACTCTTTAGGTTTCTATAGAACTAAAGATACTCAAGGCGGCGATTTCATTACTTATGTTAAAGATATAACTATGGAATATGACGTAGTAGTTGTTGATTTCGAAGAAGATATCGACGATGAAGCTACTTGGCAGTTATTAAAAACTGAAAACGAAAGAAAACAAGCTATTGAAAATGCTAGAGTTCGTGAAGCTGCTGAATTACAACAATTAGAACAAAGAAGAATTAATGGCGGCGATGCTCAGCAAGATGCTGGTGCAGCTCAAAATACACAAACTCAAGAAACTGCTGCTCAATAATAATTAAGCGAGTTTTGAAAGTTTTTAAGGGGAAGCAAATTTTATGTTGTTTCCCCTTATTTATGTTCTTTGTATTCTTTGATATTTATATAATCTTGTTTAAGGATTTATTTATGAAATTAATGAATGAACCTATTTTAGATAGAAATAATTCTTTATATATTTGTATAGATTTGCAAGGTAAATTATTGGCGGCAATAGATAATTTAGATACACTTATAAAAAAGTCTAATGTATTGCTTAAAACTTCTGAGATATACAATATACCTCTTTTAGTTACTGAGCAGTATCCTAAAGGTTTAGGACCTACTGATGAGAGGGTAATACTTCCGAAACATCATAAATTATTTGCTAAGACTAATTTTAGTGTATTTGCTAGCGAAGATTTTGTTGAGGAGTTTAATAATTTAAATAAAAAGAATATTATAGTATTTGGAGCTGAGACACATGTATGCGTATATTATAGTGTTTATCATTTGCTTCAAAATGGATATAATGTTTATGTGGTTGCTGATGCTTGCGGTTCTAGAACTGATAATGATAAGCAAATTGGTTTAGAACAGATGAGGAAATTGGGGGCTAATATTATAAGTACAGAGATGGTTCTTTTTGGATTTATAGAGGGTTCAAAAGTGCCTAATTTTAAAGATTTAAGTAATTTATTAAAAAATCAGTAATATTTTATAATAAGGAGAATAATTATTATGAGAAGAAAACTTATAGCTGGTAACTGGAAAATGAATAATACTAACAAAGAGGCTTTGGAGTTAGTAAATCAGTTAAAAGATTTAGTAAAAGATGTTAAAGACAGAGATATTATGATAGCACCTACTTTTACTTGCTTGAGCGATGTTAATAATGCTATTAAAGGAAGCAATATAAAATTAGGAGCACAGAATTTATATTTTGAAGAGAAGGGTGCTTTTACTGGTCAGATTTCTGCTGATATGCTTTTGTCTGTAGGCTGTGAATATGTTATAGTTGGTCACTCTGAATGCCGTGATATATTTGGTGAAAAAGATGAGCTTATAAACAAAAAAGTAAAAAGAGCTTTAGATAAAAACTTGGTACCTGTTTTATGTGTAGGCGAACATTTAGAAGAGAGAGAAAAAGGCATTACTTCTGATATAGTAAGCAGTCAAGTAAAAGAGGCTTTCAAGGGTTTAAGTGAAGCTGAGGCTAAAAAGGTTGTAATAGCTTATGAACCTGTTTGGGCTATTGGTACTGGTAAAACTGCTACTCCTCAAGATGCTGATGATGTACATAAAACTATAAGAGACACATTAAAGTCTATTTATAATGAGAGTGTTTCTGAAGGCATGATTATACTTTACGGCGGAAGCGTTAATGAGAAAAATGCTGATGATTTGCTTAATATGCCTAATATAGATGGTGCTTTAGTTGGCGGTGCTTCATTAGTTGCTGACAAGTTCGCTAGAATAGTTAATTATATAGCTAAGTAAATTATTAAATAATTTTTATTTGCTTAGGGGGGATTAAGTCCCCCCTTGTTTTATTTTTTCATTTGTATTATTATAGTGACAATATAATTTATGGGTTTATAAATGAAAAAAGTTATTTATGTTTTTTTGTTATTTTCTTCTTTGCTCTTTTGTCAAAATATAGATATATCAAAAAAAGATTTTTATTTTCTTAAGGGAAATATCGGAAGTACTCCTATAAGTATGTATTTATATATAGATAATAATAATAATCTTTCAGGTAAATATTATTATGATACTATAAAACAAATTATTAATATAAAGGGAAGTATTAACGGAAATAGTTTTCATCTTGAAGAGAGCATTAATGATAGAGTGATAGGTTCTTTAGACGGTGAAATTAGCGGTGAAATGGTTTTTACTGGTAATTGGGTTTCTGCTGACAAAAATAATACTTTTAGTTTTTCTTTTTATATAGACAATAATTATCCTATCAATAAAATTAGGTTTATAAATGCAAGCTTAAATGTTAAAGAAGATAATGGCACTTTTGAAGCAAGCAGAGATGCGGTTATTATAGCAAATGAGAAAAAAGTAAAAGCAATAAATAGAATATCTTTAGATGTTGATGAAACCAAATCGATAGATGAAGAAAATATTACAACTACGCTTAATAATTTAATTTCATCTCAATATAATACTTGGAAAGAAGCCATTAATGATAAGTTTAATATGCAAAGAAATATTGAAGTATCATTTATAGATGAGAATATTATATCATTTTCTCTATATAATTATTCTTATGCAGGCGGTGCTCATGGCATATATAATATTCAGCCTAATATATATTTAATATCCAATGGAAAAAGAGTTGGTTTAAGTGTATCGGAACTAATAGAAGATGTAGCAGATATTGATTTAATTAATTTAATGCGTATAAAACTTACAGAGAATATGTCAGAATCTGATTTCTTTGATTTTAATAGTATTACATTAAGCGATACATTTGATATTACTCCAACAGGTATAAAGTTTATATGGCCTGCTTATAAGATATCCGATTATGCTCATGGTATTATTGAAATAGAGTTTAGATATTCTGAATTAAAGCCTTTTGTAAAAGAAGATTCTGTATTTATGTATTTATTTGAATAGTTGAGTTGTTTTATGAATGATAAAGATATACACCCTATAATGAAAGAGCTTACAAAAGTTACCAAGTCTATGCCTATGCCTGTGGTAACAGAGATAAAGCTTATTACAAACAGAGATGCTTATAAAATATTAATTTCCACTATGCTTTCTCTTAGAACTAAAGACCCTACAACAAGAGATGCTTCAATGAGGCTGTTTGAAAAAGCAGGAAATGCCAAAGAGATGATAAAGCTTACAGAAGAAGAGATTGCTAAGCTTATTTACCCTGTGGGTTTTTATAATGTAAAGGCAAAAAATATACTTGAAGTTTCTCATATGATTATTGATGATTATAATGGAGAAGTACCTGATGAGATAGATGAGCTTTTAAAACTCAAAGGGGTAGGCAGAAAGGTTGCGAATTTAGTAGTTACAGAGGCTTTTGACAAAGACGGCATATGTGTTGACACGCATGTACATAGAATATCAAATAGATTCGGCTACGTTCACACAAAGACACCGGAAGAGACAGAGTTTGCATTGAGAGAAAAGCTTCCAAAAGAATATTGGCGTGTTTATAATGATACATTAGTTGTTTATGGTCAGAACTTGTGTAAGCCCATTAGTCCTTTATGCAGTGAATGTACGGTTTCACAGTATTGCGACTATTTCAAGAACAAGAAATAATTTTTTTAGTATATATTAAACAACTATAATTTATGTTTTTATTTTTATTCAACTTTTTCCCGCCGCAAAAAGTTGCAAAAAGTGCAAATAAGAAAATAATACTAAATAATATTAATTATGTATTTTAGCTAAAAGATGCAGCCTTTTTGGTTCTTTGTGGCACGCCTCCGGCACTTCCTTCGGTCGCAAAAGAACTGGGGGTGTGTACCCTAAGGGCACGCTTCGCAGGGGGCAAAGCCACCACTAATAATAAAAAAAATACAAAACACAAGTATTCAATATAAACTAAAAATTATATCCAACTTCAAATTCAAAGGTAAATGGCTTTGCTACTGAATAGGCTGATAATATAGGCGTCTTATTCAATATGTTCTTAAAATGCATAGAAAATATTAAATGCTTAAACCATATAGAATAAAATGATATATTCAAATTATGAAACTCTTCTGAATAATAGATTGGATAATTTGATGTCATTGCTCTTGGGCTTGAATATATATAATAAATATTAAAAGATAATGAGCTTAATATTTTACCATCTGAAACAAAATCATACCCAAGCAGTGCAGTTACAACATTATTAGGCAAACCTATTTTTGGAAGTTTTTCTTCGTTGAGATATGCAAGCTGATAAGAATATTCTATTTTTGCTTTTATTTTGTTGTAGGTTAAAAAGTAAATATCGTAGCCTATGCTCGAAGAGAATATATGAGATATAGCAGTGTCTGCATTTTCTGGAATACTGCTGTACCATATTATTTTATTTGTGTAGGTAGTGTATGTGTATGAGGATTCTATTTTTAAGTTTGTTATAGGCTCTAATGATATTTTTGTGAGTATTTGATTATATGTTTCTGGCTTTAAGTTTGGGTTACTAAAATTGCCGTAATACAAATCATTAAATGTTGGGCTTGTATAATCGCTCATATAGGCAAAATACAAACTATAGCCTTTATAAAAGTTTAGGTTAAATCCTGCATTATATGCTAAATAATTATTATGTTTTTGATTTGTAAAAAACTCATTTTGATATTCATATTTTATGCTTGGCATGAGTGTGAATATTGGAGTATTATTATCCCAGTATCCGAAGGAAAGCTGCATTTCATATTTTATATTTAGAGAATGTCTTTGAGGGTTATGATTAAAATTAGTTTCTAAGGCATTTTTTTCTTCTGTAAGTATATCGTATCTATATTCGGGGGTTAGCTGATTGTATAATGTAATGGTATTTGGTATAAACTCGTCCATTCTTTTTAGTGTTGTATTTATTGCTAGTCCGTGAGATTTATAGTCTGATACAAATTTACCTTCTTTGAAATATGGTCTGTCTACAAATGAGTCAAACAAATATGAGAGATTTATATTATAATCCAGCACTTCAGAAAATCCGTTGTATGATATAGATGAAGCTAAAGTTGTAAAATTAAACCAAGAATCTGTATAGCTTATTGGGGGGATTTGGTACTGTGAGGCTGAACTTGAATAAGATATATTTGCAAATGCATTTATATAATTTTTATTTTTAAATATATATTTATAGTTGGCAGAAGAGTTTATTATAAATTGTCTATTGTCTTCAATGTTTCCTTTAATCCATTTGCCTGCGAGGTTTGTGAAGTTATAATAATAATTAGCATCACTATAATAAGAATCTGCTGTAAAGGTAAATATTTGATTGTCGTCTATATTTTTTGAAAAGAGTATTGAAGGGGCTATTGTGTTGTATGAGCCGTATGATAATGATAAAAGTATAATATCTTCTTTTGGAGTTTTTGTTGTGATATAAATTGAAGAGCCTATAATTTCTATTTTTTCTATGAGGTTTGAAGGTATTCTTCTTAAATCCACACCTGCATCGGCATTGCCTTTAGCAGTATTCATCAAAACACCATTAATATATATTTTTATATTGTCAGCACTTCCTCCTGCAGGGTCTACTACTTCATTACCCATATAATTACCCTTATTTACAAAGCCAGCCTGATTTTCCAATATTTCTTTAGCATTGTTGTAGCCCATTCTCTCTATTTCTTCAGAGGTGATGGTTTTGTTATTTACATTTATAGGGATTTTTTTTGATACATTTGGATACTCATTATTTGTTTGAGTATTATTTGTTATTTCTACCTTTGAAGTAACCCATATACCTCCTTTAAGCTCTCTTATAAGGTATGTTTGAGAATAAAGCATATTTATAGAAGCAAAAAGGAAATATATGATAAAACGTTTCATAATAATTTATTGTTGTTGATTATAATTAAAATCTTTTATAGTTCCAGTTTTAAATGAGCCGTATCCGCCTTCTCCCATTAATTGTTTCCAATATTCTTCTGTAGGAGGCTCTTTACCTGTAGCACCTGAACCGAAAGCAGAACCAAGCATAAAGTTTCCATCTGTATCTATATGAAATAGCATCCATCTTGAATCTTGACCTTGTCTTCTAGGGTCTTCATATAATGCTCCTATCCAGTTTGTGCCTTTCCATTCTATATTTGTAGCGTATATAAAATTACCTAACACTTCTCCATTTTCTAAATACGTGCCTTTTTCATCTGTTTCCCTTGTGGCAGTTGTTACTCCTGCAGGTACTATTATTTGGTTTGTGAATGTATTTAGCCAGTTTGTTCTAAAATATTCTTGCTTGTTTTTATCGCTCCAGCTTAGGCTTAGAATATTTTTATCTGTGAGAAGTTTATATTCTCCTCTTTGTGATTGATTATTATTATTGTTATTATTGTTATTGTTGTTGTTGTTTTGCTCATTTGGATTATTTGGGCTTGTACATGATAATAAAAAAATAATAAATGATAGTAATAGAATAAAATATTTTTGCATAAAAAAACTCCTTTAAAATTAGGAGCGAATACATAAAAAAGTTTATAAGTTTAAAAAAGAATAAAACTCATAATATAGTGCACTCGACTCAATTGTTTTATTATTACAATAAGGCATTCCGACTTCGTTAGTTTTTTACAACTAAGCTTTACGGTTGCGGGCCAGCGTGGGATTTGCACCCTCATTCCCCTTATTGCACCAAAAGTATACAACAAAAAAAATATGTGTCAAGAAATATTCTTTTTTTATCTTCTTTTACATAAATATTAATACTTGACATACAGACGTTTTTTTATTATCATATCACAAATATTTTTTATGCTTATTAGTTTTTATGGAGAGAGAATATTGTGATTAGCTATTTTCAAAAAAATAAGAAGAGAAAAAGTATATTAAATAAAATTAAAGAAAAAAGAATAATTATAAATGATTTTTATGTTCCTTTAGGTATAGTGCCTATAGAATCTTCCAAACCTAAAGAGGGCGTGAGTATAGAATTAAAAACTTCTGAGGACAGTGCTGATATGTATTCTTACAGTATTTCAATATCAGCAAATAGGCTTTCAGATTTATTTCTCAAATTAATAAAACTATTCCCATATTACGCTACTATGGTGATAGAAAGAAAAAGCGAGGATATAAACAGAGAGTTTGACGTGCTTATGAGCGACCCTGATATATCTTTGAGCGAGATTAGAAGAGTGTTTAAAAAATATAATGAGCTTTGGGTAGAATGCGGTTTTGTTGGTTTTGGGATTATTGATGAATATAATGATTTTGAGATTTTTATTAATTTAGATAAAGAAATCATTATAAACACACCTTTTAAAAATATTAAAAAGATTAACAGAATATTAGATTCTTTTAATCTTTTAGATGAGACTCCAGTTTTTATTAGTTCTGATGTTCACTGGCATTATTCTTTATCTTCTATAGTTTCTTATGAGAGCTATAGCGAAACTTATGAATATATATTTGATTATTATGATATTATTAATAATTTAAAGCATAGTTTTGGTTTTGTGATGATTAATGATGATGAAAACATAAATAAAGAGCCTAAATGGTGGAATGTTACTGTTCGCTGTCTTGGAAAGTGTAAGACTGTATCTTTTGTTTCTACATATTATATAGTAGCAAACACAATAGAAGAGATGGAAACTGTAATAGAAGAAAAAATGAAAGAGCTTGATATAGAGTATTATTATATATACGACTATTACAATGTTGACCCTAACAATTATCATCATAAAAGCGTAAACTTATCAAACAAAGATAATTTATTTTTTAGGAAAGCACCTTTTGGAATATGGGCAGAGTCTGACATATTTATAAGCAAGGTAAAAGATATTAGTTTGTTTTATATAAATAGAAGTTATGAAAGAGCATATTAAAAATCAATTTAAATACTGTCCCTATTGCGGAGAGAAAGATTCTTTTATATATAACGGCGTGAAAATATTTAACTGTTCAAAGTGCGGGAGGAGCTATTTTGTCAATCCCGCTTCTGCGGGCGGAATGGTTGTTGAAACACCTAAAGGCATTGTATTTGTTGAAAGAAAGTTTGAGCCTAAGAAGGGCTATATTGATTTGCCGGGCGGGTTTTGCGAGCCTTATGAGAGAATAGAAGATGCCGTTAGAAGGGAGCTTTTTGAAGAGACTAATATAAAAATAGATAATATACATTTTCTTATAAGCGGAAGTAATGAGTATATTTATGAGGGTATGATGTATGTTACTACTGATATGTTTTTTTATGCTAAAATAGATTATGTTCCTGATGTTAAACCTTCTGATGATGCATCTGAAGTGGTATTTATAAAAAAAGAGAATATTGATTTTGACAAATTAGCTTTCAAATCATCAAAAGAAGCTTTAATAGAATATATTAAAATAACTCAATAATTATTATGATAATAAGTGCAAGCAGAAGAACTGATATTCCTTGTTATTACTGTGATTGGTTTTTTGATAGAATAAAAGAGGGGTATTGTTTAGTAAGAAATCCTTTTAACAGTCATCAGGTAAGTAAGATAGATTTGTCGACTGATGTTGTTGATTGTATAGTGTTTTGGACTAAAGATGTCTCTCCTATGATTGATAAATTATATTTGATTAAAGACTATAAATACTATTTTCAATTTACAATTAATGCATACGGTGAAGATATAGAAAATGTTATTTCAAAGAGAAAAGAGAAGATAATATATTCGTTTAAAAGACTTTCAGAGAAGATAGGAAAAGAAAAAGTTTTGTGGCGATATGACCCTATTATTTTAAGCGATAAATATAGCCTTGATTATCATAAAAAACATTTTGAATATTTAATAAAAGAGCTTCATAACTATACCAAAAAATGCATAATAAGTTTTGTTGATATCTATAAAAAAATAGAAAGCAAGATAAAAGATATAAATATTAAAAAAGATGATGAGCATATTTTTGAGTTATCTTCTTTTATTAGCGATATTGCTAAATATTATAATATAACTGTAGAGGCTTGTTGTGAGGATTTGCCTAATATTTCTAAAAGTAAATGCATTGATGAGAATCTCATATCAAAAATAGTAGGGTATAATATAAAAGCAAAGAAAGATAAAAACCAAAGGCTTAATTGCGGTTGTATTGAAAGTATTGACATAGGGGCTTACAACACTTGCTTATCTGATTGCATTTACTGTTATGCTAATAGTAACAAAAAAAGTAATATTACAAACTCTCCTATTCTTGGAAGCAATGTAAACGATTTGGATATTGTTACAGAGAGAAAGTGCTATTCTTTAAAAGAGTAATTTATAATTTTATATATTTTTTTATATTTTATAATTTTTTAAAATGTATATAATAAAAAATTATGGAGGATGCTATGGACTTAGAAAAAAAACTTGCAATATATTATCAAGGCTCTGCTATAGAAGATGATATGGCAAAATGTGAAGCTACAAATGATTTCAGTAAAATAAGAAGGAGTCCTTATGATTATTTTCATTATAAAAATGAGTTTTTGAAAGATTATTTTTCTATAGAAGATGAGAAGTTAAAAAAAAGATACGAACATTTTATGAAGATACTTATTTATGGAAAAGATAAGGAAGGAGAAGGCGGAACTAGATATGTTATTTTTGATTATATAGTTAATAGAGATTTTGAAAAGTCGCTTAGATATCTTACCTATGAATATGATAAAAAATATAAAGAGTATTCAAGAACTCTAAATGGTGAAACTTTAATATATACAGTTTTTGAAGATTTTAATAAATACTTCAGTAAAGAGTTTTATGAATACACAGATAAATATGTTGATATTATTAATAACAATGATAATAAAAAAATATTAAAAAAAATGGACAGAGATGCTGTAATACCATTGATTGCAATATGTTCTGTGATAAAAAATAATAAAGACTGTGATAAAAAATATATTGATGCGGCTATAAAATCATTCGATGTTCTTCCTAATGTTTATGATACTCTAAATGTAATTGCTGCTCTTTTGGATAAAAATGAAGATATAAAAAATAAATTTATAGAAGTGCTTAATAAAAATGAAGAATATATCATTGACATGAATATTATACTTGGATATTATTTAAGAACATTAGATTATACAAATCCTTATAAAGCTAAAGAGAAATTCTTTAATGCAATAAATTATCCCAATGATTTTGCCTTTATAGCACAGCATTTTGAAGATTATTTTCATTATGAGTTTATTTATGGGGCAAGAGATTTATATTTGAATCATAAAGAAGATTTTTATAAAATTTATAATTTTGTAGGAAACAGTTTAAATAGTGATAGGTATAATAAGAATAGAAATAATGATAGAAACAAAAGAATATTTTTAGTGCTTAGCGGTGTTTTATTAGAACATAATGATAAAAAAATAGACAATAATAATTTAAAAAAAGCTTCAGCTGTATTACAAACAATAGTGAATCATTTTACAAAAGAGGATACTGACAGCTATAGGAAACTTCCTCTTTTTTCTACTACAGAAAATATTGAAGAGATATTTGATAAAGATAAAAATAAAAACTTTGATGAGCTTATTAAATATTATACAGATAAAAAAAATGCTTATGTGCTTTACAGCAGATGGGATACTGCTCCAGAAATAAGACTTAATTCAGAGCTTTGTTATATATATCCGTTATTTAATTATGACAGTGATGAAAACAAAAAAATACAAAAAGTTTGCTATTGATGTTTTGAAATATTTGCCTATTCATATTGGAATAAGAAAATATATAGAAGTTCAAGCCTCTATAGGAAATAAAACTCTAAAAGAAGTTATTGACAGTTTATTAAACAACAAAGAATTAAATATTACATTAAAAGAAATTTTATTATCATATTATTTTGATTATGCGGGAGATGCTTCGGGATATTATTATAATGATGGAAGAAGTTTGCCTACGCTTTATCATGAGCTTAGATGTTTAGATGAAAATAATAATGTTGTGATAAACAGTGTGAAAGATGAATTATTTAAAAGCTATTTTGATGAAGTGCTAAATATATTAAATGATGATAAGTTTATAAAAGATAATATAGCACCAAACAAAAATGCGGCATTAGATTTATTGAAGAGTATATATAATAAGATTAATGATTATAATATAGTTTACAAAGTTCTTGAAAACACAAATAGGGCAGAGGTTAAAAGATATTGTTTAAAACTTATTTCCAACAATGAAGCTATTACAAGGGATTATGTTGAAAAGATGTCTGAAAAAGTAAAATCTTCAGAGCTTAAAGGAGCTTTAAAAAATATTATTAAGAATTGGAACTTAAAAAAATACGGCGACAATTTCAAAAGTATTGATGAGGCTTTGGAGTTTATTGACACTTACTACAATAAAAACTATGAGAAAAATATAAAGTTTTTAGATGATGTTAAGTTTACAAAAGTTTTATACAAAAACGGCAAAGAGGCTGATGAGAGAGTATTTAAATATATTATTATGGAGTATATGAATTTAGTGGAGCCTGCAAGATTAAAGGACTGCGACATGCTTGTTGATATTCTTGATGATTCTTCATTTGCCGATGCTTTGGAGAGTCTTTATAGTTATTGGAGCGATTCTAACTATGAAGCTGCAAAGAAAAATATATTAATACCTTATTTGATATATTCTGATGATTTGAAAATAGATAAGGTTTATCCGCTTATAAAAGAGTTTGCAAAAGGCTCACGTACTGTTATGGCAGGATTTATTATAAAGTGTATGGCATTAAACGGAAAAAACTATGCCTTAATATTGGTAGACGGGCTTACAAGAAAAGCTCCTACTGCAAAAATAAAAGAAGTAGCAATAGAGACAATGGAGAATGCTGCTTATATGCTTGATATGACCGCCGATGAGCTTTCAGATAGAATAATACCTAATTTTGGATTTAATCAAAAGGGTGAAAGAGTTTTAAACTACGGCGGAGAAGCTAAAAGAACATTCACATTATCAATAAACAATAATCTTGAACTTACAATTACAGACAATGAGAAAGAAAAGATAATAAAATCACTTCCTGCCCCAAACAGCAAAGACGATAAAACAGAAGCAGACAGTGCCAAAAAAGAATATACTACCCTCAAAAAAGAAATAAAGACTTTGATACAGAATCAGAAAATAAGGCTTCAAAAAGTGTTATTAAACGGCAGAAAATGGACTTACAACAATTTCAAAACCGTATTTGTAGAAAACCCAATAATGAACATATTTGCTTTGAAACTTATTTGGGGTGCTTATGATGAAAACAACAATTTAATAGAAAGTTTTAGGTATATGGAAGACGGCACATTTAATACAGTCGATGAAGAAGAATACACTCTAAAAGAAGATAGCTTAATAACTTTAGTTCACCCTTTAGAATTAGATTCTAACACTATAGAGAAATGGAAAACTCAATTATCCGATTATGAGATAGTTCAGCCGATAGAGCAGCTTAATTTAAAATATGAAGAGATTACAGAAAAAGACATTGCCGAAGATAGAATTAATTCTCTTAATTCAAAAACAATAAAAGCAGGAGTGTTAATGTCATTAGCAAGCAAATACGATATGGCAAGAGGTGAGAGTATGGACGGAGGAAGTTTCTCTGAGTACATATTAAAAGACACTTACCTTAACATATCTGTTCATATTTCATTTGACTATATGTATTTTGGAATGGACGCTAATGAAGATGTTAGTTTTGGAGATATTGAGTTTTATGAGATTGATGACGGCATTGAGACTTTGATTAATCCTCTAAAAGTTAATAAAAGATTTGCTTCATCAATTTACAGCATAGTGAAAAGCATTTTTGGAGAGTAAATTTATTTAATACGCACGGTAATTAGGTAAAAGAATATAGAGTAGTTAATAATTTATTTTATAGTTATTAACTACTTTTTTATTTTCTATTTTAAAAAATTTTTATTCATATTTACTTTAAATTTTTATTATGCTAGCCTTTTTAAAGTTAATTTTTTGGAGGCAGTATGTATCATTCAAGATTTAAAGGAAGTCATTATGAGGCTGGCTTCAAATATGGAAATATACTTTCTAAAAATAATATAAACCCTTTAAGTAAAATAAAGATATCAAAAGAGTGTAAGGATTTTTCTGACAAATGCCTGCCAATATATAAAGAATTTTTTCCTGAAATAATAGAAGAAATAAAAGGAATAGCTGATGGATTAAGCTGCAATAATATAAAAACAAATTATAAAGATATAGCAGATTTTTTATTTACAATATATGCTTTTACATTTGAAAATAAATGTTCTTCTTTTGCTTTTAAAACTGATGATGATATTATTTTAGCAAAAAACAGTGATTTTATAAAAAGCATAAAAAAATATTGTGATAGCGTATATTATAAATTAATTGACTCCTATTCATTTATAGCAAACACAACAGCATTTATTGAAATGGAAGATGGTATTAATGAAAATGGTCTTGCCTGTGCTTTGACTTTTGTATATCCTGTAAAAATAAATTATGGTTTTAATGCTGGTATGCTTGTGAGATATATATTAGAAAAATGCAATGATGTAAATGAAGCTTTGTCTTTTTTAGAAGAAGTGCCTATATCATCATCACAAAATATTATTATAGCAGATAGAAATTATAATATAGCATTAGTTGAATGTAACTGTGATAAAAAGCATATAATAAAAAATGATTATGTATTTACTTCCAATCATTTTGCAAGTGAATGTATGAGAGTTTATCAAACAGATTTGGAAGATGATGTGCATTCTCATGAAAGATATAATACATTAGAAAATGCTTTTAAAAACTATAAATATAATTTATATTTTTCAAAAGAATTATTATCCGGCAAATATGGTTTTATGTGTCAGTATGATAAGAAAGATGATATTGATACAATTTGGTCAAGTATATATTCTATAAGGGATAAAAAGATATATAGAGCGGAAGGCAATCCTTCAAGAAATAGTTTTAAAGAGGATAAAAGATTAAAATTTTCTTATTAAAATAATTTAAGTGTATTAATTAAAAAATAATTTAAAAATTCTTTTTACGCACGGTTAATGAAATTTTATATATAATTGAATTTAAATTATTAATTTATTTTAGGGTTAAAAACTTATTTTGCGTGCGGTATATATACAATAATTTTAAACGATGCTAGGGTGGGGCTTTTGAATTCTGTTTAAGCAAATAAAAAATAAAAGTTAAAATTATAAATAAAAACAATCAAAAATAATGGGTGGGGAATGTAATAAAAGTTTTAAAATTTAATTACACTTGCCCGCCCTTTAGGTTTTCTGTTTTTTCTTTTATTTATGTGTTGTTTTTCTTTTTTGTTTTCGCTTTAGTTTTAGCTGCCCGCCCAAGTTTTTTAAATTTGTAGTTTGCACAACGCACGCTAAACTAAGCAAGGTTTATAAACCAATTAATAATATAATTTTTGTTATGTTTAATAATAAGTTTACCGTGCGGAAAATGAAGCATTATTTAAAATAAAAATTTAATTACATTTTCCCGCCCTTTAGGCTTTTTGTCTTTTCTTTTATTTATGTGTTATTTTTCTTTTTTGTTTTCGCTTTAGTTTTAGCTCCCGCCCAAGTTTTTTTAAATTTGTAGTTTGCACAACGCACGCTAAACTAAGCAAGGTTTATAAACCAATTAATAATATAATTTTTGTTATGTTTAATAATAAGTTTAGCATGCGGAAAATGAAGCATTATTTAAAATAAAAATTTAATTAACTTTCCCCGCCCTTTAGGTTTTCTGTTTTTCTTCTATTTATGTGTTGATTTTCCTTTTTTGTTTACACTGTTGTTTTAGCTGCCCGCCCAAGTTTTTTTAAATTTGTAGTTTGCACAACGCACGCTAAACTAAGCAAAGTTTATAAACCAATTAATAATGCAGTTTTATTATATTAAAAAATCTTTTCACCGTGCGGAAAATGAAGCATTATTTAAAATAAAAATTTAATTACACTTTCCCGCCCTTTAGGCGTTTTGTCTTTTCTTTTGTTTATGTGTTGTTTTTCCTTTTTGTTTACTATGTTATTTTAGCTGCCCGCCCAAGATTTTTTAAATTTGTTGCTTACATAACGCACGCTAAACTAAGCAAGGTTTATAAACCAATTAATAATATAATTTTTGTTATGTTTAATAATAAGTTTACCGTGCGGAAAATGAACCATTATTTAAAATAAAAATTTAATTACACTTGCCCGCCCTTTAGGCTTTTTGCCTTTTCTTTTGTTTATGTGTTGTTTTTCCTTTTTTGTTTACACTGTTATTTTAGCTGCCCGCACAAGTTTTTTTAATTTATAGTTCTCACAACGCACGCTAAACTAAGCAAGGTTTGTAAATCGATTAATAATGCAGTTTTTATCATATTTCAAAATCTTTTTACCGTGCGGAAAATTAAGCATTATTTAAAATAAAAATTTAATTACATTTTCCCGCCCTTTAGGCTTTTTGTCTTTTCTTTTGTTTATGTGTTGATTTTCCTTTTTTGTTTACACTGTTATTTTAGCTGCCCGCCCAAGTTTTTTTAAATTTGTAGTTTGCACAACGCACGCTAAGCTAAACAATGTTTTTAAATAAATTAATAATGCAGTTTTATTATATTTTATAACCTCTACGCCGTGCGTGCGGTGTTTTAAACATAATAAAATTTTACTTCTATTATAATAAATATTATTTAGCATTTTTATTAATTATTGACTTTAATATTATGTTTGTTATAATATTCTAATTAAGTCTTTGAAGGAGAAAATATATTATGAGTTTAAATATAGAAGATAAAGGTAAAGCAAAAGTTGTAAAATTAGAAGGTAAATTAGATGTTAATTTATCTGTATCTATAGAAAGCGAATTAGATGCTCTTATAGAGTCTGGAAGTATTAATTTGATTTTAGAAATATCTAAAGTTGAATATTTAAGCTCAAGCGGAATTAGAGTATTCATTAATATGATGAGAAAGATAAAAGATAAAAACGGAAGACTTGTTTTAGCTTCAGTACCTGATGTAATAAAGAAAATATTAAAAACTGTAGATTTAGAAGATTTATTTGAAGTTTTTGACAGCGTTGATGATGCTTTAGCTACATTCTAAAATATTTTGAATGTTTTGTTTGTAAAGTAGTAATTATTATTACTTATATAAAAGGTTTATGAAATTAAAGCTATTATTATTACCATTATTTATTTTATTATCCTGTGCATCCAGTCAAAAGAGTGCAGATTCTATTTTTAATAGCAGACCTTTCTTAAGAGAGTATAAAAGATACTCTCTAACTTCCGGAGAGGGTAACCCTGTTTTAGATTCTGTTATAGACAGAGAAGGAACTTGGGTATACTATTCCAGAGAAAATGCAGGAAATACAGATATATTTGCTGTAGATTCTTATACGCTTGAAACTTTTAGACTCACAAGAAGCCCAGGAGTAGATTCTTCTGTTTCTGTGGATAGTAAATCAAAATATTTGGTATTCTCTTCTACTAGAGATGATGCTTTTTCTGATATTTACTTATACAAGCTAGTTAATCTTGGTATTAGAACTTCAAAAAATAATTTAGAAAATCTAGAGCAAAGTGTAGTAAGAATAACAGATTATAAAGGCTATGATACAGACCCAGAAATCTCTCATAATGCCGATATGATAGCTTTTGTTTCAGACAGAGAAGATAATATTAAAAAACTCTTCACAGTTAAGCCAAATGGTAAGGAAATAATTAAAAGAGCAGATATAGAAGCCGCTTCTCCTACATTCTCTTTTAATGATAGACATATTGCTTTTATTACTTCTAAAATAGGAGAGCCTTATTCTCAATTAGCAGTAGTAGACTTGCAAGCTAACTCCTACATCACAAATGATATTCAAACCAATTTGATGATTTTAACTGATACTAAAACCTTTAAGTTTAATCCGTCATTCTACAACAATGACACTATAATTTATTTTGAAATAGCAAATGATACTGATAAAGACGGCAATTTAACATATAATGATAAAAGAAGATTAATGTCTTATTCTTTGTCTACAGGACAATATTATGTATTAGAAGAAAATACAAGTTTAAGCACATTTAATGTAGCATATGAATCTGCTTTGGTAGGAAGCTATGTATTAAGCACTTCAGGCACTAGTATAGTAACTATGGGCTCTACTAAAGAATATTTCATTAAAGATGCTAATGCCAATGATATGTATAATACCTTTGTTGCTTTGCCTTACAATAGAAAAGTTGAAGTAATAGAGAAGTTTTCAGAGTATTTCCCTTCAGATGAAGATAGGGGTAATGTATCAAAGGCTTATTTTGATGTAATGTATCAGGCCTATACTAATAAAAACATAGATATTTACAATACTTCAAAAAATGTTCTAACAACAGAATATACTAACACTTTTTACGGATTTTTGGCTTTAAAGATAGATGAAAATTTTGACACTAATGATAATTGGCTTAGTGCTTCATATTATACTACAAATGAATCAATTATCACAAGCAATGAAAATATAGTAAATGCTTTATCTTGGGCAGGATACATATCTGCTAATGAAAAATATAATAAAAATAACACAAATGCTTCAACATTGGAAATTTTAAATAGTATAATAGACTATGACAGCAGCAAAGATTTATATGTATTAATATCAAAATTATATTCTCATTCGCTTGAAGATAATAATTATAAATATCCTGCAGATGAGGACTTGTATAATAAACCTTACAGAAGAAAAGATTTAATATTTGCAGACAGACTTGAAATAGCAAAAGATTTTATAAAAGATTCAAAGATTCCTTATCAAACTATAATAGATAACTCTCACCCATATGCACCATTATCTGTAGCAAGCAGACTTATATATTTAGACGGACTTATACTTGCTAAAAATTATGATGAAGCTACAAATTTATTTCAGCCCTATATGGAATCAAAAAATGATATAATGCTTGCTTTGGGTTATTATGCTAATGCTAAAATATTATTAGACAAAAAAGATGATGCAGCTTATCAATTATTAGTAAATGCCGTAAAAAGCGGAGGCAAAAACTTTGAGCCTACTTATGAAGCAAAAGAATCAAAAAGAATACTTGCCAACTATTATAGAACTTTAGCGGATAATGCTTATAATGAAGAGAGATACAATATTGCCTATGACAATTATCAAGAAGTTTTAGTTTATAATCCTAATGATGCCAATGCTTCTTCAAGAATTATTGAAAGCGGACTTAGGGCATACAGCACTATAGAATCACTTGAACAAACCATAGCAGAGAGGGAGAGAACTCTTTTATCTACAAGATATTCAGAGCATGCAGCACATGCAGAGCTTGCTAATGCTTATTATTATTTGGCTAATAGATATTACGGCATAGCTATGTCTAAACAATATGACAGCGAAAGGTATGTGCTTAGCGAGAAAAAAAGAGAAGACGGATTTTATTTGTATTTGAATAAGTCTTTTAATACTATAGTAGATAAAGCAGTCTCTTATATGGATTTTGCTATATTCCTTTATCCTGATGAAGAGAATTATTATATAAAAAAGGCTGAAATGCTTACATTTGCAGAAGCTCTAAAGATGCAGGTTCTTCAAAGCGATAAAACATATAAAAGCATAATGGAATTAGTGCCAAGCTATAAAGACAATAATGTAAATAATGATAAATATATAGGATACAATCAATTAACTCTTCAAACACCAAATTTAGAAAGCGAAATAATTGATTCTCTTATAATGGCTAAAAGCAAGATAAAAACTAAGCCTAATGTTGTATCTATAATGCTTGCAAACTCTTACTTAATAAACGGCAGATACTCTGATGCGGCTAATGAATATAAAGAAGCTGAAGTTTTATTAAACAGTGTAGGAAGCGATAAGAGTAAGGCTTGGTATCATTTCTTCTATGGATATTCTTTGTGGATGAACAATGATATTAATGGAGCTTATAGAGAATATAATAAAGCCAGAGAGATTTTTGAAAGACTTGGAGACAGTGAAGCAG
This sequence comes from Brachyspira pilosicoli P43/6/78, assembly GCF_000325665.1. Taxonomy (NCBI): domain Bacteria; kingdom Pseudomonadati; phylum Spirochaetota; class Spirochaetia; order Brachyspirales; family Brachyspiraceae; genus Brachyspira; species Brachyspira pilosicoli. The sequence goes on from NC_019908.1 coordinate 2,498,991, forward strand.
TATACAAAATAGTAGGCTATACTTCAGTTGCAGCCATTGAACAAAAAGACTACACTAAAGCTATAGAATCATTATTAGAAAGAAATACTATAATTACAAATAATGTAGAGCAAAATGAACTTAATGAACTTCTTATTGCTGCTTGCTACTTAAAACTTGAAGATTATAACAATGCATTAAAATACTGTGATAATGTGAAGGCAAAAATAGATAGTTTGGATTCTTCTTCATATAATCCAAATTATGTAAGTATTACTTTATATGGTGCTAATATCAATGTTGTAAACTTAGGGTTAGCTTCTTTTGGAGGATATATACCGGGTGAGCCTCTTAATGTTGATAAACAGCAGATGCTTTATTCTATATATCAAGAGCTTTATGAGAAGATGGGAAGATATTCAGAGTCAAGAGATGCTTTATCTTCTTATAGAAATTATATTATTAAAGATAAGCCTAAAAAATCAATACAGCCTTTAATGCTTGCTACCTACTACAACAATGAAGGTTATTTATATTATAGGCAGGGCTCTGTTTCTAATTCTATTATGTCTTTTAGAAAGTCTATAGAAGAATACAGAAAAACTATAAACTCTAATGCCCTTAATAATAATCCTAGTTTAATATACGAAAATGCTCAAAATGATGCTAAAAACTATTTGAGCTTATCATCGCTTTATTTAAGATATTTATCTCAAAATGATTTAACTGCTATAAGAAGAGAGTTTTTTATGGAGCTCTTTAACACTACAAAAACTCTTCAGGTGCTTTCTACAAATAACAGCGTAAGCTCTAAAGACAGATTATTATTATATTCACATATAGCAGCTTTTCAATATATAATGGCTTTGAAGCTTACTTCTGAAGCTAATGATTTAATGCTTAACAGAAAGAAAAATAATGACGGCTCTTTGGATATGAGCATGCATGATGTTAATGTTCAAAGACTTTATATGCTAAAAAATGCTATAGATAGATATAAATATATTCTCTCATCAAACTCAAACTTCCCTGTGGACTTAAAGACTGAAATTATTATTCGATACAATTTAGCTAAAGCCTATGAGCTTGCGGGAAATATTGAAGAGGCTGCGAGGGAATATATATCTGCTTTTTCTAAGGCTAAAGTTAATGCTTTTGCAGTTGAGGAGATTGCTATACTTACTACTTTAATAGATTTTAGTGAGAAGTATAGAGATATTTATCCTGACAGTCTTGATGAGCCTGTAATGTATGTGTTTAGAATATTACAGAGATTAAGAGAAAGTGTGTTTATGATTACTTTTGTAGAAGAAAATAATCTCATACTGCAAGAAGCAAGGTATAAAGTAATAGAGTTTTTGGAAGGCAATTATCCTGATGCGAGCATTAATATACTTGCTATGTTTGATGCAATAGACATGCGTAGGAAGTTTTTAGATAAAAGACTCTATACACTCGGAGAGAATAATTATTATCTTAGAGATTATTATAAACTATATGAAAAAGCTCTCTATGCTTATCAAAAATATTTGTCTGCAGTAACAGCTAATTATGACAAAAAGCTTGAAGAATCATCTCTAAAAGAAATTACAGAATATGAAAAAGAGGCTATTAAAACTTTTGAAAATACGCCTATAAAAAATATAGTAATTTGCGATGTGAAGGCTACTGATATAGATAAATCAATGCGTAGTGATGAAACTCTAATATGGGATACTTATTTGGGTTATAGATTTGTGAGGGAGAACAAAAAGACTTATTTCTATTATCAAACTAATGACTTAATAAAAACAAAAGATTATGTTACTCATATTGGTGAGAGTCCTATTGTTATGAGTAATAATAATGCCTTTGTACGCGAGCTTTATGATTCTACTGAATATATGCTTCCTCCAAAGGTTGCCTATGTTGATAACAGATTAATTTCTTTTTATAAGGTTAATAGAAATGACAGAAAAAATATAGATATGACTGCCTCTTCTGCAAGCAACACTCTTCTTACAAATAATGTAAACTATGCAGATAATGCAAATGATTATAGAGAAAATGATTATATAAAAAATGATGTAAGAGTGATGCAGGTTAATTATGTAGATAATGAAGATGACACTAATATATATACCAATAATATAATTACAAACAATGCAGCTACTAATACTCTTCAAGCTACTAACACTGTTCAAGCTACTAATAGAGTGAGAAAGTTTAGGTTTGTGCCTTTTAATGATTTATTAACTAATGCCTATGTGCCTTTGGTTGTAGATATCACAGATGCTAAGGCTTCTGATATATCAAACTTAATGAAAAAGAATTTCTATATCCTTTATGCAGACAAGAAAACTTTTGATGAAAATAAAGAAGTATTAAAAGAAGTTAATAATATAGCATTAGTAGTAGGAAATTCTAATACATATTCAAGAATAATGTTTTATACTAATTATTTCCAAAGTCTTGTAAGCAATTCTTTGGAAGAGAGCATGAAAGGCTATGACAACAATCTATTTACAGTATACGGAAAGCCAGATAACAGCATGACAACTCTTTCAAATGAAACTTATAATTTCAAAAGCCGTCTGCTTGCATCATACCAAAAAACGCCTTCTGTTAGCATGATTTCTAATATTATAAGCTATTCACAGTCTCCTAATGAGGTTATGGACAATTATGCTTATTTTATAGAAGATAGATATAATGCAAAAGACACCAACACTGCATACAATCTCTCTGAAGACGGATATAAATATTTTGCTTCCTCCTACAGTAATATAAGCGATTCTAATGCATACTACTTTATGAAGGCAATGCTTCCTGTTTATAGAAGACTTGGAGATGAAGGGGCTGTTAAGGGTGCTAGAAGAGCTTTGCATTTTATGTATCTATACACAAATGAAAATTATCATTTAATAGATGAATACTTTACTCCTCGCACATTATCAAGATTCTTAAAATCAGGCGAAACTGTAGAAAATAATGTAAGATACGTAAATTATATAGCACAGAGAACTACAGGCACAAATAAAAATAAAATATTAGAAATAGCAGTGCTTTATGATTTGATATATGCTAAAACTCCTTTAGATAAAGTAACAAACTTACTCACTCTAATGACAAATACAAATCAAATACTCACAGTTGCAAATACAATATTAGATAATAAAACTACAAATGAAGCTAATATATTCTTAACTATGGATTATATTTACGGCAATCAGTATATATTTGAAGCTAATACTATTTCATCATTTGCTAATTTATTCTATTCGCTTTATAAGGATAAGCCAAGTTATATATACGGACTTCTAAATAAAATAAGAGTGCCTGAGAGCGATTTTAGAAAGAATATTTATAATGCATATAACATATTTAGTAATGAAAACACTAATACTATGTTTATATTCTATTCTTATGAAGATGATAAATACACTTCTTATAGTTATGTTGTGGGTGATAATGAAGTAAAAAAATCTTCTCTTGTATCTATTGACAAATTAAGAGATAGTTTAACTGCATTTACAAATGCTCCTAATGCTAATGAAAGAATGAAAGCATTAAAATCTATAGAGTCCCAAATGCTTCCTTCAGATGTATCCAAAAATGCATCAAGGGTGAATACTGTTTATATTACAGGCTCTTATCCTAATTTATTTACTATACCTTTTGCTTATTTTAATGACTTTAAGAATGCTGATGTTATAAAGATAAGAGAGTTAAAGTACGTGCCTATGGACGTTATTAATGTAGGTAAGGCTAATATTAAATTAAACACTCAAACTAATTTTTACACATCATTAGAGAGTTTAGCTGTTGGTTATGCTGATGGAAAAAGAAAAGTGCCTCTCACTCACTATATAGGAATAGACACCAACTACAATAAGCCTTACAATAAAGAAGATATATTCCTCTCTCCTGCTAGAAATGCTGATATATTTAAGTATTTAAGCGACAGAAGCAACAATAAATTAATGTTTACATACAGCACAGATTTATCAGGCGATTATTATACAGCTATGAAGTATTTATATATGAACTTTGATAATGGCGTTATAGATTCTTACAGATATATTAAAAACAATGCTGTAAACCCTAATATAATAAATGCTTCAGATATGAATACTTTATTTAAAGGAAGCTATACTTTATTTGACTATATACTTCCAGGAATACCAAAATAAAAAGCATATTTTTAAGATAAAAACATAATTACACTTGCAAAAAATTATATTTGTTCTATACTTAACTATATATAAATATCATAAAAAGTAATATTATAATTAATAATATATATATAGGAGTATCAATGGACTTATTAGCACATATTTTAGCAACAGAAAATGATGAGAAGTTTATTAAAAGCTTACTTTCAGAACTTTTTACCAAAGATGAGCAGGATATGATTCAGCAAAGGCTAAGGATAGTCACCTTGCTCAGGAGGAAAATGCCTCAATATGAAATAGCAAAAAGTCTGAATGCTAGTCTCTGTTCCATTACAAGAGGGGCAAGAGAATTAAAAAAACAAGATAGTGCTTTGGCAGTTATAGTTGATAAATACCTAATGAACAATAAAGAGTTTCAAGAATCCTTAAACAAATCATAAAAATAATAAACTAATCTCATCTGCATAATTAAAATAATTTTCTTTTATAGATAAATATTCATCTGTTATAAGAAAATAATTTTTGTTGTTTTTTATAATTGATGAATATTTGTCTTTAAAGTCTTCTTTAAACATTTTATTATAATTATTTATATTTATGCCTTTTACTGTTCTTAGAGAGAGAAATATAAACTCTTTTTTTTGTGTTTCTCTGTCTATATATTCTATTTCTTTAATAGGTTTTTTATTTTGTTTAATGTGTTCAATATATGTTTTTACATTTTTTATATTTTCGTATCTTTCTCTGTTGTAGTATCCTACAGCAGAAGCTCCTAAGCCTAAATAATTTTTTAGTTTCCAGTAGTTTGAGTTATGTATTGACTCATAATTATTAATAGAGTAGTTTGATATTTCGTATCTTATAAAGCCCAAATCTTTTAATGTGTTTGAAGATATTTCATAATATTCTACACTTTCATCTTCTTTAGGCAGATAATCTCTCCATTTCTCTTCAAGTGATTTTGTTAGCTCCAAATAGTAAAGAGATATATGTTTTGTTTTGGGGAGTAATTCTAATGCTTTTAGAATGTCTTTTTTTGTTTGAAGCTTATCATTTAGAGGGAGACCTGATATAAAGTCAAGGGATATATTTTCTATAGTAGAATTATTTATTATTTTTAGAGCATTTACTATTTCTTCTAACTCTGTATGTCTGTTTATAAGAGACAAAGATTTTTCATTGAATGTTTGAAGACCTAGAGATATTCTTATATTGTCTATACTTTCTAAAAAATTAATATATTCACTGTTTATATCATTAATGTTTGATTCTATTGTTATTTCTTTTATTAGTTTTATGTCTTGATAATTTTTAAGAATGTTTAATATGTTGTCTAATAAATATTTAAGTAAATTAGTGTTTAATACTGAAGGCGTGCCTCCTCCAAAGTATATTGTATTTATCTCTTCATTATAATCATCTATTCTTAATTTTAATTCTTCAATTAATGCATCAGCATAGTTTTTATATATTTCTTTTTCATTCATATTAACAACAGAAAAAAAATTGCAGTAGCTGCATTTGTATGTACAGAAGGGTATATGAATGTAGAGGCCTGACATTAGTTTAAGAAATCTTTAAGAGAGCTATATCTTTTGGAATGCATTTTTTTAAGAGCCTTTTTTTCTATCTGCCTTATACGCTCTTTTGTAAATGAATACTTCTCTCCAACTTCTTTTAATGTTTTTTTCTCTTGGTCAAGACCGTATCTTGCATTGATTATTTCTTTTTCTATATCAGAAAGCTCTTCCATAGCGATTTTTAATTCTTCAGTAAGCTCTTTATCAGATAATATATCTTCTACAGTTTTGCTGTTTTTATCTTCAACTACATCAGCCAATCTATCTTTAACACCGTCCATATTAAAATCTTTTTCAAGCGACACATATTCATTATTCATAGACATAATATTTCTAATTTCTCTAGGCTCTTTTTTTAATATAGCCGCCAAATCCTCAACATCAGGCATATGACCAGTTTTGTAGTAGCATTGATGAACAGCCCTCTCCAAATCCACCAAATCCATAGCCTTATTCAAAGGAAGCCTTATTAGTCTTGATTTTTCATTTATAGCCCTTAATATGCTCTGCCTTATCCAATAAACAGCATAAGAAATAAAATGATATCCCTTGTCTGGGTCAAATCTGTCTGTAGCTATTATAAGACCTAAATTGCCTTCGCCTATCAAATCCTCTAAAAGTAAACCGCTGTTTTTATACTGCTTGGCAATGCTTATTACAAACCTTAAATTGCTTCTTATAAGTTTAGCCCTAGCTTGAGAATCGCCTTTTTTTAATCTTTGAGTTAATTCTATTTCCTCTTCTCTAGTAAGAAGTTTCTCTCTCTTGGCATCTGCAAAATATAAGGATATATTATTATTTTCTTCTATATTACTCTTTGTTCTACTATTTGGCATTAATTTTATGCTGTCCTTTATAAATATCTATTAGCAAGGTCATGTACTACAGAATGGTTAAAGGAATGTGAAGATTTATTAGCCACAACCCTTCCTATTATAGGTCTTCCTAATATATACAAGTCTCCTATTATATCTAAAATCTTATGTCTTACAAACTCATTATCGAAATGAAGTTTAGTATTAATAACCTTTCCGTCGCAAAGCAGTATATGGCTTCCTATCATACCGCTTCCAGCCATACCCATCTTCTGAGCATAATCAATATTGTCTATAGTGTTAAAAGACCTAGCCCTTCCTACTTCCTCAGTAAACTGCTCGAAATTGTCAAACTTGTATGTATACTCCTGAACACCAATAGTGCCGGCAAAATCTATACGCAAGCTCACCTCAAGACCATTATATGGAGAAAGTATTATGTAAGTTTCATTATCATTAACATTGCCATAAGTAAGAGTTTCATCTATCACTATAGGCTCTATATAATCATCTTGCTCAACAAAACCAGCCTCTTTCAAAGCATCGCAAAATACCAAAGCAGAACCATCAACATTAGGAACTTCTCCGTCGCATTTTACTATTAAATTTGTTATTCCCATCATATGAAGTGCCGCTAAGAAATGCTCAGTTGTTTTTATATATCTGTTTCCTGCCACCAATGCAGTAGAGTTTACCGCTCCTGATTTATCTTTTGAAAGTATATTTGTGTGGTCTAGTTTTATTTGAGTATTTGTATTGATATCAACAAAAACTATGCCTGTATTTACTTCAGCAGGTACTAAAGTAAGAGCTGTTTTTCTTCCTTCCATTAGAGCAAAACCGCTTACTACTATACTTTTAGCAATAGTTCTTTGTTTTACTTTATATTTATTATTAGTTTTATGATGATGTGTATTGTTGTTGTTTGATGTATTATTTTCTATGCTGTTTTCATTCTTTTTAAATATTTCATCGCAAGAAGATAATAATTTGCTTACACTAATAGGCTTTTCCAAAAAGTCATAAGCCCCCATTTTAGTAGCCCTTACAGCAGTTTCAACCCCCGCATGTCCGCTCATCATTATCACAGCAGTATCAGGATATTTCTCTTTTATGTTTGATAATATATCCAAACCATCTACATTAGGAAGCCATACATCTAAAAATACTAAATCTACTTTTTTACTCTCAAATGTTTTTAAAGCTTCTTCGTAGTTTTTAGCAATATCAACATCATATCCTTCATCTTCTAATACATTCTTACAAGCATTTAAAATATCTTCTTCATCATCTATTATTAATATATTGTTTTTTATCATAATTCAATTTTCCTACTCCAAATATAATATTATATTAACCATATAAAATCAATATACTATATTTATAATTTATCGGAATTATGTTAATAATATATTATTTATAGTTTTTCAATATTTTTTATTTATTTGCTTTTCCTAGCTTTTTAAGTAAAATGATTAATTCTTCACTTTCTTTATCTGTTAAAGGATTTAATTTTTTCTAAGAAATCAGCATGAACAGGAAATACATTTTGCATAATTTTTTTACCGGTTTTTGTTAAAGAAATCTCTACAAATCTTTTATCTAATTCCCCTTCTTTTTTAGATATGAATCCTCTTTTTATGAGTTTGTCAATTGTATATGCTGTTGTTGCTGTAGTCAGCAATATTTTCTCGGATAGTTCTTGTACATTTACAACACTTTTTTTATTATATAAATATTCTAAAGCTCCGAACTCGCTTCCTGAAAAACCTAAAGATTTTATATTAGCTTTTACTTTTTTTATGTATGAGTTATGAGCCTTAGATAAAATTACAACAAGTTTTAAACTATTACTAGTATTCATATACAAACTTCCTAAAATCTTTTTTTGAATTATATAAAAAATTATTTAATTTGTCAAAATAAATTTTTCTATAAATTAAAATTAATAAAAAATATTTTATGAAATTCAATATTTTATTGACAATAGAATATTTTTTGACTATATTATATATAAATCAATTAGAATTCTAATTGATTTATATATAATTATCCTTAAGTATATGTGAGGTATTTTATGATATCCGGTGAATCATTTTGGGATGATAATATAAAAAGAGATATGGACTACATATCAATAGGCGATAGGAAAGTATATACATATAAAGAAGCTCCTAATAGTATGTATGATATATTATTAGATAGCGCTGATAAGTATAGAGATAAAATAGCTATAGTTGATAGTTCTGGTAATGAATATTCTTATATTCAATTATTAAATCTTGTAGATGAGTTTGCTTGTTATTTAAATAAGAGTATTGGTATAGGCAGAGCAAATAAGGTTGGTATATTATTATCTAATAGGGTAGAGTTTTGTATTAGTATTATGGCATTATCTAAGTTATCATCTATTTCTGTGATATTTCCATCTAAATATAAGGCATCTGAAGTTAAGTCATTATATGAGAAGATTTGTATAGATTGTTTAATTGTAGAGGATATATATTTAGATTATTTTTCTGACGAAGATAAATTGCAGAAAGTAGTATGCGGCAGTAATAATAATTATGGATTTAGTTATATATATGAAGATAATTTTTCATTTTGTAATGAGGATATAATTTCAAGAGATTTATATAACGATGCTATTATAATGTTCACATCTGGAACTACTTCAAAGAGCAAGGCAGTATTATTAAAGAATTATAATTTAGTTCATGCGATTATCAGCTATAATAGGATTTTATCTATCACAGAAAATGACATATCTATAATAGCAACACCTATCTATCATATAACAGGTATCATAGCATTATTTGGACTTTTTATTTATTCCGGCGGTCTTTTATTTTTGAAAAAAACATTCAATGCCAAAGAAGTATTGGATACTGTATTGGAGAAAAAAATTACATTTATACATGCATCTCCTACTGTATTTGCCCTTCTTATAGAGTTAATGGATAGTTTTCCATCTCTTCCTAGCTTAAGAAGTTTTGCTTGCGGAAGCAGCAATATGACACCAAATAACATTTTAAAAATAAAAGAGTGGCTTCCTCAAGTAGATTTTCACACTGTATATGGTTTAACAGAGACATCTTCTCCAGGCACTATATTTCCTATAGGGGCAGCAGACAGTAAATATATAGGTTCATCTGGACTAGCTATACCTGGTTTTGATATAAAGATAACAGATGAAGATTTTAATGAATGTAATGTTGGTGAGATTGGTGAGATATGTGTTAGGGGAGCTGTTGTATTAGAGCGATATTACAATTTAGAGAGTGATAGTATAGTAGATGGCTGGTTAAAGACTGGGGATATAGGGTATTTAAATGATGATGGTTATTTATATGTTGTGGATAGGAAAAAAGATTTAATTAATAAGGGCGGTGAGAAGATTTGTAGTTTTGATGTTGAAAATGAGATATCTAAGATTGAGGGGGTATTAGAATCAGCAGTAGTGGCAAGATTAGATGATAAATATGGGGAAGTTCCTGTTGCCATGGTAAAACTTATGTCTGGATATAGTTATAGTTATGAGGACTTTTATAATATTTTGATTAAGAATTTAGCTAAATATAAAGTTCCTGTTGATATTATATTTACAGATGAGTTGCCAAAAACTGCGAATGGTAAAGTAGACAAAAAAGAAATAAAAAAATTTTTAATAAATAAAAAGGAAAGGATTGTATGTTAAAAAATAATTTCATAACAGCACAAGAAGCGGCAGAAATAATTGAAGATAATAAAACTATATGTACTATAGGTATGACATTAGTAAGTGCGAGCGAATCTATATTAAAAGCTTTAGAAAAGAGATTTTTAGAGACTAAGCACCCTAGTAATCTTACTTTATTACATTCTTGTGGTCAGAGTGATAGGAAAGACGGTATACAACATTTTGCTCATGAAGGTTTTGTTACAAGAATTATTGGTTCACATTGGGGATTGCAGCCTAGATGGATGGAAATGATTGCTAACAATAAAGTAGATGCTTATTGTATGCCTCAAGGACAGATAGCACAGCTTTATAGGAGTATGGCTTGTGGCTTGCCTGGTAAGATATCTAAGGTTGGTTTAAAGACATTTGTTGACCCTAGAGTTGAGGGCGGAAAAATGAATGACAGAACTAAAAAAATTGATAAAGAGATGTCTGAGATTATTATGATAGATAATGAAGAGTATATATTGTACAAATCTATACCTATAGACTATTGTATAATACGAGGAACTGTATGCGATGAAATGGGTAACTTGACAACAGATGAAGAGGCAATGAAGTTGGAAGTATTACCTGCTGTTTTAGCTACAAAGAGATTTGGAGGAAAGGTAATAGCACAAGTTAAGCATGTGGCAGAAACAGGAACATTAAATCCAAAGAGCGTTACAGTACCTGGAGTATTTATAGATAATGTAGTAGTTTGTGATAATCCTTTTGAAGATCATAGACAAACATCTTCTTGGTATTTTGATCCGTCTTATTGCGGTCAATTGAGAACACCTCAAAGCAATATTCAGCCATTAGAGTTTAGTGTTAGGAAGTTTATAGGACGCAGGGCTTGTATGGAAATAAAGGCTGGAGATATTATTAATTTAGGAACTGGAATACCTAATGATGTTGTAGGAAAGATATGTAATGAAGAGGGAGTTGCTGATGATATTATGATTACGGTAGAATCTGGAATATATGGCGGGGTACAAGCTAGCGGTATAGATTTTGGTATAGGAAAGAATTTATATGCAATGATTACGCATCATGAACAGATGGATTATTATAATGGAGCGGGTGTTGATGTTACATTTATGGGTGCTGGTGAATTGGATCAATATGGAAATGTTAATTCTACTAAGATGGGCGACAGATGTACTGGAGCTGGCGGATTTATAGATATTACTCAAAATGCTAAGAAGGTAGTATTTTGTGCTACTTTTACTGCTTCTGGCTGTGAGTATTCATTTGAGAATAATAAATTAAAGATAGTAAAAGAGGGCAAGATTAGAAAGATGGTTTCTAAGGTTGGTCAGATATCTTTTAATGGAGAAATAGCTAGGGCTAAAGGACAGAAGGTTGTTTTTGTAACTGAGAGGGCTGTATTTGAGATTGTAAAAGAGGGGGTTGTACTTACAGAGATAGCTCCGGGTATAGATTTACAAAAGGATATATTGGATCTTATGGATTTTAAGCCTATTATTGCTGAGAATTTAAAAGTAATGGATTTAGATTTATTTAATATAGAAGGTAAATCTAATTTAAAAGATAAAATTATTAATAAAAAAATAGGGGGTAATTAGATATGTCTAAGATTTTAGAAGGTAAAGTTGCTATAGTTACAGGTTCTGGAAGAGGATTGGGAAAGGGAATAGCAAAGAAATTAGCAGAGAAAGGTGCTAAGGTTGTAGTTTCAGATGTAATTATAGATAATGCTAAAGAGTGTGTTGAAGAGATAAAAAGAGATGGAGGCGAGGCTTTATGTGTTGCTTGTAATATTGCAAAGCTAGAAGATGTTTGCAATATATATGCTGCTGCTATTAAAGAATATGGAAGTGTTGATATAGTAGTAAATAATGCGGGTATTAATAAAGATGCTATGCTTCATAAGATGACAGATGAACAATGGGATAATGTTATAGCAGTTAATTTGACAGGAACTTTTTATATGACTAGAGAGGCTGCTAAGATAATGAGAGAGAAGGGATATGGAAGAATTATTAATATTTCTTCTATGAGTTGGCTTGGTAATATTGGTCAGGCTAATTATGCTGCTTCTAAGGCTGGAGTTATTGGAGTTACTAAGACTGCTGCTAGAGAATTGGCTTCTAAGGGTATAACTTGCAATGCTATTTGTCCTGGTTTTATAGAGACAGATATGACAAGAGGCGTACCAGAGAAAGTTTGGGATATAATGATTAGTAAGATACCTGCAGGAAGAGCTGGAAGTGCTGAAGATGTTGGCAATATGGTTGCTTTTTTGGCATCTGATGAGGCTTCTTATATAAATGGACAGATAATAGAAGTTAGCGGTGGAATGATATTATAATTTTTATATAAATAAAAAGGAGTTATTATTATGAATAAAAAGATAGTATTAATTAGCGGGGTAAGAACTGCTATTGGTGAGTTTATGGGAGGCCTTAGCTCTATAAATCAAATAGATTTAGGGGGTATTGTTATTAAAGAGGCTGTAAATAGAGCTAAAATAGCTAAAGAAAAAGTAGATGAGGTTATAGTTGGTAATGTTGGACAGATAGCTGACAGCGGATTTATAGCAAGAGCTGCGATGTTTAAGGCTGGATTAGAAAAAGAAACTACTGCATATAGCGTTAATAGACAATGCGGAAGCGGATTGCAGGCTATAGTAGATGGTGCTTTAGAAATAATGACTGGAAATTCTAATGTTGTAGTTGCATGCGGTACAGAGAATATGTCAAGACTTCCGTATTATATAACTAATGTTAGAGGCGGTTATAGAATGGGACATCAGCAATTAGAAGATGGACTTATAGATATATTAACTTGGCCTTTAGGACCTTTTCATAACGGTACTACTGCTGAGAATGTTGCTGATAAGTATTCAATAACAAGAGAGGATCAAGATAAGTTTGCTTTATCTAGTCAGGAAAAGATGATAAAAGCACAAGATGAAGGTAAGTTTAAAGAAGAAATAATACCTGTAGAAGTAAAGACAAAAAAAGAAACTATGATTATAGATACAGATGAGCACCCTAAGAGAGGTCTTACTCTAGAAAAGTTATCTAAATTAAAAGCTGCTTTTAGAGAGAATGGTTCTGTTACAGCTGGTAATTCATCTGGTATAAATGACGGTGCTGCTGCTGTTGTATTAACTACTGAAGATATGGCTAAAGAATTGGGAGCTAAACCTTTGATGGAGTTTGTGGGGTATGCTGTAGCTGGTAATGAAGCTGAATTAATGGGTTTTGGTCCTGCTTTGTCTACTAAAAAATTATTGAAAAAACTTAATATGAATATTAAAGATATTGATTTGGTAGAATTAAATGAGGCTTTTGCTTCTCAGAGTGTAGCAGTTATCAGAGACCTTGGTTTAGATGAAAGTATAGTTAATGTTAATGGGGGAGCTATATCTCATGGACACCCTGTTGGTGCTACTGGATGTATATTAACTGTAAAAATGATGCATGAAATGAAGAGAAGAAAATCTGAGTTGGGTTTGGTAACTATGTGTATAGGCGGCGGTCAAGGAATTTCTGCTATATTTAGAAATTTACAATAATAATACTTATTAGGAGTAGAAATAATGGAAAAGAAAGTTTCTGTTATAGGTTCAGGATTAATGGGTAGCGGAATAGCTCAAGTGTTTGCATATTCTGGATTTAATACTGTTTTAATTGATATTAAAGAAAGTTTTGTAGAAAATGCTTTGAGTAATATAGAAAAACAATTAGAGCGTATGGTAAGAAAAAAATAAATGTTCTGCTGATGAAAAAAATGCTGCTTTATCAAGAATTAAAATTTCTACTAATTATGATGATGCTATAGATAGTGATTTGGTTGTAGAGGCTGTAAATGAAAATATGGAGATAAAAAAAGAAGTTTTTAGAAAGTTAGATAGTATATGTAATGAAAAAACAATACTTGCTTCTAATACTTCTACTTTATCTATAGCTTCTTTAGCATCTGTAACTAATAGAGCAGATAAAGTTATTGGTATGCATTTTTTTATTCCAGCACCTGTTATGAAATTGGTTGAGATAATACCTTCTATTAATACTTCATTGGAAACTTTAAATGTTATTAAAGAGGTGTCTGATAAGCTAAATAAAATTTCGGTAACGGCTAAAGATTTTCCAGGTTTTATTGTTAATAGAATATTTGTTCCTATGTGGAATGAAGCTATGTTTTTGGTTATGGAAGGGATAGACCCAAAAGATATAGATAATGCCATGAAATATGGAGCTAATTTACCTATGGGACCTTTAGAGTTAGCAGATTTTGCCGGGCTTGATACAGTACTTTCTGTGATGAATACATTATATGATGGGTTTAAAGATTCTAAATTTAGACCATGTCCTCTTCTTGTGAAAAAAGTGGAATCTGGTAATTTGGGAAGAAAAACAGGGAAAGGATTTTATGATTATAAATAAACATTATTCAAGGATATAATTATGAAAAAAAGTACAAAAATATTGTTTATACTATTTAATATTTGCTATTTTCTATTTGACTATGTAATAGTAACAATTATACCTAATCCTATATTATTTGGGTGGTTGCCGCTTCAGCTTTGTATATTGTTATTTTTACCTGTGCCTGCTTCTATAGTTTGGGGATTGTATTTTAATGCATTCTTCAAAACACAAGAGCATGTTAATTATTCAAAAAAATAATAATTTGGGAGATAAAAAACTATGATAAATTCAATTCTTATTTCTATTGGTATATTAATATATTCTGTATTTATAGTTTTCCATGGATTTAGAACTTTTAAAACTACTAGCAAGTCTTCTGAAAGTTTCTTTACTGCTAATAGAGGATTAAATCCATTTATATTATTATGTACTACTTCTATATCTGTATTTTCTGCTTTAGCTTTTTATGGAGCTCCTGCTGGAATTTATAGAGACGGTATAGGGTTTTATTCTAATACTGGCGGAATGGTAGCTGGTTTAATGTTTGTAATACTTGGATATAGACTATGGATATTGGGTAAAGAGTATGGTTATAGTACTCCTGTTGATTTCTTGAGGTCTAGATTTTATTCTGAGTTTTATGGTATATTAATAGCTTTAGTATTAATAATATTTATAGTTCCTTATGTAGCAATGCAATTAATAGCTATAGGTGATGCTGTAGTTGTAACTACTAATAGTTTAGTTCCTTATGTAATAGCTGTTGCTGTTGGTACTATAGTAGTATCATTACATATTATAGGCGGCGGTATGGGCGGTGTAGCTTGGATGGATACTTTCCATATGATATTAGGATTTGGTACTTTAATAGTATTGATTTCATATCTTACTATTAAACATTTCCCTGACGGAGGATTTGCTCAAGCTGTAAAAATTATAATGGAAAACCCTGAAACTGCTTCTATATTATCTATGCCTGGACCTAGAGGTGCTTTTAATTGGCAAGGTATGATAGGTAATGCTTTAACCGGAGCTATAGCTACTGTTGTATGGCCGCATATATTTATGAGAACTTTTGTAGCTGCTAATAAAGATAATTTTAGACAAATGTCTTGGGCTATGCCTTTATCATATGTTTTAGTTTATACTCCTATAGTTCTTATAGGTGCTATATTGGCTCCTGCTATATTAGGTCCTAATTTCCCTAAACCTGATAATGTTGTGGCTGTTTTATCTACACAGTATGCTCCGCCTCTTGTATCTTTCATATCTTTATTATGTTTGTTTGCATTTGGTGTATCTACTGCTGACTCTTTATTGTTATCTGCTTCTGCTATTGCTTCTAGGGATATTTATTTACATAAATTTAAAAATGATGTTACTACTTCTTCTAAAGATGTTGTAACTTTTGGAAGAATAGTATTATTTGGATTAATGATTATAACTTTAGTGATTGTAGCTATAAGACCTGCTTCTATTACAGATTATGCTTATAAATTGTCTTCACCTTTCTTTGCTCAGATACTTCCAGAAACTGTAGGTGGTTTATTCTGGAGAAGAAGTACTAAAGAGGGTGCTATAATTGGTACTATAGGAGGATTAATAACTGCCATAGTATTTACATTCTTTGTAGCTCCGCCTTTAGGTTTCTCTGCTCTTATATGGGCTTTAGTTGTTAATACTATTTTATTTGTAATAGTTAGTCTTGTTACTAAATGTCCTGAGGAAGTTGTAGTGAAGTTCCATAATAGATTAGATTCTATTATATATTCTGGTGCTGAAACTTCTTCTATAACAGAAGATTCTTTATCTAATATAGTAAATAAATAATATGTAATTAAATTGAATAGATGCAAAAATATAAAAAAATTGCATCTATTCTTTAATTATAAACTTACGGTATATTTATGAACAAAAATATTGAAAATACAATGACTTTTAGTGTTTATGGTATAAAAATTAAACATCCTAATAATTGGGATATATTTATTAATAATCAGATGCCTTTTAAATTTGACAATGGTTTTGTAAAGATAGATTCTTCTGCCATAAAGAAAAATGATTCCAGTATGGTTTTAAGATGGATAAAAAGCTGTAAGATTAATTCTATTGATGACTATATAACTGAATATAAAAGGCAGTTTAATGTTAAAAATAAGAAGTATAAAAATGATTTATACCAATTATTAGAATTAGAAAAAATAAATGATAATATGTATTTTTCTTGGTCAAGAATTACAGCAAATCATAGTATTTTTAGGATATTAAAAAATAATGAAACTTTTGATTCTTTGCAATTATCATTTTTTGATTCTAATACTAACAGATTAGTAATACAAACTATAACTACGGATACAAATAATATAGACACAAAATTTGAGTATTATAAAGATATGTTATTGCAATTACAATGTGAATAATAAAAAAATTAATATTAGGATATTTTATTTATGAAGAAGATAATAATAATACCAGATTCATTTAAGGGAAGTGCGAGCAGTTTAGAAGTTGCTGAATGTATAGAGAGAGGGGTATTAAAGGCAGTTAAAGATGCTGTTATTAAAAAGATTCCTATAGCAGATGGCGGTGAGGGTACGGTTGAGAGTGTGATTTATGCTGCGGGCGGAGAGTTTATAAAAGTTGATGTAAAAAACCCTTTAGGAAAAACTGTAAGTGCTAAGTATGGATTAATTAACAGTAGTCAGGCGGTTATAGAGATGGCTGAGGCTTCGGGTATTACTTTGGTTGATGAGAAAGAGAGAAACCCATTAAAATCTTCTACTTATGGAACGGGAGAGCTTATAAGAGATGCTATTAATAGAGGAGTAAAAGAGATACTTATTGGAATTGGGGGCAGTGCTACTAATGATTGCGGTATTGGTATGGCTAATGCTTTGGGGTATAGGTTTTTAGATGAGAAAGGAGAAGAACTTGAAAGTATTGCTGAGAATATGATAAGAGTAAAAAGCATAGATGACAGTAATGTTGATAAAAGACTTTTTGATATAAAAATAAATGTAGCTTCTGATGTTAAGAATGTGCTTTATGGCGATGATGGAGCTACTGCTATATACGGCAAACAGAAGGGAGTTACTAAAGAGAGTTTTGATGTGCTTGACAATGGGCTTAAAAATATTGCAGGCTTAATAAAAGAAAAATACAAAAAAGAGATTGACTTTATAGAGGGTGCTGGTGCTGCCGGAGGTTTAGGAGGCGGGCTTATTGGTTTTTGTAATGCTGAGATAAAAAGCGGAATTGATGCTATGCTTGATATAATTAATTTTGAGAGAGAGCTAGAGGGTGCTTCTTTGGTTATTACAGGGGAAGGAGCTATTGACGGACAGACCAAAAAAGGAAAGGTGCCGGTTGGTGTTGCAAGGAGGGTTAAAAAATTAAATAAAGATATTCCTGTTATTGCTATAGTGGGAGATATAAGAGAGGGTGCTGAGGCGGTTTATGAGATGGGTATAGATTCCATTATGCCTGCTTTAAAGAGGGCTATGCCGCTTGAGGAGGCAATTGCTAATTCTAAATATTTGATAGAAGATGCTTCCGAGAGGGCATTGAGGTTTATAAATATTAATATGTAAAACTTGTATTTGCCTATTGCATATAGGTTTTGTTGTAGATTTTTGCCTGTATGCAATAGGTGATGCAATTAAAAAAAATTATTCTTTAAAAATCATTCTTTAAAAAATATTATTTAAGTAAAGTTAAATTAATTTCTCTAAAAATAGTATATTCAATATTGCTTCATAATAAAAAATAAGTTTCTAATTTTATATAGCAATTGATTTTATAGTTTATTAGGCTTATAATAGTAAACATAATTTAATTAACATATTTATTTGAAATTATATAATAAAATATAATAAATTATAATAAAATAGTAATATAATAAATTAATAAGGAAAATCACAATGAACAAAATTATACCTTTCTCGCCGCCTGATATTACAGACAATGAAATTGAGGCTGTAGTTAATGTTTTAAAATCCGGCTGGATTACTAGCGGACCTGTAAACAAAGAGCTTGAAGAGGAGCTTTGTAAATATATAAATGTTAAAAGGGTAAAGCTATTGTCTAGTGCTACTATGGCTATGGAGCTAGCTTTAAAAATATTCGGAGTTACTGAGGGTGATGAGGTGATAGTGCCTGCGTACACTTATGCTTCTACTGCTAATGTGGCTATACATTTGGGGGCTAAGGTTGTGTTTATTGATGCGGCTGATAATGACTTTAATATAGATTTGGAGAAACTTGAAAAGGCTATTACTAGTAAAACAAAAGCTGTTATTGCTGTTGATGTTGGCGGTAAGCCTTGCGATTATGACGGCATTATAAAAATACTAGAAAAGAAAAAAGATTTATTTACTGCATTAGAAACTAATAAATATCAAAAGCAATTAAACAGGGCTTTGTTTTTGCTTGATGCTGCTCATTCTATTGGTGCTTTTTATAAAGGAAATAGGGTAGGAAGTCAGGCTGATTTTTCTTCTTTCTCATTTCATGCTGTTAAGAATGTTACAACTGCTGAGGGCGGGGGATTGAGTTTTAATGATATTGGAAATATTAACGCTGATGAGATTTATAGAGAAGTGTCTGTTTGGGCTTTGAATGGGCAGAACAAAAGTGCTTTAGATAAAACTAAATTAGGAAGCTGGAGATATGATATTGAGGTTGCAGGTTATAAATGCAATATGAGTGATATTCATGCGGCTATTGGTTTATCGCAATTAAAGAGATATGATGATATGCTTAAAAACAGAAAAAACATTGTGAATATATATAACAGTGTTTTGAGTGCGAGCAAAAAAGTTATACTTCCTGTATTCAAAGACGATGAGGCTGAATCATCTTATCATTTGTATTTATTAAGAATTAAAGACTATGAGGAGGCTGATAGGGATTTGCTTATAGAGAAGATGGCAGAGCTTGGCATAGTGCTTAATGTGCATTATTTGCCTCTTCCTTTTCACAAAGTTTATAAAGATTATGTAAATGCTGATTATATAAATGCTTTTAATTTGTATAAGAATGAAGTAACTTTGCCATTATACAGCACACTTAAAGAGGAGGACGCTTTATATATTGCTAAGAATATTTTTAGGTATTTGGAGAGCAACTGAGTTTAGGGATAAGCGGTTGTATGTTGTTTAATATGTGTAAATGAATGTAAGATAATATTTATATTTTGTTATAGATAAAAAGCTATATTTTATAAAATGCAGTTCTTTTGCTTCTTTTATACCAATAAAAGAAGTGGGGTGCGGGGCAAAGCCCTGCAAATATTTGACAATAAAAAAATTAAAATTGAGTAATCATAGTGTTTTATATTTTTGTTAGTTTGATTATTGTTATTATAGCTCTCCTTTTCTGCTATCTCTATTATGAAATAAAAATACATAACACTAAAAAAATAAATAATAATCTGCAAATAATGCTCGCTGTTAAAACTTATGATAATGACTTAATTAACATAATAAAAGATGATGATGTTAAAGGAATAATAATTAACATAGCTGACATTAATACAATTGAAAAACTAATAAAAAATATAAAAGAAAATCTAAACAAAAAAATATTCATAGCATTAGATGAAGATTATAAGCCTACGCATAATTTATTTTTTAACCAGCACTTTAAGGTTTATCAAAGCTATATTGGTGAGAGGCAAAGCGAAACTTATGCCTACAATATTGCTAAAAAAAGAGCGTCCACTCTTAAAGATATTGGCGTTAATATGTTTTTATCTCCTGTGGTAAATACTCTCTGTAATGAAAAATCTCATCTAAAAGAGCATATCTTCAGCGGCGATAAACAAATTGCTTCAAAGTTAATATCTCAAACAATTAAGGCGTATAAAGACAGTGGCGTTCTCACCGCCGCAAAATATTTTCCAAAATACTATAATGATGAGTTATATATAGAAGATAATATAAAAAATGTTGAAAATATAATCGACTCAAAACAAACATTTTTGTCGGCAATAGAAAGCGACTTTTTTGTGATGAGCCATATTAAAAATGAAAAATTATACAGAGATTATCTTTTTAATAGCCTTCATTTTAAAGGCGTTGTAATGAGTGATTATATTAATAAATATTCTCTTATAAATACTAATTTGCTTAATGTTATTGATTATAGGTTTTATAAAGCAAACAGGCTAAAGATAAAAAATATTAAAACAGAGGATAGTGAATTATGCGTAAAAATTTCAAAGTTGTTAAATCGATTATAATTTTATTTAGTGTTATGATTATTGGCTTACTTATTAATTCTTGCACAAAAAAAAGACAGCATCACAGAAGATGAAAAATATATTTTGGAATTGAAAAAAAAATATTCTTATTTGTCTAACTATATAGATGAAGTTAATAGTATGAGCATTGAAGAGAGGAGAGGGCTTCTTACTATGGTGGGCATCACTGACACAGTATTAAGCAAAGAGACCATAAAGACATTAAAAGATAATCATGTTTCTGGAGTTATACTTTTTAATTACAACATAGTAGACGAGGAACAATTAAAAAAACTCACATCAGATTTAAAGAAATATGTTAACAAAAATATGTTAATTTCTATAGACGAAGAAGGAGGCGAAGTCTTTAGAATACCTTTCGACAAATACAAAGACATTTCAGCCAAAATGATAGGCGACAGCAACAGCATTGAATATGCATACAACATAGCATATAACAAAGCAAAGTTTCTAAAAGATATGGGTATTAATATGATACTTGGTCCGTTATGCGATGTGCCAAGCAACAAAGATTCTTATATATACAATAGAAGCTTTTCTACAAATGTTGAGATGGTTTCAAAGATGGTGGAAGCTACAATAAAAGCTCAGAAAGATGCCGGTATTATAAGCGTTGTTAAGCATTTTCCTGGTCATGGGGACACTGCTGTTAATTCGCATAGTGAGTTTCCTATTATAGATAAAACTTTAGAAGAGCTTAAAAATAAAGAATTAATACCTTTTCAAAAGGCTATAGATTTGGGTGCTGAGATGGTTTTAGTTTCGCATATAAAAAATAAATATATAGATGATACACTTCCTGCTAGCATGTCAGAAAAGTATAGAAAGTTACTTGAGGAAGATATGGGTTTTAAAGGGGTGATTATTACAGATGACCTCGTTATGACAGGAAAGATTGAGAGCACTATCAATTACGGTATAAATCTTACAAGCAATATTTATAAGAATGTAAAAGAGATGTTTAGAAATATAGAACCAGATATAATTTCATGTGCTAAGGTATTAAAGATAATGAGAGAAAATACCTAACACACAAAATTATTATTTAGTTATTAATTAGCTTTTTTCTTTTTTCTGTTGCTGTTTGGATTTCTTTTATAAGTAAGAGTAGAATCTAATCCTTTAGCAACGAATTCATTTATTATGTTTACTACGGTATGATATGTTACATTATATTGTTTAGCGATATCAGTATGTGTAAGCCCAGTGTTTTTTTTATCATCTAAAGCTAATATAATGTTTGCTCTTGATATCAACCTTTTAGATTTACCTTCATTTTTAATAAAGTCTTTAATCTTTTGTTTTTCTTCCTCTTTTAAAGATATTATGTGTTTAGTAGTTATACTCATTTTTTAAACCTCCAATTTTAATACTAAAACAGCTAATTTTAAAAAAGATATTGTTTAAGCTAAAAATTATTTTTTAACTTAAATACATATAACATAAAAACACAAAGAAAAATATAAAAATACCATTTAATTCATATCATATTTTAAGGGGACAATATAACACATTATAAAAAAATATCAATATGAAAAAGAATTAGTTCCCTAATATATGAAATATTATTCTATTTTATATGTCCAATAATGCAAAATTTACCTCCTTATATGTTTTTTTCATACCCCTCAAATAATATAAACATGTATTTTTGGTATTATGTAAAAAGTTTTCATCGTTTATAGAAGATAAATTTATATTAATATTTACTATAGAACATTTTGCCGCAGCATATAGTATTGTATATGCACATACTATATCGCTTATAACGCCCTCATTGCCATATTTGTGAATTATCTCAAAATGCTCTAATAACTCATAACAGCTTTTAAGCGTTTGAAGAGGAGGCTCTAATGCTTTTTTTGCTGCCTCAGAGATAGCATTTTTTCTTATTTCTTTTTGTTCATCGGTATCTTTAGGCAATTTGTATGCGTCCATAATTAATTGAAACATATCAGCATCTTTATCTACAATTTCTATTAACTGAGATTTTATTTGTTTTATATTTTCTACAGCATTATTGAAAGCAATTTGTTTTTCTGTTTCTAATTCTTTAAACTTTTTTTTGTTTACGGTGAGATGAGCGACCATTCCAGCCAAAGCACAAGCCAAGCTAGCAACAACAGCAGTAACGCTTCCGCCACCAGGAGCAGGCAATGATGAATCTACATCATTAATATAATCTAACACGCTTTTGTTTATGAGCTTTTCCATTTTCAAAAATCTCCTTAAAAGTTTTTTAATGTTTTTTTGTGATGCGGTTAATAATTTATTAGAGAGTTCAATATACTAAAGATTTTATATTTTGTCAAAAATATTTTTTAAGTTTTCTATTCAACTTTTTCCCGCCTTCGCACCAAAGGCACTTCCTACGGTCGCTTTGCGGACTTCGTCAAAGTTTTTACCCTTCGGGCACGCTTCGCGAAAGTGCATATACTATAGCTAATATTTTTTTGAATATATAAATCTGAAATAATGTTTATATTTTTCTATCTACCTAAAAAGATATATTTTATTAAATTGCAGTCTTTTTGGTTCTTTGTGCCAATACCGAAGGTACTTCCTACGGTCGCCCTGAAGGACTCCCTTCGGTCGCAAAAGAACTGGGGGTACTGCACGGTGTGTGCTTCGCAAGGGGCTAGTCTCCGCAAACAATAAAAAATCTAAAAAATATTTTGACAAATTTCAATTTTTTAATATACACTAAAACAAATGTATTTTATTAACTTATGTATATTATATAAATGTTATCAACTTTTTTGTCGCTCTCGCTGTGCGGACTTCGTCAAAAAGTTGCAAAAAACGCAAGTGTTTTAGCTTTATATTTTGGAATATATAAAACAATATTTATATTTTGTCTATACATAAAAAGTTAGGCTTCATTAAATGCAGTTCTTCGCGAAGCGTATCCGAAGGATATAAGGTTCTTTTATACCAATACCGAAAGGTACCTACTTGGTAAAAGAAGTGGGGTGCGTACCCTAAGGGTACGCTTCGCAGGGGCAAAGCCCTGCAAATAATTTATAATTAAAAACTAGAATTTTAGACAATATAAAAATCTTTAGTATATAATAAATACAATAACTCTCACTTCCTCTTTAAGTGCTTAAACTGCTCCTTGGTTGCTTCTATTATCTCGTCTAATGTCATGTTTTCTCTGCCTAACTCTCTTTCTAATTCCTCCATCTTTTTACTCTCTTCAAGCAATGCTTTTTCTCTCTCCCTTTTTTGTTTCTGTAGTATTCTTGCTCTTTCTAATAATTGCTCTTCTGTATAATAGGGCTTTATGAGTTTTTCTTTGTCTCCCTCTCTTAAATAGATTTTTAAAAAACTTAAAAAATCAAGCCATAATGTTGGTATGTTGTTTTTATCTTTTGCTTTTAATTTGGCATATTTAATACACTCTCTCCAATCATACTTTCTCTCGTTAAAAATCTTTAATAATAGCTCTTGTTTTTCTTTACTCTTAAAACCGTATAACTCAGAGATTTTGGAAGCATTGTTGTAAGTAAAATTATTAAATACTTGGCATAATTCTAATACAAAAGAATCAAACTCTGAGAGAAGAAAATTACTATTAATTATATTATTATTTGTATTATTAATTATATTATTATATTTAACTTTTTCTTTAATACCATCTAAGCAATTTTGATTATACTCTTTTATATTATTTGATAAATCTGTATCATCATTTAATTTAATTCTATTAACTAATTTTATTTTTGCTAATGAGAAAGCATCATCATTTTTATTAGTATTATTATTTTTATTAATATCTTCTTTATACTCTTGAATGTTTATATTAATTTCTTCATTGTTAGTGATTTCTTCATTGTTTTTTAATTCTTCATTTTCTAACTTTTCATTCTTTTTATTTAATTCTTCGCTTTCTAATTTTTTATTTTCAAGATTATTTATATATATCTTTCTCTTGTCTACGTTCTTCTCTTTTATATCATAAACAACCCTTATATAATTATGCTCTTTTAGTTCTGATATGCATCTCGATATGCTTACATTGCTCATAGAATACAAATTAGCAAAATAGGCATTTGTGGCAAAACAGTAGCCTTTCTCATTGCTGAGGGCTGTAATCTCTCCGTATATTAGTCTTGTGAGAGGGCTTAATCTTTTATCGTATCTAACGTTTGCGGGTATTATGGCATAATAATTTTTTTTGTCTTTATTATTATTATTATTATTATTATTCATTATAAAAACACCTCTAATAAATTTTCTTTATACTAAATTCAATTTTTATAATGATTTATAAGCTTAATTTGCTGGATTTTATGATTTTTTGTAAATTTTTTTCTAATTTTTATTATAATTAATATGGTTTTATTACGATTTTTAATTGTTAAGTATAAAAAGTATAGTTTATAGAGTAAACTGTAAACAAATAGTAAAAAAATGTAAATAAATATTGACATTTCTTGATAATTTTTGTATATTATAGTTAGGGAGTTTATTATTGATGGCTAAAAGATATTCACTTCTAATTATCGTTTTTGTAATGCTATCTTCTGTATTATTTGCCGATGATTGGATGCTTCCTGCTTCTGCATTGCCAAAAAAAGCACAGGACTTTATTGCTTCAGCCTATCCGGGTGTTACAATATGGAAGGTTGAGCGTGATGACGGAAAGTTTGAGGTGGATTTATCTAATGGTGTTTCTATAGACTTTTTTATGAATGGCGATTGGAAGAGCATTGACGGTGAATATATGGGAGTTCCTAAAAGTGTGCTTCCTGCCAATATAGCGAATGTAGTTGAGAAGACTTATCCTTCATCTATAATCATAGAAATAGAGAAAGAGTGGGGTAATTACAAAGTAAAGCTCAATAATATGATGGAATTATATATTTCAGCAGATGGTCAATTAATGGGTCAGAAATTCGACGACTAAAAAAATTATTATTAAATAAAATGTAAGTGTTCTAACTTTATCTTTTTGAATATATAAAATAATATATATTTTGTTATATGTAAAAAGCTATAATTTATTAAATGCAGTTATTTTGGTTCTTTTATACCAATACCGAGTAGGTGCCTTGCCTACGGCACGCAGAGCGTCGGCAAAAGAACTTGGGTGCTGCACGGTGTCTGCTTCGTTAAGGGCAAAGCCCTGCAAATAAAAAACATAAAAATTTTTAGTATACATCAAAAAATATAACTTCACCCATCTTGCGAAATTATATAGTCGCTAGCACTGTAAAGAGAACCTATCACCAATGCTGGTATATTCTTCTCCTTAGATATCTTTTTCATCTCTTCTACTGCCAAGTCAAAACTCTCTATATGATACACATTCTCTTTTTCTCTTAAATATTCATAAGTCTTAAAACTGTCAGAATCTTTATACTTTGTCTTAGCAGAACTTATTATAATAATATCTTTGTTTTCTTTTAATACCTCGCACATTCCGCCTACATCTTTTTCGCTTATAGGAGCAAATAATATCACAACACTATCATACCATTTATAAATAGTCTTTAATATTCTGCTTAATGATTTAGCATTATGAGCACCATCTACTATAATGTCTGGATTTCTCTCTATAAAAGTTAATCTCGCCTTTATATTAAAATTACGAAGTGAGTCTATTGCTTTTTTTATATTTTCTTTTTTGCTTTCTAATAGTGTAAAAGCTTTGAATGATAATGCTATATTTTCGCTTTGATGTTCTCCTAAAAGTGTGGTTGTAAAATGATATTTATTTTCTTTTTCTATATAATCAAACTCTAATATTTCACTTGTGTTTTTTATGATATTAGAATAAAAATCTTTACCAAATGTATATAGTGTGCTATTTTTTTCTTTTGACACATTTTCTATTATTTCAATAGAGTTTTTCTCTTGCATTGCTGATATTACTATAGAATTATTTTTTATAATGCCAGCCTTTTGATAAGTTATCTCTTCTATGGTGTTTCCTAATATATCAACATGGTCATAAGAGATAGAAGTTAATATACTAATAGAAGAGTTTACAATATTAGTACAGTCAAACCTCCCCCCGATGCCAACCTCTATACAAGCATAATCTACTTTGTTAATAAAAAAGTAATAAAGCCCTATTATAGTAAAAAACTCAAAAACGGTTATACTCTCATCAAGTTTATTTTCTTCTATTACATTCTTTATCTTTTTTACTATAGAAATAAAATCATTCTCGCTAATCCATTCATCATTAATAGATATTCTCTCTCTTTCGTTTATGATGTGCGGAGATATAAAAGCACCTGTTTTGTAATTGCACGCACTAAGCATATGAGCCAAACTCAAAGTAGCAGAGCCTTTTCCTTTTGTGCCTGTAATGTGTATTATTTTGAAGTTTTGTTTATAGCCTAATATATTTAAGATATTTTCTACATTGCTTATATGATTATTATTTTTTTTATGAAGATTTTTTTTATTCATAAAAGAGTATAGATAATCTAAAGCGTCATTAATATTTTCCATATTGAAGTTTTCCGTTTTGTCATAAAAATATGCTATATATATACTGAAAAAATTGAAGTTTGTCAACTGCGAGCCTTACCCTTCTGGTACGCTTCGCGAAGAACTGCATTTAATTCAATCAACCTTTAGGTATAAACAAAAAATATTATTTTATATTTTATAGATATTCATACATATAAAGTAAAAAACATTTGCACTTTTTGCAACTTTGACGAAGTCCGCAAAGCGAAGGCGGGAAAAAGTTGAAAAAAAATTACATAACAAAATATAGTTATTTAACTACATACTAAAAATTTTTAAGCTTTTAAAAGTATTTTTATTTTGCAGGGCTTTGCCCCGCACCCCAGTTCTTTTACCAAGTAGGTACCTTTCGGTATTGGTATAAAAGAACCAAAAGAACTGCATTTAATAAAACATAGCTTTTTATGTATACGAAAACATAGATATTATTTTATATATTCCAAATATAAAGCTAAAAACGCTCGCACTTTTTGGTTCTTTGACGAAGTCCGCACCGCGTAAGCTGCGGGAAAAAGAACAATAAAAAAATTAATAAAATATAATCACTAATATATACTAAAAAAATTGAAGTTTGTCAACTGCGAGCCTTACCCTTCGGGTACGCTTCGCGAAAGTGCTAGTGTTTTAGCTTTTTGGAATATATAAAATAATATCTATATTTTATTACAACTAAAAAAGATATACTCCTCCATGCCTTTTGGTTATAAATAATTATAAAACATAAGTATTTGATATAATTCTATAATAATTTAAACTACTAATAAGTCTTGACATTGGAGCATACTCTAATGCTATAATTAAAACAAAAAAGACTAGGGGCTTAAATTATGACAATAGCTGAAGTAAGCAAAAAGACAGATTTATCAACCGACACTTTGAGGTATTATGAGAGAATAGGGCTTATACCAGAAGTGGAGAGAACCGAAAGCGGTATACGAAATTATACTGATTATGATATAGGCTGGATAGAGTTTGCTAAATGTATGCGAAGTGCCGGCATGGGTATAGAGTCATTGATAGAATATATAAAACTCTACAACAAAGGCGATGCTACAATAGAGGCTAGAAAGCAATTATTATTAGACCAAAGAGATATAATAGAAAGTAAAATTAATGAGCTTAAAGAGACTTTAGAAAAATTAAATTACAAAATAAATAATTATGATACAAAGATGAGAGAGTGTGAAATAAAATTATCAAAGAGATGATAAATAAAGAGGATAAAAATGAAAATACTATTAAGCTTTTTAATTTTTATAATGACAGCATGCAATTCTATTTATGGAGATAGTTCTGCTATGATGAACACTTTAAATAATTATGTTAATTTAAAAATAAACAACAAAGAATACAAGTTAATATTGTATGATAATGACACGGCAAGAGATTTTCTAAAAATGCTTCCATTAACTATTACAATGAATGATTTAAACAGCAATGAAAAATATTATAATTTAAGTTCAGCACTTACAACAAAAAGTGAAAGGGTAGGCAGTATAAAAAGAGGCGACTTTATGTTATACGGCAATAATTGTTTGGTTTTGTTTTATGAAAGCTTTTCAACATCATACAGCTACACTAAAATTGGATATATAGAAAATACAGACGGCTTAAAAGATTCACTTGGAAGGGGAAGCATAGAAATAACTTTTAGTGCGAACTAGTTTTTGAAACTTAATTTAAAAAAAATTAAGTTCATAAAATAAGTTCATGCATAAAAGAGGATTTTTCAAGGAGTTTTATATGAAAAAAGTAAAATTAAGTAATGGGCTTGAAATGCCTATACTAGGTTTTGGTGTTTTTCAAATACCAGATTATGAGGAATGTAAGAAGTCGGTACTGGATGCAATTGAGGCAGGATACAGATTAATAGACACAGCATCAGCATATAACAATGAAAAGGCAGTTGGAGACGCCATAAAAGAAAGCGGAATTGATAGAAAAGAATTATTCATCACTACAAAATTATGGATAAGCGACAGCGGTTATGATAATGCTAAAAAGGCTTTTGAAGTTTCTATGAATAAGCTTAATTTAGATTATTTGGATTTATATTTGATACATCAGCCTTTTGGGGATTATTACGGCTCTTGGAGGGCTATGGAAGATTTGTATAACGAAGGAAAGATTAAAGCTATAGGGGTTTGCAATTTTTATCCTGATAGATTATTAGATTTTGTTATGCATAATAAAACAGCTCCTATGGTTAATCAAATTGAAACGCATCCATTCTTTCAAAGGGAAGAGGACAATAAACTTATGAAAGAGTATAATATTCAAATAGAGTCTTGGGGACCATTTGCTGAGGGCAGGAATAATATGTTTACTAATGAGGTTCTTAAAAAAATAGCAAGTAAACATAATAAAACAGTTGCTCAGGTTATATTAAATTGGCTTATAAAGAGAGATGTTGTTGTGATACCTAAGAGCGTACACAAAGAGAGGATTGTAGAAAACTTTAATGTGTTTGATTTTGAGTTGGACGATAATGACATGAAAGAAATTTCCAAACTAGACACTAAGCAGAGTTTATTTTTATCGCACACAGATATTGAGACAGTGAAATATTTATGCAATTATAAGATTTAGTATTTTTTATTATTATATTGATTTCATTCTTGAATAGCTTCAGTAAAAGTATTAAATCATACTAATTATTTTAATATAGAATAAATTATTTTAAATAAAAAAATAGCCTTTTTGCTTCTTTGTGGCAACAAAAGAAGTGGGGTCTGGGGCAAAGCCCCAGATATAAAATATAACTGTATCTTATTTTTATGCATGATAAGTGCATTGTTTATAAAAGGACTAATAATGAAAAATACTTTTATAACTTTATTACTAATCTTTATAACATCAATAAACATAAAAGCAGAGGCTAATAATATGAAAGGCAATTTTAACTTCAATACAAAAACTGTTACACTAAATAATGGTTATGAAATACCTCTAAATGGAATAGGCACATACAGCTTATTAAATGAGGTTTGCTACAACTCTGTGCTTTATGCTTTACAAAATGGGGTAAGATTAATTGACACGGCTTATATATACCGCAATGAAGAGGAGGTTGCAAGAGCTGTGAGAGATTCTAAGATTGATAGAAAAGATATTTTTGTTATTACAAAGCTATATCCTAATCAGTATAATGATGCAGAAAATGCCATAAATGAAGCGTTAAAAAAATTAGGCTATATTGATATGATGCTTCTTCATCACCCGGGAAATAATGATGTTGAAGCGTATAAGGCAATAGAGAAAGCTGTAAAAGAAGGAAAGATAAAATCTATTGGTCTTTCTAATTGGTATATAAAAGAATTAAAAGAGTTCTTGCCAAAAATAAATATTATGCCTGCTTTGGTTCAAAATGAGATACACCCATATTATCAGGATACTGAAGTTGTAGAATATATTCAAAGTTTGGGGATAGCTGTTCAAGCATGGTATCCATTGGGGGGAAGAGGTCATCAAAGAGAGCTTTTAAATGATAGTGTATTAAAAGAGATAGCTAAAAAGCATAATAAGTCAGTTGCTCAAATTATATTAAGATGGCATTTACAGAGGGGAGTTATTGTAATACCCGGTTCAAGCAATAGGGCTCATATAATAGAAAATACAGAATTATATGATTTTGAATTGAGCGATGATGAGATGAGAAAAATATCAAAACTTAACCGCAATGAAAAGTATGATTGGTATTAATAAAAATTATGTAAACAAATAATAATAATAAGGAGTTATTAATATGCAAAAAAGAAAACTTGGAGATTTGGAAGTTTCGGCCGTTGGTTTAGGGTGTATGGGTTATGGTGTAGTGTATGATGAGAATTATGATAAAAAACAATTAATATCCGTTATACATGAAGCTATAGAATTAGGCATTAATTTTTTTGACACAGCAGAAGCTTATGGTCCATACAAAAACGAGGAGATTGTAGGGGAAGCATTAGAGGGCATAAGAGATAAAGTTGTAATAGCTACAAAGTGCGGAATAAAAACTGTAAATGGAAAGCCTATGTTAGACGGCAGAAAAGAGACTATAATATCATCAGTAGAAGGTTCATTAAAAAGACTGAAAACTGATTATATTGATTTGTATTATCTTCATAGAGTTGACCCTAACACTCCTATTGAAGAAGCTGCAGACACAATGAAAGAATTAATAAAAGAAGGTAAAATTAAACATTGGGGCATTTCAGAGGCAGGAGCAAACAGCATAAAAAAAAGCTAATGAAGTATGCAAACTCACAGCCATACAAAGCGAATATTCTATGATTTGGAGAGAGCCGGAAAAAGAGATTATACCATTATTAGAAGAATTAAATATTGGTTTTGTGCCTTTTTCACCGCTTGGCAAAGGTTTTTTAACAGGCAAGCTTAACAGCGAGTTTTCAAAGAATGATTTTAGAAGCTCTATACCAAGATTTCAAAAAGAGAACTTTGATAAAAACAAATCATTGATTGATATTTTGGAAGAGATTGCTAAAGCCAAAAATGTATCAAAGGCTCAAATAGCATTAGCTTGGGTACTTCATCAAAAGCCTTTTATAGTGCCTATATTTGGAGCAAGCAAGATAGAGAGATTAAAAGAGAATGCATATTCTGTTAATGTGGATTTTAGTAAGGAGGAATTAAATAAGATAAATGAAGCGATATCACAAATAACAATAGAGGGCGACAGGTATCCGAAGGAGCATATGGAGATAGTAGGAAAATAATTTTATAAGTTTTAGATTTATTTGAAAACAGATTAATAAATATTTATATTTTGTATATACATAAAAAGCTATACTTTATTAAATGCAGTCCTTTTGCTTCTTTGGGTCACCAAAAGAAGTGGGGGTGTGGGGGCAACGCCACCACAAATAACAAAAAATTATTGTTCTTTTCCTTCAACTACGCTTTACGGATTTTGTCAAAGAACCAAAAAGGCTGCATGTTTATTATAATTAATTATACACTTTTTGAATATTAAATAATTTTATCAAGCAGTTTTGAAGTAAGTCTATTAAATAAAAAAATAACAGGAGCTCATGATGAAAATATTGATAGCTTATTATTCGCATTCAGCAAACACTAAAAAACTTGCTGATACAATAGCAAAAATTATAAAAGAAGAATCACAAAATGTACAAATAGACTTTTTTAATACAGAGCCTGAAAAAGCATATTCGCCAAACTACAGCACCGTATTAAACGAAGCTAAAAGAGATATAAACAGCGGTTACAAACCAAAATTAAAAAACACCATAAAGAGCATAGATGATTATGATATTATATTTGCAGGAAGTCCTAATTGGTGGAACACAATGGCTCCTCCGTTAAATACGTTTTTGAACAGTTTTGACTTTTCTAATAAAATAATAATGCCTTTCTGTACGCATGGAGGCGGAGGGTGTGGAAGCATTAAAAGAGATATAGAAAAAGAATCAAAGTC
The DNA here is from genome assembly GCF_000325665.1 of Brachyspira pilosicoli P43/6/78. Taxonomy (NCBI): domain Bacteria; kingdom Pseudomonadati; phylum Spirochaetota; class Spirochaetia; order Brachyspirales; family Brachyspiraceae; genus Brachyspira; species Brachyspira pilosicoli. The sequence goes on from NC_019908.1 coordinate 2,531,813, forward strand.
TAAACAAGTAGGTAAAATATTAAGCGTATATGGAAGCTCTGCGTCAAGTTCTGAGAGTGAAATAAGAAAATGGATTAAGGATATATTTGTAAAAATAAAATATACCTAAACAATTATAATTTGTTAAAAATTAAAGTTATATTTTATTTTGATAACTGGGGCTTTGCCCCAGACCCCACTTCTTTTGCGACCGTAGGAAGTGCCTTCGGTATTGCCACAAAGAAGCAAAAAGGCTATTTTTTAGCTAAAATATATAGTTTTATTCTATATTTTGAACATTATTAGTACAGTTTAATACTAATTTTATATTTGCACTTTTTGGTTCTTTTTGCGGCGGGAAAAAGAACAAGAAAAAGATTGAAAAAGTTAAAAATTTTTAGTATAACAAAAAGGAGAAAATAAAATGCCAGATTATAAATATCAAAAATCACCAGAAAAAACTATATTCATAAAAAATGGAGAAGGCAAAAAGTTTAAAGGAGCCAAAGAATATTTTACAGGCGATGTTGAAGTAGAGATTCTCACAGAGCCTAATGAAGACTCGCATTTTTCTGTAGCCTATGTAACATTTGAGCCAGGTGCAAGAACAGCATGGCATACACACCCTTGCGGTCAGCACTTAATAGTAGTTGAAGGAATAGGGCTCACACAAGAAGAGGGTGGAGAAGTTTTAGAGTTTCACAAAGGAGAGGCATTATACTGCCCTAAAGATAAAAAGCATTGGCATGGAGCTTCACCGGATTGCAAAATGAAGCATATTGCTATAACAGGCGATAAAGACGGAAATAATGTAACTTGGTTAGAGCATGTTACAGATGAAGAATATAATGCTTATAAAAAGAATAGATAAGTTTTTATATTTATAAGATTTTTTATTTTATTGTTTGTGGGGGCTAGTCCCTGCAAATAATAAAAATAAATAAAGTTGAAATTTTAAGTATATTCTTAAATAACTATTTTTATATGAGTTTTTTATTCAACTTTTTCCAGCAGCTCGCACCTAAAGGTACTCCTTTCAGTCGCTGTGCGGACTTCGTCAAAAGAACCAAAAAGTGCAAATGTGATATTGGGTAAAGCCTAACAAATATTCTATTTTTAAATAAATTAAATTATAATCTATTTCTTAGCTTGCCCAAAAACACTTTTGATGCCTCTGAAAATATTTGGTTTTTCTTCCATATCACCCTTGATTCTATTTCCAATTTCGGCTTTAATGGAACAAAACAAAATCTTTCCGAATTGTTTACTAGTTTATCCATAGTTAAAATATATCCAATATCTGCTTCAGCCATAATGGCAGCATTGTAAATAAGATTGTAGGTTAATATAATATTTAATTTGTCAAAGTCTTTTCCTATCCATTCATCGAACTTTGAAGTTTGTATTTTATTGTTAAAAAATATCTTAGGGCACATTATAGGTATATTAAGCAAATCTTTTTTTTCTATAAATTTCTTTTTCGATAGAGGTGAAGTTTTTTTCATTAGTATACCGTAAACTTCTTTGTATGGTATATCCAAGCATTCATATTTGGAAGAGTCAAAATTGCCTATCACAACTCCGAAATCTAAAAGCCCTTTATCGAGTTTTTCTGTAATCTCTGAATATGCACCGCTATGTATATGATAAATTATATTAGGGTATTCATCTCTCATATTTTTTATAACATCAGCAATAAGTTTAACATAATAAGTTTCAGCACTTCCTATATGAATGTCGCCTGCTATAACATCATCAGAAGATTTAAACTCTTTTTTAGTTTTCTCCATCAAGTCAATAATCTCTTCTGCTCTTTTTTTTAGAAGCATTCCGTCGGTTGTAAGTTTTATGGTGTAGTTGCTTCTAATAAACAATTTCTTTCCTATTTCTTTTTCTAAGTTGGATATTTGTCTTGATAGGTTAGGCTGGGTAAGATTAAGAGAGTTTGCGGCTTTAGTGATGCTACCTTCTCTTGCCGAAATTAGAAAATATTTCAAAGCTTTTATGTCCATTATAGTACCTCATAGATTTATAGATGTATTTTTAAGTTTTTTATTTGTGGTGGCTTTGCCCCCACGCCCCCAGTTCTTTTGCTGCCGCAAAGAACCAAAAAGGCTGCATTTTTATAAATCAATTTTTAAATATAGCCGAATTTTTATGAATTGTACTATATTTAAAAAATATAATGTAGTAGTATTTGCGTTTTTTGCAACTTTTTTGAGCGGCAAAAAAGTTGATAATACATCTATAAAAATAGATAAATTTATAAAATATATTTACCTTACTTTTATACTAACATACTATATATTTTTATCAATGCTTTTTAGTTATAATTTATTATAAGACATAAATATTTAATATAGTTGCGTTAAATATTTATCAGTATAACTTTTAATGAATGGAGAATTGAATATAAAAATTAATAAACTTAAAAAATATATTAAAAAAATAAATTGGCATACCTTTTTTAAGTATATACCAATTTTTATATTGAAATTGTTTATGATTTTATAAAATTAAAATAATCAGACATTTAAACCCATATTGTATGCATCTTGCATAAATTTTTTATCATTAATTTCGCCTTTATTCCAAACACTATGTGCTAATATAATTCCTTTCTCTCTCACATCTTCTAAACAATCCAAAAATCCTCTAAAGCCGTCAATAGTTCTAACCATTTCTTTTTCATCTTCAGTAGCAGCAGTCGCAATAAAATAAAAATCTTTGTTTTTAATCTCTAAATATTTAGTAACGCATCTGTCTATAAAAGTTTTCATCTGGGCATTCATTGTATAAAAGTAAACAGGTGTAGCCATTACTATTACATCAGCCTCAAGCATTTTGTCTAAAATGTCTTTCATATCATCTTTTTGTACGCAAGGCTTATTATTTTTGTAGCAAGTTCCGCAGTCTTCGCAGTAATTAATTTTTTTGTCTTTTAAAAATATCTTTTCTCCATTATGTCCAGCTTCTTTAGCACCTTTCAAAAACTCATCGCATAATGTATCAGAATTGCCTCCTCTTCTTGGGCTAGATGATATTATTAATACTTTTTTACTCATTTTATAACCTCTTATTTATTTTTATTAATTATATTATAGCATTAGAGTATGCTCCAATGTCAAATGATTTAGAAAGTTTTTTATATTTTTTATTTAATAGAATACTTATATTTTGATTAATTATTAAAAAATCTATATTATGCTTTTTAGTTATAATTAATTATAAGACATAAGTATTTGATATATTTCTCTTTCTAATTAAAATAAAATCAATCATGATGGTTATATAGGAGGCTAGAATATGAGAAAAATTATTATAACTTTTTTTATAGGATTATTCGCTATGAATGCATTTGCTCAAAACACAAGAATAAAATTAACTTTTGAAGGCAATGAAATATATGCAGTAATAACAAATTCAAAAGCAGGAAATGATTTTTTATCTCTTCTTCCTTTAAGCGTTAAAGCAGAAGATTTTAACAGCACAGAAAAAATATTTTATTTAAGCAAGAAATTAAATATAGAAAATGAACCAGACGGCATAAACCCTAAAGCAGGCGATATCACCTATTATGCTCCTTGGGGAAACATTGCTATATTTTATAAAAATTTTAGATACTCAAATAATTTAATTTATTTAGGCAAGTTTGAAAATACTTCAGATGTAGAAAAGCTTTCAAATATAAAAGGCAATTTTGATATACGCATTGAAAGGGTTAATTAAATGAATTGAAAAAATAAAAAGGAGAATAATAACTTATGAACGTTAAAGAGTTTTTAGAAAATTATAAAAATGGAAAAGAGATAAATATGTTTTCTGAAGAGTTTCAGATTATATATAACAAAATGCAAGAGACAGAAAAATTATTATGGCAGTATAACAACACTTTTCAAAGCTACAAAAATAACAAAGATATATTAAACAAAATATTTGAAACTAATTTAGATGAATCTGTAATTATAATGCCAAGCTTTCATATAGATATAGGAAATGTTGAGTTTGGAAAGAATGTATTTATAAATAAGAATTGCACCATTATGGATATTGGAGGGGTAGTTATAGAAGACAATGTACAGATAGCACATAATGTAAGCATAATAACTCCTAATCATGATTATAATAACAGAAATATATTGATTCCAAAACAAATCACAATAAAGAAAAATGTATGGATAGGAACAGCTGCTATTATACTTCCTGGAGTTACTATAGGAGAAAACTCAATAGTTGCTGCCGGTGCTGTTGTAAATAAGGATGTGCCAAGTGGTACAATTGTAGGAGGCAATCCTGCCAAAGTGATAAAGGAAATAAAATAATAACAGAATAATATTTATAAAAAATGGAGACATTATGAATTGTATAAAGTTAAATAATAATGTTGAAATGCCTATTCTAGGGTTTGGAGTATACAGAGTAGAAGATTATGAGGAATGCAAAAAAGCAGTACTAAATGCAATTGAAGCAGGATACAGACATATAGACACTGCATCAATATATCTTAATGAAAAAGCTGTAGGAGATGCTATAAAAGAAAGCGGAATCAACAGAAAAGAAATGTTTATCACTACCAAATTATGGATACAGGATGCAGATTATGATAAGGCAAAGAAAGCATTTGAAATGTCTATGGAAAAATTAGGATTAGATTATTTAGATTTATATTTACTACATATGCCTTTTGGTAATTATTATGCAGCTTGGAAGGCAATGGAAGAATTGTATGAAGCTGGATATATAAGAGCTATAGGCTGCTGCAACTTCTATAAAGATAGATTAATTGATTTTGCATCACATACTAAAATAACACCTGCAATTAATCAAATAGAAACTCATGCATTTTTTCAAAGATGGGAAGAGCAAAACTTAATGAAAGAATATAATATTACATTAGAATCTTGGGGACCTTTGGCAGAAGGAAAAAATAATATTTTCAATAATGAAATATTAAAAACTATAGGCAAAAAATATAATAAGACTATAGCTCAAGTTATTTTAAGGTGGCTTACTCAAAGAAATATACCAATTATTCCAAAGAGTGTAAACAAAGATAGAATAATAGAAAACTCAAAAATATTCGATTTCACATTAGATGATAATGATATGAATATTATAAAAACTTTGGATAATAATAAAAACATCATATTTCTTAATGATGATGCTGACTTTATAAAGCAATTATTAAAATTGAAATATTAAAAAATTAAGGAGGTCATTAATGAAAAAAACATTAAAAATTATTTTATCTTTATCTATTCTAGTAATAGTATTTTCATGCATAGCAAATTCACAAAACAAAGGAGAAAGTTTAACTATGACAGAAAAAGCAAAAACTAAATACAATGAATTACTCAAAAGAGATGCATCTATAACTAAAACTAATGATGCAGATTTAGAAAGTATATTTAATAATTTTGTTTATGGAGAAGTTTATAATCATGGAACATTAGATCCTAAATTAAGAGAGCTTGTAACATTAGTATCTTTAACAGCATCACAAGGTACTGATATGATAAAACCTCATGTAGAAACAGCTTTAAATATTGGAGTTAGTCCTATAGAGATAAAAGAAGCATTATATCAATGTTCTCCTTATGTAGGATTTCCGAGAGTGTTTGCTGCATTAGAAAAAGCAAATGAAGTATTTAAAGAAAAAAATATTTCACTTCCTATAGAATCTCAATCAACAGTTACAGAAAGTACAAGATTTGATAAGGGGTTAGAAACACAGGTAAGCATATTCGGAGATGCGATACTTGCTGCACATTCAAATGCCGCACCTAATCAGAAGCATATACAGAATTTTTTATCGGCTAATTGTTTTGGAGATTTCTATACAAGAACAGGTTTAGACTTAAAAACAAGAGAGTTATTAACATTTATAATGATAATATCTTTAGGCGGAGCAGAACCTCAAGCTATAGCACATGCGAATGCGAATATTAAGATGGGCAACAGTAAAGATATGATGCTTGAAGCAGTAACTCAATGTTTGCCTTATATAGGATATCCAAGAACATTGAACGCCATAACAATAATTAATAATATAGAATAATTATAATATTGTATTTGCTTTATAATTGGTGATAATAAATCAGAGACATTTTAATATATAAATGCAGTTCTTTTGCTTCTTTTATACCAATAAAAGAAGTGGGGGTGCGGGGGCTAGTCCCCGCAAATAACAAAAAGTTGTTGTTCTTTTTCCCGCAGCAAAAAGAACCAAAAAGTGCGAGTGTTTTAGCTTTATATTTTGGAATGTATATGTATATACCTAAAAAGCTAGACTTTATAAATGCAGTCCTTTTGCTTCTTTGGGTCATACCCATACCTAAAGGTACTTCCTACGGTCGTCCTGAAGGACTCCCTTTGGTCGCAGGACTTCCTACGGTCGCAAAAGAACTGGGGTTTTACCCTACGGGCACGCTTCGCAGGGGGCAAAGCCCCAGATATCAAAAATAAAATATTACAAGGAGAACTTAAATGAAAAAAATAATATTAATGTCTTTATTTCTTTTTAATACATTATTAATCGGAGGTTTAAACGCTCAAAGCTCAAAAACTTTAATAGTGTATTTTTCTTGGGGCGGAAATACCAGAACCGCTGCTAACATTATTAAAAACCTCACTCAAGCAGATATGTTTGAAATAAAAACAGTTGAACCATATCCAAGTTCTTATAATGACACTGTAAATCAGGCAAGAAAAGAACAAAATGATGATTTTTTACCAAAGTTGAGTGCTAATATAAATAATTTGTCAAGCTACGACACTATAATATTATGTTACCCTAATTGGTGGGGTACTATTCCGCAGGCTGTAAAACAATTATTATTAACTCATGACTTCAGCGGTAAAAAAATTGCTCCTTTATGTACTCATGGTGGAAGCAGAATGGGAAGAAGCGTTACTGATATAAAAAAATTATGTGCTAATTCTACTATATTAGAAGGTTTGAGTATATCTGGAGGAAGCGTTAATAGCTCAGAAAACAGCATTAGAGAGTGGCTAAGAAACATTAATTAAAAGATTAGAAGAATTTAATTATAGGAGAATGTATAATGAAAAAAGATGTTTTTGTTTTAACAGGGGCAGGCTCTATTGGAATTGCTATAGCAAGAAGAGTAGGAATTGGTAAGCATATTGTACTTGCCGATTTCAATATAAAAAATGCTGAAAGGGAATCTAAAACATTATACAATGCAGGGTTTGAAACTTCTGTATTTGAAACGGATATTTCTTCAAGAGAATCAATTTTAAAACTAATAGATTTTTCAAAGGGTTTAGGAAAAATAAAATATTTTGTTAATGCTGCAGGCGTTTCACCATCTCAGGCATCTATTAAAGATATTTTAAAAGTTGATTTATATGGAACAGCGGTATTGCTTGAAGAGTTCGGCAAGGTGATAGAAGAGGGCGGAAACGGAGTAATAATATCTTCACAGTCTGGTTATCGTTTGGGCTCTCTCACAGATGAAGAAAATAAAATAATTGCTACCACTCCAACAGAAGAATTGTTATCTTTGCCAATACTTGAAAAAGCTTCAGACACATTAAAAGCCTATCAATTATCAAAAAGATGCAACTGTCTTAGAGTTATGTATGAATCTGGAAATTGGGGCAAGAGAGGGGCAAGATTAAACTCAATAAGCCCTGGCATAATAATAACACCATTAGCGAACGATGAATTAAACGGCCCAAGGGGAGCAATGTATAAAAGAATGCTAGAGCTTTGTCCTTCAAAAAGGGCAGGCACTCCTGACGATGTTGCTAATGTTGCTGAGCTATTAATGACAGAGAGAGGCTCATTTATTTCTGGAAGCGATTTTCTTATGGACGGAGGCGTAACTGCATCTTGGTGGTATGGAGAATTATCAGAGGGTAAATAAAGTTTTTTAATGTAAACTAAAAGTTATTAAGGAGTGTGTTGATGAATGTGTTTATAAAAAAAATAATATTTGTGCTTTTATCAATAATTATGTTATCTTGCACTAATAATGATACTCAAAAAAAAGATTATATAGTTGATAGTTTAGAAACTTCACAAAACATTAATGCTTTAAATATTAGTAACACTCAAAACAAAATATTAATAGCATATTTCACTTGGTCAGACAATACAGTAGTAGAAAATCCTAATTCTATTGACGTAGATGCTGAAACTTCTGCAAGCGTGTTATCTCCTGGTAATGCTGAGTTAATTGCTAATTGGATAGCTGAAGAGACAGGAGGAGATTTATTTAGCATAAAGACACAAAACAAATATTCAAGCGATTATGATGAATGTTTGAACCAGGCAAGAAAAGAAAGGGACAATAATGAAAGACCAGCATTAGTAGGGAGAGTGAACAACATTGATGATTATGATGTTATATTTTTAGGCTTTCCAAACTGGTGGTATACATGCCCAATGGCAGTTTTTACATTTGTTGAAAGCTATGATTTAGAGGGCAAAACAATAATACCATTTTGTACACATGGCACAGGAGGACTTTCAAGAACGATAAGAGATTTAAAAAACTTACTTCCAGCAAACTGCGAAGTGTTAGAGCCTATAGGGGTGTATAGACCAGAAGTAAAAAATTCAAAGAGCAAAGTTTTGGATTGGCTAAGGAAGCTTGGCTATTAAAGTTGATAGATGTTTTTATATTATAAAATATAATAGATGTAAAATAATACTTAGACTTAAAAATGCAGCCTTTTTGGTTCTTTGTGGCGATACCACAGGCACTTCCTTAGGTCGCCCTGAATGACTCCCTTCGGTCGCAAAAGAACTGGGGTGCTACCCTACGGGCACGCTTCGCAGGGGGCAAAGCCCTGCAAATAATTAAAATAAATAAAGTTGAAATTTTTTAGTATATTATAAAATAACTATCTCTTTTATATGAGTTTTTTATTCAACTTTTTCCCGCAGCAAAAAGTTTTTGCCCTCCGGGCACGCTTCGCGAAAGTGCAAGTGTTTTGGCTTTATATTTTGGAATATGTAAAAATAGTGTCTATATTTTGTATATACATAAAAAGCTATACTTTATTAAATGCAGCCTTTTTGCTTCTTTGTGGCAATACCATACCTAAAGGTACTTCCTTAGGTCGCCCTGAATGACTCTCTACGGTCGCAAAAGAACTGTGGGTGCGTACCCTTAATGGCACGCTTCGCAGGGGGACTAGTCCCCAAAAAGCAATGAATTATGTAATGTTAAAATATTATTAACAAAACTATAAAACAGCAAACTCGTTTAAGGAGAAGCTTCGATGAAAAGAATAATTAAAATTACAGTAGACATAATAATGACGCTGCTATTTTTTGTTTTAATGGCATATCACTTTACAGGTGATGCTATACATGAATATTTAGGTTTCTCACTTTTTATATTTTTTATACTTCATCATATACTCAATTTTAATTGGTATAAAAATATTTATAAAGGCAAATATAATTTTAACAGAATATTAAACACATTTATTAACACTATGCTTTTTTTGTGTATGTTAGGACTCATGATTAGCGGAATACTGTTTTCTCAAAGAGTGTTAGGTTTTCTTAATATTCACAACAGTGGAATGTTTACAAGACGCCTTCATATGATTTCAAACTCTTGGGCTTTTGTATTTATGTCGGCACATTTGGGAATGCATTGGGGTATGTTTATAAATAGAAAGTTTATTAAAAAACAAATTTCTATAATAATAGCTTTGTTTGTTTCTATATATGGGGTTGTTTCATTTATTAAAAGAGGATTATATAATAAAATGTTTCTGCTTGTGGAGTTTGCTTTTTTTGATTATGAAGAGCCTGTAATATTTTTCTTTATGGATTATCTGTCTATAATGGGGCTATTTATATTTATAACATATTGCTTAAAAAAAATATCAAAAGGATAATTGGTTTTAATTAAATATTAGTTTTAGTCTTTGCTGAACATTTTCTAAACTTATATTGTTATTAATAGTCTCTTCGCTTTCTAATGCGAGCATAGACATAATTGCAGCAAACTTTACTTTGTAGTCCAAATCAAAATTGTTGTATATAGAATAGATTATACCAGCCATAAATGCATCTCCTGCCCCTGAAGCATTTAGTATATTTACTTTGGGTGCATTTAAATGTGCGGGCTTTGTTTTAGTAGAGGCGTAGCATATTCCTTTTTCTGCAAACGTAATATATATTTCTGATACTCCTATATCTATAAATCTACTTACCGCCTCCAAGCCTTCTTCTATAGTGCTAATGTCTTTGTCTAAAAGAAATGAAGCTTCGTTTGAATTAAGCTTTAGAGCATATATATGTTTTTCTAATCCTTTTATATTTTCTGCTTTTTTTACAGATACAGCATCGCATAATAATTTTTTGTCTGGAAAGTTTTTTATTAAATATTCAAAAATCTCTCTTTTTATTACGGCATCTATTGTGATGAGTTTTGCATTTTTTATTATATCTTTTATACTATCTAAATATTCTATTGTAATGTTTTTGTCTAAATCGTCCATATCAGAAACGGCTAAATACATATCTTTATCACTATTCATTATAGCCATATATGTTGTTGAAGAGCCTTTTTTTATGATGTATGAAGTATCTATATTAAGCGATTTTATATTATTTAAAAGAATATCACCGAATATATCATTTCCTATTGATGTTATAAACTTGATATTGTAAAGACCTAAGTTTGATAGATTATGAACAATGTTTCTTTCTACTCCTCCTGCACATATATTTATTTTTGCAGGGTTTGATTCTCTTAATAAAATATTTTCTTTGGAGAAGCCTTGTATATCTATATTAGAACCGCCTATAGAAACTATATATTCATTCATAAACTGTTTTTTCCTTTTTTAATTTTTTTATGTTATATTAAAAGACATTATTTGACAATATGTTTTATGTATTTTTTGTTTTATATTTATAATATTTATATGGATTTTGGTTTATGAGCTTAATAAATAAATTGGATAGTTCTGCAATAGAGTTTGCACACAGTTTACATAATAATTTTAATTTTTTGGATTATTTTTTCTCAGTAATTACAAATATGGGAGATGCTATATTTTTAATTGCTGTAATAATAGGTTTTTTGATATTTAAAAAAACAAGGATTTGCGGTATCAATATGGCTGTTAGCTGTTTTATAGCATTTATTATTACTGCTGTTATATTAAAACCTTTGATAGCAAGAGAGCGTCCTATTACAGACTATTATGATTATTGGGTTGCTGTAGGAAGTCATATTGAAACATCATTTTCCTGCCCGTCTTCGCATGCTACAGTTTCTTTTGCTGTTTATTTGCCTATATTTCTTTACTTTAATAAAAGATATAGCTTTTTGGCAGTAATTCTTGCTTCGATTATAAGTTTTTCAAGGGTTTATTTGATGGTTCATTATGCAAGCGATGTTATTTTTGGAGCATTTGTGGGTATTATTGTTTCATTTGTTGTATATACTGTTATGAATAAAAAAATATTTATTACATCATAAATTCATATATTTTCCATTTTTAAGTACTTTTTTTGTGTTTTTTTAAATATTAATTCAATAATATAATAATTTATACTTGCTTTTATATTTTTAAAAAGTAAAATATTTGTAAAGAATATTTATTAGTATTATTTATTAATATCATTTATTATTAAGAAGAGGTTTATATATCATGAAAAAAATAAGTCTTCGATTAAAAATAAGTTTTTCTATTTTAATACCATTGGTAATAATGCTTGTATTTGCCAATGTAGTAAATATTGTTTATGTGAGAACTGCTAGTAAAGGGTTCGTATATCAGATATTAAATCAAAGTGCTGCTATGGAAGTTGAAAGTTTAAAATCTATTATTAATGATGAGGCTGATATAACAGTAGGATTTGCTAATACTGTAGCAGGTTTTTATAAAGACGGTGTATCAAACAGAAATTTTTATGAAGCAGCAGCTTACAATTTTTTTGGTACTCTTCCAAAAGAAGTAAATAAATTATTAATAGCTTTTGAGCCTAATGTATTTAATGATGATAATAATTATTTAACATCAGAAAAATATATGCAAGCTAATGGACGTTTTAATTATTATGTAACAAGAGATGGAGATAACTTAATAGACGGATATTCAGATAATACTATTTTTCAAAGCGATTATTATACATCTGCTGTAGCCAGCAAAGAGAATTATATAACAGATATTTATACTTCCTCTTCAAATAATAATAAAGCTATGAACTTTATTTGGTCTATACCTATAAAGGCAGATAATAGAGTAATAGGTGTTGTTGCTATAGATGTATCAGTAGAGTCTTTATATAATTTGCTTTCTAATATAAAACTTTTTGAAGGCACTACTACAACACTTTTTGATAATAAAGGACTTATATTATATGACAGTGATAAGGATTATTTTATAGGTAAAACTTTAGATGAGATATATCCTTATTATCAAAAGTTTGATATGTTTAATAAAGTAATGAAAGGTGAGAATGTAATATTTCAAACTTATAGCCAAACAGTAAAAGAGAATTATACTTATTCGTTTACACCTGTTGATGTTATGCCTGGTAAAAATTGGGGATTGAAAATCACTGCTCCAAATAGAATAATATTCAAAGACTCAAACGAAATAAGAACTATAATGATAATTATTTCTATAGTGATAGTTGTTTTAGCATTTTTAATAGTTCCTTACATTATAGGAAAAACAGTTTCTAGCATTATTACAGTTTTAGCAAAAGATATAGTAGGAATGTCTACAGGAGATTTAACTATAGAAATACCTAAGGGGTTTGAAAACAGAAAAGATGAATGGGGAGATATTGCTAGAGGTTGGGATAAGGCCATGCTTAATTTTAATAAGGTAGTACATACTGTAAGAAACTCAGCAGAGCAAGTGTCAACAGCAGCCAATCAGGTATTATCAGGAAACACAGATTTATCACATAGAACAGAATCTCAGGCGGCTAGTTTGGAAGAGACTGCTTCATCTATGAACGAGATGGCTAGTGCTATAAAAGAATCTGCAGAGGGTGTTGCTAGAAGTACGCAAATGGTAGCTGAGGCTAAAGATTCGCTTATGAAAGCTGGTGTTATAGTAGAAGACAGTGTTGAGAAGATGAATGATGTTTATGAGGCTAGCGAGAAGATTATAAATATTACTAAGCTAATAGAGGATATTGCTTTTCAAACTAATATACTTGCTTTGAATGCTTCTGTAGAGGCGGCTAGAGCAGGAGAGCAGGGCAGGGGATTTGCTGTTGTTGCTAGTGAAGTGAGAAACTTAGCACAGAATGCTCAGGAGTCTGTAAAAAACATTACTGCTTTAATTACAGACAGCACTAATAAAATTAATTTGGCTACTAGAAGTGTAAAAGAATCTAAAGAGATGTTTGATGATATATCTCAAAAGATGGACGATGCTTCAGCAATAATGGAGAAAATTAATATAGCTGCTCAAGAACAGGGAAAGGGAATAAGTCAGGTTAATATAGCTATTACGCAAATGGATACTTCAGTTCAGCAAAATGCTGCATTAGTGGAAGAGGCAACTTCAGCTTCTCAGTCACTTCTTAATGAGGCAGAGGATTTGATAAAGGCTATAGAATATTTTAAGTTAAAAGAAGAATAACTAAAAAGTGTAAGTGTTTTTAGCTTTATATTTTTGGAATATATAAGGTTAAAATAAGATTTATATTTTGTCTGCACATAAAAAGCTATACTTTATTAAATGCAGTTCTTTTGGTTCTTTTATACCAATACCGAGTAGGTGCCTATCGGCAAAAGAACTGGGGGTGTGGGGGCTAGTCCCCACAAATAAAAACTTAAAAATTTTGTTGTTCTTTTTCCCGCAGCTACACGGTGTGGACTTCGTCAAAGAACCAAAAAGTGCAAATGTTAAATTACTATAAAATCATGCTAATGTTTAAAAAATATTAACTCTATAACAAGAGTATGTACTTAATAAGTCATTGAATTTTTATATATTTTCATATATACTAATATATATATTATTGTTAGGGTTGTCGTTTTATGCAAAAATTAAATATAGCTTTATGGGTAATTGTTTCTATATTTATGTTGTTCTTGTCTATAGCATTGCAAAGTATATCTTATTTTATTATATTATTGTTTTTTTTAGGATTGTATTTACTTTTTTATTTATTTAAAAAATATCAAAGTAAAAAAGAGGAAGAAGAGAGAATAGAAATAGATAGTGAAATTAGTAGATTAACAAGATTAAAAGAAGAGAAAGAAGAAGAATTGGAAAAAATGATTGAAGATGAAATAGTTAATAATATTGTGATAGGTTCTAAAAATTATTATAATGAAGCTGAAACATCTTCATTAGGTATTTCTGTTTTAGATGATAAAATAAGATTTTATACAGAAGAGGATTATAATACTACAGACTTTAGTAAAATATTTTATGATGTAGAAAATATTAGTGGTGTTTTAGTTGGAAAAATGAGAGAATATATAAAAAAAGAATTAAACTCTCTTAATAGATTTATAAGAGAAGCACAGGATATGCCAATACCTGTAAAACCTTTTTATAATATAGATATAAATAAAGTTATATTTGATATTCCAAACGAAGAGCAAGAATCTGGCAGTTATTACACAAATTTATCAAAAGAAAAATTAACTAAAACAGGTAAACCTCCAAAATATCCTTATAATTTATTTTTTAGAACAGTAGAAAAAACTTGGGTAGAAAAAGATGGAATTATAGAAGATAGAAAATGGAATACTATAGATGGTGTTTTGTATTATTTACCTAATCAGACAATAGGTAAAGGTTGGTTTATTATGTGGAAAAATAATTTTTCTTATAAAATTGAATTAAAATTAATAAATGATATATTGGCTATTAGTAAAATAGAATATTCAAGTCCACAGCACGAATATCGTGAAGTTTTATATAAAGTAAATAAATAGGAGTAATAAAATGAAAAAAGTATTAATATTATTATTTATTGTATTTACTACATTAATAGCAGAAGATATACAAGCTATAAATGTAGAAGTGTTAGAAAAAGATAAAATAGTAAAAATAACTAAAACAGATAGGAATAATTTATATTTATTAACTATAATAGGAAATGATGGTAATATTACAATAGAAATTAAAAATAAAAGAATAAAAAAAGGGGATGATATAATGTTAATGGTTTATAAAGGTAAATCATTACATTATAATGTAAATGAATTTGTTGATAATGGGATAGTTGTAATTACTGGTGATAAAGCAGAAGAAATTTTGTATAGCTTGTATGATGTAGATTTTTTGCACTTATATATTAATGATGTGGCTTCTGGAAGTTTTGTTATTACTAGATTGGGAACAGAATTGAGAAAATATCAAAAATATTTTGGAACAGGTTATTAATTGAATATAAAAAAAGTAAAAATTGACAAAATATAGTTATACTAAAAAATAAAAGCACTATTTAAAAATTAATTTAATAATTATAAATAGTGCTTTTTTTATTTTATATAAAGAGTTTTATTAACGGCTATTTTATAGTTTCAAATTTCATCTCTCTAAATCTTTTATATTCTTCTTCTATCTCTCCCTTTCTAGACATAAAATTATCTCTTGTCTCCATTATCTCTTGTAAATGCACTGCTCTTGCTTCGTTAATGTTTCTGTCTCTTATAAGTCCATTTTCAGCAAGCACAAATTTATACTTTCCATTTTCTCCTTTTACTAAATCTCCTCCCGCACCGCAAACAGCACATTCAAAATTAAATTTAACTCCGTCCCAATGCTCTTCGCCTGGATATATTAAAGAAGAATGGCATCTTGGGCATAAACCTAAATTAGGATCTCCTAGCCATTTTCTATCTTCAATAGGTGTATTAATTGCTTGGACAATGTTTTTGCCCATTTGGTAAGCTCTCTCCAAATACTCTTTATGTATAAGAACATTTCCTGGTCTTCCAACGCTTGTAGCTAAATACATATCTACTACTGTGATAGATTGAGTAAACATTGTAGCGGCAAGCCCTTCCAAACTCATAGTCTGCCAATCATGTTTAGAGCCTCCCACTCCTATAAGTCCTGCTACTGTGTGAGGGTCTTTTTTTACCTGTCCTATCTTTATTCTAAATGATAATTCATAAGCCAAAAATCTCTGAGCAAATGATAAATATAATGAAGAAGGAAGCAAATCATAAGTAGGACAGCCCACTATTATACCTTCGCATTCATTCATAACATTAACTATTTTGTCCATATCATCTTTTTCTTTGTAGATGCAGCCTTTATATTCTTTTTTTTCTTTGAATGCTTTCTCCATACCTATTGTACATGATTCACATCCTGAGCAAGGCTTTATATCATAATCAAATAAATTAATAAGTATAGCATCACCACCTGCATCTTTTACAGCTGTTAAAGCTTGTTTTACTAAAATTTCGCTGTTTCCATTATGTCTTCCAGCAACTATTCCCATAACTTTCATAAAATATGAGTCTCCTTTTATTGAAAAAATTATATTACTGGATAGGCTGCCAGTCTTCGTATTTTGTTTTAAAAAATGATATTGTCGAAGTTTATCGGAAATCTTATATTTGTTAAGAAATTAAATATAAGCCCTACCTTATTTTGATTGATTTATTATATAGCATAATTTAGAAAAAATCAATAAAAGATGTTTATGCTATTTTTTAATCCCGCCCTATTAGGTTTTGTGTTTATATAAAAAATATTGTTTAAATATTCTTTATTGCCTAATTAAAAAAGCACACCCACCCAAGATTTAATTAAGTTGATAATCTACTTTCCCGCACGGTAAATGTATTTATGAAAATAATAAAAGTTGTATTTCTAATTAATTGATATATTTTGTTTAGCTTAACGTGCGGTGAGAGAATAAAAAATTTAAAATTTAAAATTTTAAAATTAAAAATTTTAAGATTTAAAAAACGCTTGGGTGGGCAGCTAAAAATTCTAATTGTGCAATGAATATAGAGAAAGTTTAAATTTAAAATTAGAGCAAAAAGAAAAAAGGGCGGGGTGTGTAAATAAAATTTTTTAAGAAATAAAATACTATTAAAAAATAGCACTTTATTTCTTAAATTTATTAAAATTATAATTTATTAAAATTACTCTTCTATATAGGCATAGTTAAATCTGTATCGTCCCAATGGGTCATCAATATAGTTTTTTAATTTCGGATTTACAACTAAAAAGTCTGTTCTATATATAAAAGGTATTATAGGCATCTCTTCAAAAAGAATTGCCTCTGCTTCTTTTAAAGCTTCCATTCTATCTTTTTCATTTGTTGAGGTAGTTGCAAAGTTTATTAAATAGTCATATCTCTCATTTGAAAAACCACTGTAATTTATATCGCTTTCGCTTGTCATAATCTGAAGCATTGTGAGAGGGTCATTATAATCACCTGTCCAGCTTGTTCTAGCTATTTGGTATTTGCCTAATTGTCTGAAAGGAAGTGTGATTTTTGATTCTTCTGTTCTCACTACCACATCAATATTCAAATTATTTTTCCACATCTCTTGAATTGCCTCTAATACTGTGGTGTAGAAACCAGATGAAACTTTTACTTCTAATATTGGAAAGTTTTCTCCGTTTGGATAGCCTGCTTCAGCTAATAATTTTTTTGCTTCTATTATATTATTGCTGTAATTATTTGCTATTATAAAATTGCTGCTCTCTTCTCTAAAAGATTTTTCAACTCCTTTTACAACTGGCGGAACAAAGCTTTCTGCTGCTATTAGTTTGCCGTAGCCAATGTTGCTTACAATATAATTTCTGTCTATTGCTAGAGATAATGCTTTTCTTACTCTCTTGTCGGACAAGGTTTTATCTTTATTGTTTAAATCTAAATAATAAACTCCTATAATATCGCTTACGGCCATAAGGTTTTCTTTTATTAAACTTTCTATCTCGCCAATAGGAGGGGCATTAATAGAAAAGTCAACATCTCCTGTTCTAACGGCATTAAGAGATATATATTCATCAGCTATCAAAACAAAATTAATTTTCTTAGCAACTTGATTTTTGTAATCCCAATAATTAGTATTAAGTTCAAATGCTATTAACTCATCGGGCTTTCTTTCTGTCATCTTGTAAGCACCATTTCCAATATAGCTTTCGGGATTCCAAGTCCAATCATCACCGTATTTATTTATAATGTCCTCTCTCACAGGTACATAACAGCCCCCAGAAGCTAAAATATCTTCAAAATATAGTGTAGGGTTTTCAAGTTCTATTGTAAGAGTGTTTTCGTCTATTGCAGTAACTCCCAAAGTGTCAATTGGTTTTTTGCCTATGTTTATATCTTTTGCATTTTTTATATAATACATTAAATATGCTATAGGTGAAGCTGTTTTAGGGGCAACAACTCTTCTATATGAATATACAAAATCATCGGCTGTGAGTTTTTTGCCGTCGCTCCATTTTGCATCTTCTCTTATGTGGAATGTGTATTTTAATTTATCTTCGCTTATTTCCCATTTGTCTGAAGAGCCTCCTACTATTTTGCCGTTTATGTCTTTTGTCAATAATCCTTCAAAGGCATGATTAATATAAATAAAACCATATGTTTCGTCGTTTATTGCTGGGTCAATAGACTGAAGTTCATAGCCTAAGTTTACTGTAAGTTCATCTTTGATTTTTTTTGTTTCTTTAGTTGCAGGAGATGATTAATAAGAAAGTTAGAAAAATAAAAAATGTTTGAAATAAAGTTTTAATAAAAAAGTTTTTTGCTTTAAGATTGTAAGTCATAAAAAACTCCTAAAAAATATTAAATAGAGATTTTTATAACGCCGTTTGTCTTGCTTTATTGAATTTTATTTTTAGTCTTGTTTGATTATGAATCTAATTTAATAAAACAAGACCAACATTAGAAAAGGTCTCATTTTATTAATTTATTTAGAGTAAAAAAAATAAAAGAGATAATTCCCTACGCTGGCATTACCCAAACAGGTTATAAGGGTCGAAGTTTGCATGTATAAAATTATGTAAACTTCCTCTCAGCCTTTTATAAGCTCCCCATGTTGATGATATGATATAATATTTTGATTATTAATCAAGATAGTGTAGTAGAAAATTTAAAGTTTGTCAATTTCTTTTACCGACGCTCTGCATGCCGTAGGCAATGTTCCTACTCGGTGCGACCGAAGTATGACCCAAAGAAGTAAAAAGACTGCACTGAAATAAAAATATAATTTTATATTTAATACATATTCCTAAAACATTAGCTATAGTATGTGCGTTTTTTGCAACTTTTTTGAGCGACAAAAAAGTTAGATATAAAATAATAATTTCAATGTATTCTAAATATTTTTTAAGTTTTTGTTAGTGGTGGCTTTGCTTCCTGCGAAGCGTGTCCGAAGAGTAAAAACTTTGACGAATTCCGCAGAGCGAAGGCGGGAAAAGTTGAATAAAAAGAAAAACTTACATGACAAAATATCTTTGTTTAACTATATATTTAAGTTTGTTAAAAATTATTTATTTAAATTAAGATATTTGATTGCTTTACATTTAATGAAGTTCACAGCATGTAATACGGGAAAAGCTGAATAAAAAAGTTATATAGAAAAAGATGTTTATTTATAAAAAATTGCTATGAATAAAAAAGGCCCCTTATAACAGGAGAACTAGCACCCAGTTGGGTTGACTTACCGTTGCTTCCTTCCGAACCTGGCGGATTCATCATCAACTGCCGTAGAGCCCCGTTATAAGAGATGTAGGAAACTAAACTACGGAGAGAGTGGGATTCGAACCCACGGTACTTTTACATACACACGACTTCCAATCGTGCTCCTTCAACCGCTCGGACATCTCTCCATATATTTAATTTAAACGTGCCTGAGAAGATTTGAACTTCCAACCTTCAGAACCGCAATCTGATGCTCTATCCAATTGAGCTACAGGCACATAGGTTTTATAGTCTCAAAATTATAACATAAAAATATTTTTTTGCAAATACTTATTTTTTCTTTAATCAATTATTTTTTTATCTGCTCTTTAGTTTCGGGTGAAGTATCTTATCTAATGCAAAACCCAAAAATGCAAAAGACATTCCCAATATAGCAATCAATATTCCAGGAGGTATTATCCACCACCAAAGACCAGATAACACCGCAGAACCCTTCATAGCATCATGCAAAATCTGCCCCCATGTAACAATAGTGGCATCTCCAAGACCAAGCAAAGATAATGAAGACTCATAAACTATAGCAGAAGGCACAGCTAAAGCCATAGAAGCAAATGAAAAAGGCAAAAGCAGTGGTGCTAAATGATTAAATATTATTCTAAAATGAGAAGCCCCTATTGTGCGTGCTGCCTCAATGTATGTCTCTTCTTTAAGCTGCATAGCCATAGAGCGAACCGTCATAACTGAACCTGTCCAAGAGAAAAATATCATCATCGTAATCATAGTCCATATTGTAGGCTTAAATATTGCACTCATTACTATCATTACAGGCAAAACCGGTATGCCTATAAATATCTGATACACAAACTGCATAAAGCTATCAACAAACCCACCAAAATATGCAGACACTATTCCATACATCACGCCAATTATAACCGATATAAAACTCGTAGCTATGCCGATAAATAATGCCCATTTAAGACCTGATATTAAACCAGAAAATATATCACGCTTCATATTGTCAGTGCCCATTATCCCAGACATAGAGCCTACTAATACCATATAAGGATTTTCAAAACTTGAATTAATGTCAGAAAAATTAGCTGTTACTTCAAATTTATAAACACCTTTTAATGCTAAGAAATTTTTTGCCATATCATCTTTTTTTGTATTAAAAAGTATTTTCATGGGGTTGGTTGTGAGAGTATCAATTTGTCTTGCAAGCATTCTCGGAACCGACTCTCTGTAAAACCTAAATATTCTATTTTTTGAATCATTAAATGCAGATATTCTTAAGTCTCCTTTTGTATTATGTAAACTGTCTGAAAGTGCGATTACAACGCCGTCTGGTCTTGTTACATTCCACACTAAAGCAGAAGAGTTATTTACATTGGCATGAAAAATTAAGTCCACTGGAGATTTGTCAAATTGATAATCATATTCAAATATTGCTTTGTATACTGCTTGATTATCTATATAATTAGTTTTTACGCTTATAGGTTTTATATCTGTTGTAATTGCCGATTTTTCTCTGCTGAAGAAATTAAGCCACTCTGGTGGAGCTGAAGCTGGGTTATCCTGCCAATATGTGATGTCTCTCCAGCGTTTTGGTGCTTCTTTGTATGTGAGTATTAATGGCTCAAACAGTGAAACAAATATTGCCAAAAGAAGTATGCATAAACCTACAACTCCTGTTTTATCTTTTTTAAACTCATTAAAGAATTCTATTAGAGGGGCAAGCTTTTTATTAATATTATTATTATTCATTACATCTTGCCTCCAACTTTTATTCTAGGGTCTAAAAATCCGTAAGATATATCAAGCACAACCAAACCAAATTGATAAAGAGCAGTAGTAATAGCTAAATTACCCATTAATACAGGTATATCATTTTGCTGAACGGATATCCAATAAAGATTGCCTAGTCCAGGCCAAGAGAATATTCCTTCAAATATGATAGAGCCTGCAATAGAGCCGAATAAACCTAATAAAGTTATTGTAACTATAGGAGGAGCAGAGCTTCTTAAAGTATGCCCTAAAAGAACAGACTTTTCTGATATGCCTCTAGCACGTGCCGCCATAATATAATCTTCTTGAAGGGTAGACAATACTATATTTCTTACAACAAAAGAAAGCCCCCAAAATCCTATTAATGTTAATGTGAGCATAGGTAATGCCATATGCCATAACATATCCAAATAATACATTATGCCTTCAGGTGTTGGTATAGAATGAACCCCTCCAGATGGAAACAAATTAAACTTATAAACAAATATCATTATAAGTATCATAGAAAGCCACCAAGTAGGCATGCCGTAAACTATCATAGTGATAATACTTGTTGTTCTGTCGAATAGTTTTCCTGCTTTTCTTGCCTTTACGAGTCCTATTATTAAGCCTATTATCATTTGTATGATTGATGCTGTTGTAAAAAGTATTATAGAGCGTGGCAGTGCTTCTCCTATTATTTTTATCACATCTCTGTTGCCGTTAGAATCCATCATTATAGTAGATTTGCCGAATTGAAATGTTATAGTGTTAATTGCTCTTATAAATATTCTCTCTCCAATGCTTCTATTAAGCCAATATATATCATAATAGTATGCTCTTCTTTCTTTAATAAAATTTTCCACATCTTCTGTACGCATATTGCTAAGTCCGCGTACTTCGGCATTAATATTTTCTTCTATCTGAGCTTTTAGAGTTTTTTCGCTTACAGTGTTAAATATAGCAGAAGACATAAACATAAGTATCACAAACATGATTATGCCTTTTAGTATTCTTTTGATTACAAAATAAGTAAACATAATATTATCCTTATTTAAGATTATACTAAAAAGACTTAAAATTGTAAAGCATAATAGCTTAAATTATTTATTATAGTTTTTATTTATGATTTTTTTATGAAGTTATAAATAAATTATAATATCTTATATAGAATGTTTATGTAAAAGTATAATATAGACTTTATTTTACCGAAAATATTAATATACTATATAGTATTATACTTGAGTATTGGTTTATTAATGATATAATGATACTCTCAAAGGTATAAAAATAAATACTAGTATATAAGCGGAGTATTATGTCAGACAATAATTTAATATTAGATGAAACAGAAGTTCTTGCGGTAAGATTTATAGCAGAATATCCAGATTTAGACCAGTATATATATTTTGTATTTTTTATAGATAAACTAACAATTAACCTTATTAGTAAAACAGTATTAATTTCAGATAGTTATGAATTATTTGAAGTATTAAATAGCTATGATAATTACTTAGAGCTTTATAAATATATAGAAGTTTACAATAATGTACATTATAAAGTAAATATAGTTTTAGATAAATTAAACAGCGATTTGGATTCCATTTTAGCAAACAGAACAAATGTAGTTCATACAACTATGGCAGCTATTAATAATGACATTATTTCTATAATAGACATATTTTCAGACACATTAAATGTTTCTATGGATTATAATATAGGAATATACGATGTAAACTGTAAGGGTTTTTATATTGATGATGTTAATAACTTTTTACAGAACTTCAAGAAAGAGTTTGAAGGAACCAGCATAGATATAAGTCAATATGCATTAGATGCCAATAATGATAAATCTAAAGAAACCGATGAAGAGTCAATTACAGCAAAATATAAGATATTAGATGGAGATTTTGTTGTAGCTCCTATTATGGGTAAGGCTATAGCGGATATAAAGTTGGGAGATAAGATTATAGTAAAAGTGGATTATAGTTCTTTCTATCCTAATATGACTTATTTAGATATTAATACTAAAAAAAATAACGGCAATAAATATTTTGTTGTAGGCGAGGTAATAGACAAAACAGTTAATGAGCATTCTACAAAGATAGCACTTGCTTTAACTGATGAGCATTGCGTTATTATAGAAGAGACAGAACCTATAAAAGTTAAGGTATTTAATCCTCAAAAAGACAGCTATGTAACACCAAATTCTTATCAAGAAAACAGCAAAGAAGAGCAGATATATAAGATGCTTTCTAGTTTTAATATGTTTAAGTTTTTATTGTATGGATTAGGTTTTATTTCTTTATTTGTTTTAGTTTATATTTTGTATGTTATAATATTATAATTTATTTCGATTAAAGTTTATAATAATTTGATACCGATAAAAGAGCAG